>NZ_JBMPOW010000014.1:0-180741 GCF_049340205.1 Undibacterium sp. Ji49W | reverse complement strand
CTACTGGCAACAGGAAGGCGCCGTCAACAGCACGTTCTGGTGTTGGGATGTAGGAATCCAGTGCATCAGCCAGTTTCATGATGGCTTCTTCGCCCAGAGGACCTTTGTCGCCTTCGAGGGCCAGTTTAGCGGAACCTTGAATGATAGGCAGGTCGTCGCCTGGGAATTCGTATTTGGACAACAATTCACGAACTTCCATTTCAACCAGTTCCAGCAATTCAGCATCGTCAACCATGTCGCACTTGTTCAGGAACACGATGATGTATGGAACGCCAACTTGACGTGCCAACAGGATGTGTTCGCGAGTTTGTGGCATAGGACCGTCTGCTGCGGAGCAAACCAGGATCGCGCCGTCCATCTGAGCCGCGCCAGTGATCATGTTTTTAACATAGTCAGCATGGCCTGGGCAGTCAACGTGGGCGTAGTGGCGGCCGGCTGTTTCGTACTCAACGTGGGCTGTATTAATTGTAATACCGCGCGCTTTTTCTTCTGGTGCTGCATCGATCTGGTCGTAGGCTTTTGCTTCGCCGCCGAATTTTTTCGACAAGACTGTTGCAATCGCTGCTGTCAGTGTGGTTTTGCCGTGATCAACGTGACCAATTGTGCCTACGTTTACGTGCGGCTTGGTGCGCTCGAACTTACCTTTTGCCATTTTGGACTCCTAACGATTTTGATGAGAATGCTCAGGCACGCGCCCGACAAATCAGACTTGAATACACCAGATAAACCATGGTGCCCTTGACGTGGATTGAACACGTGGCCTCTCCCTTACCAAGGGAGTGCTCTACCACTGAGCTACAAGGGCAGCTTGTTTGCGCAAAAAGCCGCGCAAGTAAAACTGGAGCGGGTGAAGGGAATCGAACCCTCGTCATAAGCTTGGAAGGCTTCAGCTCTACCATTGAGCTACACCCGCAAAGGCCACCACTTCAGCCGCTAATTTCTAAATTCAATTCTTTACCTGTGGTGGAGAGGGCTGGATTCGAACCAGCGTACTCAGAGAGAACAGATTTACAGTCTGTCGCCTTTAACCACTCGGCCACCTCTCCGCAGGGAACCCCGAATTATGGAGATGTCCGACCCAACTGTCAACACCTATTTGAGAATTTGTTCCTATATCAGGTCTCAACCCAGGCATTAATTGCTCTTAAGCATATGATTTTATTCATTTTTACCACAAGATACTGAATTGCCATCTTTTTCAAAACAAAATGCGTTCGATATGCATCTGAATTGCCTGGGCCATTAATCAAGATCAAATCAGGAAGTTTTTCCCGCTACACGGATGTCGCTGTATCATGCAGACAAATCATTTTGCATATTAACCATGGCGCGCACACAGGCTTCCGACCACCAATTGCAACGCGATGAAATCCTGGAGCGGGCGGCACAGGCTTTCGCCAGCCATAGCTACCCCGGCACCTCCATGAGCCTGCTGGCTCAGGCCTGCGGCACCTCCAAAGCCAGGCTATACCACTATTACGCCAGCAAAGAAGCCATACTTTTTGATTTACTGGACCGCTATACCAAGGTGCTGATACGTCTGGCTGAAACCCATACCGAGCTGACAGAGCTGATTGCGGCCTTTCTGGCGGAATATGAACACTCACAGACCCGGCATATTGCCCTGCTGAATGATGTGAAGTTTCTGGAAGAACCACAAAGGCTGCTGATACTCGATGCCCAAAGAAGCATCGTGAACCTGTTCGCCAGTGCCATACAGCGCCGCTTTCCGCGACGCACGGATGCACAGAACCGTAGCGCCATTACCATGCTGCTGTTCGGCATGATTAACTGGACCTTTACCTGGCTCAAGCCGCAACAGGAAGGCGACAAGATATCCTATGCGGACTTTGCCGTCCTGGTGACGCGGATTTTCATGCACGGCATGGAAGGCTTGCCAGAATTGCCATCGACGGATGACCAGGCCAGCCGGCAAATCCAGCCCTCACCCCGCTGATACGTGCAAGAGTGCTTGCAAAAATACGTGCAAGACAGGTCAGTTTCTTGCGTGGGCAAGATGATAATTTTCTATACCCTCAAATGCCCCCAGCTCGGCGGCCAGCCCACTGATACGGGTAGCCAGCTTGCGGTTGACAGCAACGGCGACGAAGCGCCATTCTATGCGCCCTTCTTTGGCGCTGATGGTCAGGGTACCGACTGCAATTTCATAGCCACGCGCCAGGGCCAGTCTGCGCAAGGCATCTTCATTCGGTACAAAACCCGGGCGGAATTGCATGGTAATTGACACTGCCGGCCTGGATGGCAACCAAGATTCCAGCTTGTAGACCCAAATCATGCAGGCTGCAGACAGCAGCGCCAGCAAAATGGCTGCGGCATAAAAACCAACGCCCACCAGCACGCCTATCGCAGACGATGCCCACAGGGACGCCGCCGTCGTCAGGCCGCTGATGGTAAAGCCCTCTCGCATGATGACGCCCGCCCCCAGGAAGCCAATGCCGGTCACTACCCCCTGTATGGTGCGTGAAGGGTCGAGATTGACAGGCGACAGCGCACGTCCGCCGTACCAGAAGTCTGGGTAACCGGCAATCACCACCAGCGCTGCCGATGCCATGCAGACCAGGCCATAGGTACGCATGCCAGCTGCACGCCCATGGTAGGAACGCTCATAGCCAACCAGAAAGCCAAGTAACATGGCTCCTGTCAAATTCATGAAAATGATCAAATTGGCATGCAACTCTGACTGTGACCAGAAACGCATGGCATAGCTATAGAATGATTCCATAAATATCGTTTATATGATTAATTAGGTTGCGGTATCCAGTGTAACAGCACCTCGTGATCAACCAGACAAACCATTGCTGCCAGTTCATAAATCCCGGCCAGGACAAGCATGATAACAAGACAAGGTTTCGCTGGATTGCGAAATAAGCGCCAAGCTGCGTTATAATACGGCCTCACTTTCATTGGGGAGTAGCCTGCTTCAACTGCGGTTGAAGAAAGCGCATCAACATACTTGGCCGGCTGGCCATGGTGCGTTTAGGCCCGGTAATACGTCGGGTTGGGGCAAGACCTTTGATAGTTGTATTCTGCTGACCAGGGATGGGGCGGGATATGGCTGTCATTGGTTATTAAATTGCCCCGTCCCGCACATCATCATGGAAGCTTTCCTCGTCTCTACCCTTGCCGTCACCATAGGTGAAATTGGCGACAAGACCCAATTGCTGGCTTTATTGCTGGCTGCCCGCTATAAAAAACCCCTGCCTATCGTATTGGGCATACTGATTGCCACCCTGTTCAACCACACTCTGGCCGGTTTGCTGGGGCAATGGGTGGCCAGCCAGTTTAGCCCCACCCTGTTGCGCTGGTTATTGGGCCTGTCATTCCTGGCGATAGCCATCTGGACCCTGAAACCGGATGAAATGGAAGATGACGGCATAGGCGACAAGCCCTACGGCATCTTCATGCTGACCTGTATCACTTTTTTTATTGCCGAAATCGGCGACAAGACACAGTTGGCCACGGTCGCACTGGCGGCCAAGTACAGCAACCTGCCACTGGTCATTGCCGGCACCACGCTGGGTATGCTGATCGCCGATGTACCCGCTGTATTCCTGGGCAAGATTGCCTCACCCAACTTCCCTTTCAAAGTTGTGCGCTGGCTGGCAGCAATTGTGTTTGCCATACTGGGCGTGCTGGTCCTGGCTGGCATAGGCCAGAGCTTTTACTGAACAACGCCACCGCATGCAGGCAAACCCGCTGAAACCTGCCTGCATGCGGCGGAACTTACCATGAACGATAGCATCAAGAATGATAACGATTTACCATAATCCGCGCTGCTCCAAATCCCGCGAAACACTGGCTTTGCTGACCACGGTAGCCGAAGAACAGGCACTTGCCATAAACATCATTGATTATCAAAAAACCCCTTTAAATTTTGATGAACTGCAACAAATATTCATCGCACTGGGTGACAATCATGTGCAGACCATGTTGCGTAATAATGAAGATGAGTATGCAAGCCTGAAGCTGGCCCAAGCCGATACGGCAACGGCCTTGCAGGCGCTTGTTGCCCATCCGCATTTGCTGCAAAGACCTATCGTTACGTACCAAAATAAAGCGGCTATCGGACGTCCGCCGGAACACGTCCTGTCTCTGTTCAAGAAAGCCTGAGCCGCCATGTCAGAATTTAAACTTGCCGCTGGCAGCCACGTCAAATACGGCTGCATCTCTACTGATCTTTACCCTATCCTGCGCCAGGGCCTGGCGGCGGATATGCCGCGCCAGGGCTTCGATCAGCCCGCAGAACCTGCACCTGAGCGGGGCATCATGGTGGGCGAACTGATGGCGTATTTTGCTGCCTGCGCCGCATTTTGCAAGGCGACCAGCACACTGCATCAGAACAACGAGCAAGTCATGGGAAGTTTTGTCAATGCCCTGCAAAACCAGCATGGCGAAAAACCGCAGATGCCCGAACTGGAAAACATTGCCGTCACCGCAGGTTTGCCGGTGATACTGGAAATCGAACTGGCCGAAGACTGCGTCATTGAGGCAGACAGCCAGTTCACGGATACAAGCGAAGCTGAAAAAAGCTGGAAACTCTGGCGAAGTGGCGCGCTGTTGCGTGAAGGCGGCATACCGGCCAGCTGGATCAAGAAATTCTATTTCCCGCGCCTGCTGGATTATCGCGACGCCACCAGTTCAAAGAACCCGCGTACGCTGGAACAGACGACAGACTGTGCATTGATGGTGGGTGGCTTGATGCAGGTATGGCATAAAGACACGCCAGCGGATTTGCTGCATGCATTTCGCAAACAATATGGCCGCATCAATTTTTCACAACACAGTAATTTTGACGACACCGCGCTGGAACGTTTTTTCAACCTGAATTCCATGCTGGATCCTGCCACCCGTCTGTTGAATCAAATGACGATCTGGCAAGATATCGATGCACTGGCAAAAAAACAGCAAATCCCGCTGATGTAGGCCAGCAACCTTGTCCCTGGGCCAGGCTGGCTGGCCAGGGGATTGCGTTTTAGCTTGCAGGACTGCGCTTCACGAAGAACAAGGCAGTACCTATCGCCATCAGGATGCCGCCAAAGAAACGGTTCTGGCTTTTCAACCACTTTGGATCACGGAAATAGCGCTGCATGCTGGACGCAGCGTAGGCATAACCGTGCATCACCACCAAATCAATCGCACACATCGTCACACCGAGTATCAACAGTTGTGGCAACAAGGGTGCGTCATGCGAAATAAACTGCGGCAATACCGCCACCATGAAAATAATCCCTTTTGGGTTGGTGGCATTCGTCAGGAAGCCAATGAGAAAACGTTTGGACATGGCCGGTGCCTGGGTACTGGCGACGCTCTCAGTATCGGCTTCAGCTTCATTCACAACATCCACCCGCGCCCGCCATTGGTTGATACCCAGGTAAATCAGATACAGCGCACCCACTGTCTTGACGACGCTGAAGGCAACTTCGGAAGCCATCAGTATGGACCCGACACCCGCTCCGGCGATGGCCAGTATCAACAATAAACCGGCCTGCAAGCCCATGATGGTGCCGGATGCTTTTTTCACGCCATAATTCAGGCCATGCGACATCGACAGCACGGCGCCAGAGCCAGGTGAGACTGCAATGACGCAGGCAGCAAAAAAGAAGGTGAGCCAGGTAGTGAACTGCATGAAAAGCCTCGCGAAAAATAAACGTCAGCCATTGTAACCCGCAGGCCGGGAGCTTGCTTTTCGCCATCAGACTAACAATGCACTAACCGCGCATCATAGCTGCCAGTAACTGACTCTTGAGCGTCTTGATCAGCGCTGTTTCATCCGGTGGCACACCTTCGTCCGCATTGACGGCACGGTCTGCATAAAACAGCCCCAGAGGCTTTTTCTGTATCACCAGCGGCAGGATGATAAAACTGCGTGCATCTGGCAGCAGCTTGCGATGCCATTCGGGCAGTAAATTCTGTATCTTGGGTACAGAAGCATCGGAAATCATCAAATCGACATTATTCACCATGGCCAGATGAAACAGGTTCTGGTCAGGCTTGCCAGGAAAAGCAAAGCCTTTTTGTCGTTCCAGATAGTTTTCACCTATCGCCAGGCGTGCGACATAGCGCACGGATTGCAGATCACGCAGGCACACTGCGGCAAACCGGAAGCCCATGCTGCTGTACAGGGTTTCCAGCACCAGCAATATCAGATCATTCAGTTTGAAGGATTCGGAAGCCAGCATCTGGGTTACGTCCTGTACCCCTGCCAGCAACAGATCGCGCGCCTGCATGGGCTTGCCGCTGGGGTGACGCTGATCATTTTGAATTTCACCGCTGCCATAATCCTGCATCAGCAATTCATTGGGCACGCCATTCGCGTCCACCTCATCGCCGGTATGCACATCAGACATGGCAATGTCCATACTTTTGGCCAGTTGCCGTGTTTCCAGCTCCACCCTGACCAGCATGTCATCCAGCATGGCCTGATCCAGTTCCAGCGCCTTGCCATAGCGCTGCAACAAGGGTCTTGCCTTTTCAGTCATGTTGGCACCACCCGCCGTCATGATGACGGAGGCCAGCGCATCGCTGAAACTGGCGACCTGACGCAGCCATTCGGCGCGAGTGTTGACCTTTTTCAGCTCACCGGCGGGTAAAGGGGCCAGCGACTGGATGATGGTGTCGGGGATATTCCACTCTTGCAGGGCCAGCTCGCCAAAGCGTTCATAACTGCAGCCTAGCAAAACGTCGCTGGCCTCCTGGGAACTGGTCTTGCCGGTTTGCAGCATCGCCTGTATGCGGGTATACAAAGGATGATCAAAAGAAGCCACCAGCACTTTGCCGACGTTTTTGAACAGGGCAGCAACCGCAGCCTCTTCCCCATCCTGAAAACGGCCGCGCTGGGCCATTTCACGCCCGACTATGCTGGCGCACAGGGCCTGTATCAATTCACGCCTGACGCTGTTGGCGTGGCTTTTATCCTTGAAGCAATCGACCAGCAACATCGCCATGGCACTGGTTTTGATGCTGTTGAATCCAAGCAGGAATATGGCCCTGGAAATGGTAGTGACTGGTGCGCCAGAACTGGTGCGGTAATGGATGGTGTTCGACAGGCGCAGGATTTTTTGCGTCAGGGCCACATCGGCAAGAACGAAATGCGCGAGTTTGGCGACCGGGTCTTCACTGGATGAAGTAATTTCCACCACTTTGGTGATCGACACCCCCAAAGTTGGTAAATTGCTCTCTTCATTGATTTTTACCAGCAGACGGTCGCGTGCAGATTCCGGCGCATGCTCGTCTAAGTGGACAGAAGGTTGAATTGCCATGATCTCCGCAGCTAATATTATTTCAGCGCACATCTCAGTTTAGGAGATGGAGGCCAAATTTGTTTTTATTTGGCCATACGTACGGTAGTAATACCGTACTTCTTCTGTAGTTCGTCATAAAGGCCGCGTATCGCTTTCAGACGCGGATTCATGGGATCCAGGCGACGTGCCGACTCAATCAGATGACGCGCCTGCTCACCGGTAGCCTGATCCCAGCCCATGTTTTCCAGGCATTTCAGAGCAGCCAGCGCGGCATTCAATACCACCTGAGGGTTGTCAGGTGATTTGCGGGCAGCGGCGGTCATAAGTTCAACCGAACCACGGAAATCACCCTGTTTGGCCTTTTGTACACCCAGCGCCACCAGATCCATGACTTCTTTTTGGCTGCGTTGTGCCAGTTCCTTGCCGATGTGACCCTTGCCAGCGCTTTCAAACACCCCCAGTGCGCGCGACATGACGTTTTGGTCGCTGGCGTTTTTCATCACATCCAGGATGATCTCGGATGCATTGTCTTCCTGATCATTTTCCAGGCAACTTTTTGCCAGGCCCAGCTTGGCATCCGTGGAGAGACCAATGTCTTCCCGCGAAGCGACAACCGCAGCACCCAATTCTTCCGCCAGTCTTGCGTCACCGGTTTTGGCATGCACCATGGCGGCAGAAATTGCTCTTACTGCGGCAGTTTTCTTCAGGCCCGACATATTCTTTTCCAGATCGCGGATGACCGACTTGGCCTGCTCGGTATCGCCTTTCTTGACCAGGGCGTTGACCAGGTTCATATGGTCTTCGGGGTCGCGGAATTCAGAAAATTTGGCCTTGCTGACAACTTTTTTCAAGACATTTTCAGCCGTTTCTATGTCGCCGGTTTCCAGCGCTATCCGGCCCAGCTTACGCAAACGCCTGACCGCATGGGGAGAGACACCGACAGCAATGTCCAGAACTTCCTTGGCTTCAGGCAACTCACCCGCCATTTCATGGGTTTTGGCCAGCCAGTCATAGGCATCCATGTACTTGCTATTTTCAGCCACCAGGTTTTTCAGTATATCTTCGGCTTCCTGATATTTGCCCTGCATGAACAAGGTTTTTGCCAGACCCAGCCGGGCCCAGGCAACGGCTTTGAGTTCAAATAAATGTTTATACAATTCCTCAGCTTCCGCTGCTTCTCCCTGTATGACATGCAATTCGGCGCGCAGGCGCATGAAGTCAATTGCATATTTGGGATGATCGCGCTCGCCGTGATGGCAGGCCACGATGGCTTCCGGGATAGACCCCTGTTCCATCAGGTTATGCACCTCGACGAAGGCCTTGCGTTTTTCCAGCGCACGGATCACGCGCTCAAGCAGCATGTCGGCGGTAAAGGGTTTGAGCAAATAGTCAGAGGGTGCCAGTTCGGCGGCGCTGACGACCTTGGCATAAGAACGCTCTGCCGTCACCATGATGAAAATCGTGGATAAAGGGGCCAGCTTGTGGTGGCGCATGTCTTCCAGCAGTTGCTGACCATCCTGGCCGACGCCAAGATCGTACTCGCACAGTATCAGATCAAAGACTTTGGCCTGAATCGCGCGCACTGCCATACCGGCGGACAATCCATGTTCTATCTTGGTGATGCCGCACAGATTCAACATATTGTGCAAACTGACCCGCATGCCTGAATGCGGCTCAATGAGCAATGCCCGAATGTCGCTGAGTTCGCTCATTTCAACCTTTAGCGTAATTATTGTTTAATTATTATTTATATCGCTGTCAGGCATGCTGTCCCCTCTCCCCCGAGAGTCAGCACGGCCTCAAAATAGAAAAAAGTCTATTTCATTATATTAAAGTGACGGCGCATTCATATGGAAACTTTACCCCCAAGCAGCAACATTGTTGCAAGGCTTTAACATATTTAATAGTTTTGGGGGTACCAGGCGCGCTTTTGCAACAGCTTCTTATTTGAATATCTTCGCCAGCAGCAAAACCAATAGAGATATCAGGATGGTCGAGGCAAAAGGGAAAGAGAAAGTCCGGCCAAACAGCCGAAAACGCAGATCGCCCGGCAGGCGACCTATGCCGAATTTTTCCAGCCATGGCAATAAGCTGGAAAACACAACAACGACAATAAAGATGGTCACAACCCAGCGCAGCAAAGGGAACTCCAGATCAAATTGGTATATCAGTCAGTTGAAACATTGCCATTTGGTAATTTATTAGACATTTATTCAGGGCGACTTCTGACCGCCCTCATCATAAGCGATGGCTGCGATCCAGTCGCAGTAAATTTTCTGGCAGTTCCAGCTTCTGCCCCACAATCAACACCTTGAACAACTCGCCCATTTCTGCTGGCGACACCAGTTTTTGCAGCGCATTTGCCTGTGGCAGATACTGCATGACCTGGTCTGTCGGGGTCCGTGTCAGCAAACCGGCGATGCCGGCGGCCATTAAAAACCCGGCCTGGCTGCTATAGCTCAACAGCTCCAGCCCCTCATCCAGAGCAGCCCTGGCCATGGCAGTAAAATCAACGTGCGCAGTAATGTCCTGCAAGCCGGGCAGGTAAAACGGATCAGGATGGGCATGATGCCGGTAATGGCACATCAGGCTGCCTTGCAGGCGTTGCGGATGATAATACTCTGCCGCCGGAAAACCATAATCAATGAAAATGGCAGCCGTGGTCTCCTGGCTTTTCAGCAGCATCCTGGCAATACTGCGCATGAAACCACTGGCGACGGCATGCACTTCGGTCAGGTAACCTACCGGCAGCGCATCGGCATCCGGGATTTGTGCAATCTTGTCCGGATGACAAAGCTGCCCGGCCAGTTCCCGGTAAATCAACCTGGGGCTGCTGTCTTCATCAACAACGGCAACACCGACCTCACGCCAGCCATCCGCAGTCTTGATGACCAGGTCAACCGGCATTGCATCCAGTACCTCATTCCCCAGCACCAGGCCAGAAAAAGAATCTGGCATTTCTTGCAACCATGTCACTTGGGGGAAGCTTTTCAACAATTCTTCCTGCCGTGCACGCAGCTCACCGGACAATTCCACGATAAAATAGCGGTCTATCGCTATTCCAGACAATTGACATTCCGACAAAAAATCAAGCGCGAGCTTACCTGTACCAGCACCGAACTCCATGATTTCGGCCCGGGTCTGGGTAAAAATGTGGCTCGCCAGTGTAGCCAGCGCAGCACCAAACAAGGATGACATTTCCGGTGCAGTTGTAAAATCACCGTCTTTGCCCAGTTTGGTGGCACCACCGCTGTAATAACCCAGATCCGGCGCATACAGTGCCAGTTCCATGTAACGCGAAAATGGTATCCAGCCCTGATGTTGGCAGATGTCGTCGATAATCAGTTGTTGCAAAGCAGATGAAGCAGCCAGCGCATCATTGCCCGGCACAGGTAGAGATAATTTATGCATAGCCGCATTGTATTAAAAACGCCTTAATCCTTGTTAAGAATTTCCATGAGTAATATAAGCAGCAATAATCACACTGCCCGCACGGCGCTGATCACCGGTGCTGCCAAACGCATAGGGAGGCATATCGCCCTGTACATGGCGCACAGGGGCTGGGATATTGCTGTCCATTATGGCAATTCGGCGGAAGAGGCGCAGACACTGGTCACAGAAATCAAGGCACTGGGTCGTCGTGCCCATGCCTTGCAGGCAGACCTTGCCGATGAAGCGGCGACGCGCGCGCTGTTACCGGCAGCAATCGCTGCAATGGGCAAAATAGACTGCATCGTCAACAATGCCTCGTTATTTGCAGAAGATGATGTTCACAGTTTCAGCCAATTGAGTCTGGACCGGCATATGCACGCGAATCTGGCAGCTCCGGTGATACTGGCACAGGCGTTGCATGCAGCAACTGCGAGCGACACACAGGCCTGCGTCATCAACCTGCTGGATCAGAAACTGTATAACCTCAATCCCGATTTCTTGTCTTACACCCTGTCCAAAGCCGCGCTGCAATGCGCGACCACGACGCTGGCGCAAGCGTTGGCACCGACCGTGCGGGTGGTCGGTGTGGCACCTGGCATTACCATGGTATCCGGCCACCAGAGTGCGGCCGATTTCCAGCAGGCGCATCAAGTCACGCCACTGGGTCAGTCAAGCACACCAGAAGATATTGCCCGTACCATCTGTTTTCTGGCGGACAGCCCGGCCATCACCGGTACCACGGTACTGGTGGACGGGGGCCAGCACCTGATTCCCTTACAGCGCGACGTCATGTTTCTGGCGACTGCCAACAACCCTATTCCAACTTAATCATCAGGACCATTATGTTATCTATCCTGCACCATCCCCAGTTAGCCGATTGCCGTCGCCTGTTTTTGCGCGATTATGAAATTTCCATCAATATCGGTGTGCATGAGTTCGAGAAAAAAGGCGAACAACGTGTGCTCTTCAATGTGGATCTGTATATTCCACTGGCCTTGTCCACACCCAAAAACGACCAGTTGGAAGAAGTTGTAGACTATGATTTCATGCGCTGCACGATTGCTGACCGCATTGCCAAGGGTCATGTACACTTGCAGGAAACCCTGTGTGACGATGTCGCCAAAATCATGCTGGCACACCCACGTGTACGTGCGGTACGCATCTCCACCATGAAACCCGACGTCTATCCTGACTGCGAAGGCGTAGGCGTGGAAGTATTCCAGATCAAAACCGACATTTAAGCCTTAATTAAAACCTATCATGCAAGCTCTGACTGAAACATTGATGGAAGCCGAGGTGGAAGTAAAAACCACGGCCAAATCGCAAGAAAAAATCACCTACGAAAACAATAAACTGCACAAGCGCTTGTGTCGCCTGGTTGGCCAGGCAATTGGTGATTTCAATATGATAGAAGAAGGCGACAAGGTCATGGTCTGCCTGTCCGGCGGCAAGGATAGCTATGCCCTGCTGGATATCCTGATGACCCTGCGTGAACGTGCGCCCATCAATTTCGACATCGTCGCCGTCAACCTGGATCAGAAGCAACCCAACTTCCCTGATCATATCCTGCCGGCCTATCTGGAAAAACTGGGCATCCCTTACCATATCGAAAACCAGGATACCTATAGCATCGTCAAGCGCCTGATACCAGAAGGTAAAACCACCTGCTCGCTGTGTTCACGCCTGCGTCGCGGTATTTTGTACCGTGTGGCGGATGAGCTGGGTGCAACCAAAATTGCGCTCGGCCATCACCGAGACGATATCCTTGAGACTTTTTTCTTGAATATGTTCTTCGGTGGCAAGCTGAAAGGCATGCCGGCCAAGCTGCAATCCGATGACGGCAAGCACATCGTCATCCGCCCGCTGGCCTATGTGAAAGAATCTGACACTGAACGCTATGCCGAAGTCAAAAACTTCCCCATCATCCCCTGCGACCTGTGCGGCTCGCAAGAAAACCTGCAACGCAAGCAGATCAAGGGTTTGATGCGTGAGTGGGACAAGAAATTCCCTGGCCGCGTGGACAATATTTTTGCGTCACTGTCTACCGTCGCCCCTTCCCATCTGATGGACAAGAAACTGTTCAATTTCACTGACCTGAAAATCGATGGTGAGGCGAACCCCAACGGCGACATCGCCTTTGACGATGAACCTTGTGCGACACCCGCTACAGGTGTGATTTCCCTGCATCTGGATCAGGATTAAACTGCACCCGGCAAAACAAGGCAGCTTGCAAGCTGCCTTTGTTCTCACTTAGCGCTGAAATCAAGCGATCTGTCGTCCCGCCTTCCACACACCCATCACCACAGGTATACCCTGCACCACGCGCACGCGCAAATAGTCGGCACGCAAGCCCACGGCAATTTCTCCCCTGTCATGCAGACCTATCATGCGGGCCGGATTACGCGTCACGGTTGCCACGGCCTTGGGCAGGCTGAAGCCTTCATCCTGCAACAGGAAAGCCGCATGCAGCAGGCTGGCTGGAACATAATCAGACGACAGCACATCCAGTAAATCAAGTCTGGCGAGTTCAGCAGCAGATACATTGCCTGAATGCGATCCGCCACGCACCACATTTGGTGCCCCCATGATGATGCCCAGGCCTTGTTCACGCGCAGCCTTGGCAGCAGCCACGGTGGTCGGGAATTCGGAAATCGTGACACCATCGTCGACGCCTTCGGCTACATGCTCTACCGTCGTGTCATCATGGGTCGCCAGAGGCACGGGATTATCCAGAGCGCGACAACTGCTGACTATGCTGCGACGATTGGATGCAGCATAGGCTTGCTGACGAATGAACAGATGTTCAAGCATGGATTCGACCTTATCCTCGCTCCAGCCACGTTTGCCGGATACATAAGTGCGGTAATGGCTCAGATCTGTCCATTGCCTTTGACCAGGCGTATGGTCCATCAGCGAAACCAGTTTCAATCTGTCGTCATTCAGGTAGGGGGCGAACATGTCCAGCAAATTTTCTTCTGCCAGTTCCAGACGCATGTGCAGGAAATGATCGGCACGCAAAATACCGGCATCTGCCGCCATGCGCAAGCCCTCGGTAGCGGCCTGCAAGCTATCATTGCGCATGCTGTCGGTGTCGATATCACCGACTGAAATGGCATCCAGCACAGTGGTGATGCCGGATGCGGCAACCTGGACATCATGCGCAAGAATAGCGGGCAGCGTGGGCCACCGGACCTTGGGCCGGGGCATCAAATGTTTTTCCAGATTATCGGTATGCAGTTCTACCATGCCGGGCAGCAGATAATCGCCTTGCCAGTCTTCGGTTGCCGTTACAGCAGACATACGGGCGGCTTCTGCCAGATCGCTTATCCTGCCCTGCTCTGTCACCATCATGCCAAGCATGATTTCGTCAGCCAGGACGATTTGTGCGTTTTCTATTCTGTTCATATTCTATTCATCATGCGGCCACCAAAGAAACGGCTTGTGCTGCGGGTATGGAAAAAATCCGGGTCGCCAGGGCCTGACGCACTGCTTCATCATGGAAAATGCCGACGACAGCCACACCGCGTTCACGCGCTGCATTGATCATGTCTATCACTGTGCCACGATTTGCTTCATCCAGTGAGGCAGTGGGTTCGTCCAGCAATAAAATCGGATAATCACAAATCATGGTGCGCGCAATATTTACCCGCTGTTGCTCACCGCCAGAAAAAGTGGCTGGCGGGATGTGCCACAAGCGCTTGGGTATGCGCAGGCGCGACAATAATTCTTCCGCCTGTTCATGCGCAGCCTGTTTTTCCACGCCGCGATTAATCAGAGGTTCGGCCACCAAATCCAGTGTGGCAATGCGGGGTATCACGCGCAGGAACTGGGTGACAAAACCCAGGGTATGATGCCGCACAGCCAGCACCTGTCTTGCCGGGGCGGACTGCACATCCACCCATGCACCGTCATGCCAGATATTGACCTGGCCGCTGCTGGCGCGATAATTGGCATACAGGCTGCGCAGCAAGGTACTCTTGCCGGCACCGGACGGTGCATGGATCACCACACATTCACCGGCATCCACCTGCATGTCTATGCCAGACAGGATGGACATCTGCTGGCCGCCCTGCAAATGCAGGGTAAAATCCTTGCTCAGGCCCTTTACTTCAATTCGACGTGACATATGCTTTCCTCATGCCTGCAGGACGGAAGAAACCAGTAGCTGGGTGTAGGGATGTTGCGGATCATCAAGCACCTGATCTGTCAGTCCCTGTTCCACCACCTGCCCCTGACGCATCACCATCAGGCGGTGGGCCAGCAGGCGTGCCACGGCCAGGTCATGGGTCACGATGACGGCAGCAACCTGCAATTGCGACACCAGTTGCCGCAACAGATCCAGCAGGCGCGCCTGCACGGACACATCCAGGCTGGCAGTCGGTTCATCCATGAAGATCAAACGCGGTTTGGTCACCAGATTGCGGGCAATCTGCAGGCGCTGTTGCATGCCACCAGAAAAATCACGCGGCAAATCATCGATGCGTGACACATCGATTTCCACTCTTTGCAGCCAGTCCGTGGCTTCAGCACGAATCTTGCCGTAGTGCCGGGCGCCGACTGCCATCAGGCGTTCACCGACATTCGCACCGGCAGATACTTCGACGCGCAAACCATCCCGGGCGCTCTGGTGCACAAAGCCCCAGTCGGTGCGTGACAGCAGGCGTCGCCTGGCTTCGCTGATGGAAAACAGTTCAACCACACCTTCGTCACGCGTATGAAACAGCACCTGTCCCTGTTCCGGTGCCAGTTGGCCGGCAAGGCAATTCAAAAGAGTCGATTTGCCTGAACCTGATTCACCAACTATACCCAGTACTTCACCCGGATACAGGTCCAGACTGACCGGTCCGCAAGCCAGTTTGCCCGCATAAAACTTGCTGACATCGATCGCCTGCAACAGCGGATGTTTGCTTTCTTCAATCACTTGCATCATGCCTCTGCCTTGCCCTGGGTTTCACGACGTGTACGGCAATAGTCCGTGTCGCTGCATACAAACATGCGCACACCCTGGTCATCGACGATCACTTCATCCAGAAAACTGTCATCAGCGTCGCACATGGCGCAACGGTGTTCCCAGCGTTCGATTTCAAAGGGATAGTCTTCGAAGTCCAGGCTTTTGACATCGGTATACGGCGGTACTGCAAAAATGCGTTTTTCACGCCCGGCTCCAAACAGTTGCAAGGCCGGATTCTGATGCATTTTTGGATTATCAAATTTAGGAATGGGTGAAGGACGCATCAGGTAACGACCATTGACGATGACCGGATAATCGTAGGACGTTTCAATCTTTCCCAAACGGGCGATGTCTTCATACAGCTTGACGCTCATCAGCCCATAATCAGCCATGGCATGATACTTCCGTGTTTCGGTTTCACTTGGTTCCAGCCAGCGCAGCGGCTCGGGAATCGGCACCTGGTAGACCATGATCTGCCCGGCAACCAGTGGCGTTTCCGGTATCCGGTGGCGTGTCTGTATGACGCTTGCCTCAGTGGTTTTTTCTGTCGTGGCAACACCCGTGGTGCGCTTGAAGAAGCGACGGATATTGACAGCATTGGTGGTATCGTCCGAACCCTGGTCGATGACTTTCAAGACATCGTCCTGGCCGATGATGGCGGCTGTCACCTGTATGCCACCGGTACCCCAGCCATATGGCAAGGGCATTTCACGGCCCCCGAAAGGCACTTGATAACCCGGTATGGCGACAGCCTTCAGGATGGCGCGGCGTATCATGCGCTTGGTTTGTTCATCCAGGTAGGCAAAGTTATAACCAGCTTCTGACACATTACGGCCTGAACCTGGCTGCTGTGTTGCATGCGCTGGATCGCATGCGTCCACTTCGCTGGCCTCAGCACTTTGTGAAAATAGGCTAGTCATCATGCGGCTTTCTGACCTGATTTGTTTTCTGGATCATCTGCTGTACTAACTTCATCTTCTATCGTGGCGGCCTGCTCCTGCTGGTTTTTCTGTATCGCTTGCCGCAGGCTGCGCAGCAGGTTCAGTTCAGACTGAAAATCAACGTAATGGGGCAATTTCAAATGCTGGACAAAACCGGAAGCTTCTACATTGTCGGCGTGGTATAAAACAAATTCCTGCATTTGTGCGGGTGCCGTAATTTCTTCCTTGAGTTCTTCGGCACGCATTGCACGATCAACCAGGGCCATTGCCATGGCTTTGCGTTCACCATACCCAAAACTGAGGCCATAGCCGCGTGTGAATCGTGGCGCTTCGGTATGCGAGCCGGCAAACTGGTTCACCATCTGGCATTCGGTAATTTCAATTTCACCGATATCGATGGCAAAACCCAGTTCTTCCGGTATCACCTGCACATCAACAATGCCATGACGTATCTCACCGGCAAACGGATGATTGCGGGCATAGCCGCGCTGGGTGGAATATGCCAGCGCCAGCAAGAAACCTTCGTCACCCCGCGCCAGGCTTTGCAAGCGCAGTGCGCGCGAAGCCGGAAACTGCAAAGGTTCACGCGTCAGGTCGGATGGTTCGGGATCGCCGTCAGGCATGTCATCGGCTTCGATCAGGCCTTCCTGATTCAAAAAATCCAGTACACGTGGGCAGGCCTCGGCTTCCGCTTCTGCCTTCGCTTCAGGCAATACTGTTTCTGTTGCCTGATCTGCCCCAGCCAGGGATTCTGCCGCCAGCGAAAAATCCAGCAGACGCTGGGTATAGTCATAGGTAGCACCCAGTACCTGCCCGCCAGGCACGTCCTTGAAGGTGGCTGAAATACGTCTTTGTATCAGCATGGCCGAGGTATCGACAGGCACGGTTGCCAGCAGGCGCGGCAAGGTGGTGCGGTAGGCACGCAGCAGGAAGATGGCCTCTATCAGATCACCGCTGGCCTGTTTGATGGCTAGCGCGGCCAGATCCTTGTCATACAAAGAGGCTTCTGTCATCACCCTGGCCACGGCCAGCGACATCTGTTCGCGAATCTGGGCGATGCTGAGTTCTGGTACAGCCGTATCACCACGGCGCAATTTTTCCAGTGCTATATAGGACTGGGCAATGGCCTTTTCGCCACCTTTTACTGCGACGTACATGGCATGTCCCCATCGTGAATACGGCTGGTACGTGGCAAACCCAATACCGCATTGCCACAGCAAAACAGGATATCCACCCCTTGCGGGAAAGAAGCGTGATTCTGGTTCCAGCGGCTGACAAAATCATCCGGCAAACCACTGACGCGGAAATTGGCGTGGCTTTGTATACCGGGGCCGGTCAGATAGCGTGCCGGTCCGTCTTCCAGGTCGCTGACCTGTATCAGCAAAGTAGCCGATTTATCCGGATAGCTGGTACTGCCCTGGGCATAGCGGGTCAGGTCCAAATGTTCAGGTGCCGTATCCAATACTGCAAAGTGAGCTTGCGCCGGATCAGCCACCAGCGGCAGACCGCAATGAAAGCGCAGGTAGGACTTGAGCGTATCGGTATCAAATACGGGGGCCAGCCAGACTGGTGTTTCAAAATCCATCAATACCAGGCAGGCGGCGGCAGTTGCCAGATGCAAGGGTCCGGGGGTCTCGAACCGGATCGTCAGTTGCTGTATGCGGCCCGGCTCTGCCAGTGCGGTCAACAGGCTGCGAAATGCCGACTGGGCGTCATGCACGCTATCATTCCAGGCGGGCAGCAAACCCTGGCTTGTTGCTGTATTCATGCATCTTCTCCACGTACCATGGTCATGAATTCGACCTTGCTGGCCTTTGCTTCGGCCACTGCACGGGCGCGCTTTTCTTGCAGCCACTGTTCCAGCGGTGCAATCACCTTTGCCTGCACGGCAGCCCTGGCATCGGTCTGCAGCAAGGCATCAAACAGGGCAGCCCATTCGGCATGGTGGCGGTTACGCCCAGCCACATAGGCAATGCCGGTTTCACCACTACTCAAGCGCAAGGCGCAACGTATCACGGACATTTCACCCAGATTGAACTGGGCACCACTGCCACCAGTTCTGGCCCGCACCATGGCCAGGCCTGCTTCCGGTTTCCTGAGCCATAGATAGGACGGCAGTTCACCAAACTGTGTGACTGCCTGTGCCAGCCTGTCTGTCGGCGCCCTGGCCAGGACAGACATCCAGTGCGCCCTGTCCTGCTGTGTCAGATTGATATGCGGATCAGTTTTCATGGGGACTTATTACATCACCATTAAATGAAGTCTTGATGACATACCCACTATCAAAAAATGTGCTTGCCAAGGAAAAATCAGCAAGTTTAAATTTGTCAATTTCCAGTCATATTTTCTGTTTATGATGAGGTACCAAGATAAAGAAAGCCGACAATGAATGCGCATTTATCGATACAAGGTGGCAGTTACCTGCACGGTGCTGACGACCAGCATGGCTGGAGTAATGCCAGCCTGTATCTGAGCGGCACGCAGATTGCCCGTATCGGCACATCCGGCTTCAGCAGCCATGCCGGCTTACCTGTGCTTGATGCCAGCGACCTGCTGATCTTGCCCGGCCTTGTAGATATTCATGGTGATGCCTTTGAGCGACAGTTGCAACCGCGCCCGGCTACCAGCTTTGCCTATGATATTGCGTTTGCCGATACCGACAGGCAATTGATTACCAATGGCATCACTACGGCCTGCCATGGTGTCACCTTTTCGTGGGAAGGTGGCTTGCGTGGCCGCGATGCTGCCATGGCAACCCTTGATCAGGTGGCTGCGCAACGCAGCCATGTGCATGCCGACCATCGCATTCATCTGCGTTTTGAAAATCACCATGCAGATGGCCTGCATGATGCGCTGGAATGGATCAACGCAGGCATGGTGGCATTCTTTGCCTTCAATGAACACCTGCCGTCTATCCTGAAAAAATCTGCTTCACCAGAAAAATTGCAGACCTACGCCGAACGTGCGCGCTGTGATGTCCCGGCTTTTCTGGAACGCCTGCACAAGGCACAATCGCGCTCCACCCGTGTCGCGCAGACCATACAGCAGCTTGCAACGGCCTGCCGTGAACATGGCATACCCATGGCATCGCATGATGATGAATGCAGGCAGGACCGTGAACGTTTCCAGGCACTGGGCGCAGAGATCAGCGAGTTTCCGAAAACCGAAGAAGCATTGCAACTTGCCCACACATTGAATAACCACGTCATCATGGGCGCACCGAATGTCTTGCTGGGTGGCAGCCATTGCGGCGGTCTGTCAGCTACAGAGGCGATCCGCCGAGGCCTGTGCGATATCCTGGCATCTGACTATTACTACCCTGCCCTGCTGCACGCTCCATTCCGTCTTGAGCAGGACGGTGCATGCAGCCTGGAACAGGCATGGCAACTGGTATCACGCAATCCTGCCAGGGTGCTGGGCCTGCATGAACGCGGACACATCGCAGAACAGCAACGTGCCGACCTGTTGCTGGTGGAAAGGCAGGCAGATGGCAGCCCACGCCTGATAGCCACCATCGCCGCCGGCAAGCTGGTATTTTGCGCCGAACCACAGCGCCTGTCACATCAGCGTTCGCTGGAACTGGCAGCGTGATGCGCTACGCCCTGTATTTTTGTCCTGTGCCGGATTCTGCCTGGTGGGAAGCCGGTTCACGCTGGCTGGGACGGGATGCCATGCAGATTGGCCGGATGGCACAAAATCATATCCCGGGCCTGCCTGACATCATGCTGGAGAAGATGACCAGCGCGCCCAGTCGTTACGGCTTTCACGCGACACTGAAAGCACCTTTCAGCCTGCTGGAAGGTTTTCAGGAAAGTGAACTGATTGCCATGGCCAGTGCATTTTCCAAGGTGCAGCACAGCATCAGGCTGGATAAGCTACAGGTCGGCATGATGGGAGATTTTCTGGCCTTGCGTCCATCCGGCAATACGGCAGAAATCAATGCGCTGGCCATGCGTTGTGTCAGTTTTTTTGATGTCTTGCGCAGCGCACCGGATGCTGCCTATCTGGCCAAGCGCCGGCATGCAGGTTTAAGTGCCAGACAGGAAGCCTTGTTGCAGCAATGGGGCTATCCCTATACGGAAGAAGAATACCGTTTCCATATCAGCCTCAGCGATACCCTGGGCGAACTTGATGCTGATGCCCAGTATGCCCTACGCAAGGCCGCCGAAGAGCATTTCGCTCGCCTGCTGGATACACAACCGCTCGCCATTGATGCCTTGACGATATTCAGGGAAGAACACCCTGGTGCGCCGTTGACTTTCTGGCGACGCTTTCCCTTCCAGGCAGTATTTCAGCAAAAAGCCCTGCCACGCACAGGGCAACTGTTTTATGTCGTTGGCCCCTCTGGTGCCGGCAAGGACACGCTGTTGCAATGGGTAAAAAACCAGGCGTCAGCCAGCGCTGACCTGGTGTTTGCCCAAAGGGTGATTACCCGTCCACAGCATGACAGCGAACAACATGAAGCCATGAGCCAGGAAGCCTATTGGCAGGCGGCTGCAGCCGGCCATTTCTGCCTGCAATGGCAGGCCAATGGACTTTGCTATGGCATACGCAGGAATATTGAAGTCCAGCTCAGATGTGGCCAGGATGTCGTGGTCAACGGTTCACGCGAATATCTGCCACAAGTCAGGCAGCTTTTTCCTGACGCAAAAATTGTCTGGATAGCGGCGGACCCGGACCTGATCAGGCAAAGGGTGGAGAAACGCCAGCGCGAATCCGGTGCCGCCCTGCTGAACCGTCTTGATCGTGGCAGCAGGTTTGCCATGCCAGAAGAAAACGATATCATCCGCATCGACAACAGCGGCTCGATTGAGCTGGCTGGTCAGCAGTTACTCGATATTCTGGGCGCTGGCCACCATAACTGAGACGGCCAGAGCAGCTTCAGACTGTTGCCGCCTGAAGCTGGATCACTTGCTGTGGCAAACGAACTTCTTCCATCAGGGCGATGAAATGGTCCAGATCCGGTGTAGCGGCATCAATCACTTTGGCGGCATCATCCCATAGCCGCAGGCGCACGGCATCTTCGGCATAAGGCATGTTCATGAATTCTGTTGCCTGCGCAACAGAATAAGGCCCGCCCTGCCAGATCAGACTGCGCTGGGACGCTGGTGACAGGCCAGACCAGTACAAGGGATCGGCAGCACAAAGATAACGCTTGGCTTCCACATGCAGGCGTATGGGTTCGGTCACGTCTGCATGAAACAGCTCGGATAATAGTTGCGCTGCCAATTCGCCGTGCGGGAAAGTCTCATCCGTTTCATTGTCAGCCAGATGGGCGATGTCATGTAGCAGGGCCGCAACGACCAGTGCATCCGTCGCCCCTTCCCGCTGCGCCTGACTGGCACATTGCAAGGCGTGTTCGAGCTGGGTGACGGCTTCGCCACCACATAATCCATCGGCACGTTGCTGCAACCAGGTGACCAGAGTGGCGAAATCTATAGGCTGGGCCTGACGTGGTTTCATATTCATGGGGATTAACGGAGATTTTTTGACGAAATTTCTTAAATGAAAATTTTCCTCAACCGGGATGACACCACATCGATCAGGCTGACTGTCAATACGATCATCAGCAGTACGGCACAGGTTTGTGCATACTGAAAGGCACGGATGACTTCCCACAAAATAACGCCTATGCCACCAGCCCCTACCATGCCAACCACGGTGGCAGAGCGCACATTCGATTCAAAACGATACAGGGCAAACGATATCCACAGAGGCATGACTTGGGGCAACACGCCGTACACGATTTCTTCCAGGGCATGGGCGCCGGTAGCGCGTATGCCCTCTACCGGTTGCGGATCTATGGCTTCCACCGCTTCGGAAAACAGCTTGGACAAAATACCTGTGGTATGCACAAACAGGGCCAGCACACCGGCAAAAGGACCAAGACCGACGGCCACCACAAACAACATGGCAAACACCATTTCATTGATGGCACGGGCAGCATCCATCAGACGACGCACCGGCTGGCTGATCCAGGCCGGGGCGATGTTGGAAGAACTCAGCAAACCCAGGGGCACGGCACATATGACTGCCAATACCGTACCCCAGACGGCAATTTGCAGGGTTACCAGCAATTCTTGCAGGTAAATACGCCATTCATGAAAATCTGGCGGAAAAAAACTGGCTACATACGTCACCATATTGCCGCTGTCGCGTATCAGTTCCAGCGGCCGCATGTCAGCACCTTCCCAGGACATTGCCAGTAAGGCCAGGACAACGCCCCAGACCAGCAGCTTGATGAAATCCTGTTTGGGTGCTGCCGGCACGGTAGCCGTTGTCTGCGTGCGCATGGATGGTGATGTAGTCATGCGATCAGGATTTGGCGATGTCAGTCAGCTTGCGATTGATGTCGTCCAACTTGAGTTTTTTCTCGTCAGCTGTCATGGCAACATCGGCTTCAATCTTGATTTTTTCCTTGAACAGTTCCAACTGACGCACAGGTTTCAACTGTGCATTACTGGACACCTGGAAACCACCCAGTGTCAATTTATTCAACTGTGCTTTCTCACGCGCTGCATCAGGTCCGGTCTTGCCATAGCCAACAAAGAAATCCTTGATCTTGTTTTTGACATCTGCTGGCAAATCCTTGCGCCAGACGATAGGATCAGCAGCGATCAGCGGTGATTTCCATACCTGCCGTAATTGGGCAGCTGTTTCTGGCTGGCGCGCAGTGATTCTGTCCAGCACATCCGAGCTGTGGACTGCTGCATCGACCTGCTTGTTGGCCACGGCCAGAATATTGGTTTCATGGTTGGCACTGCGCACGGTCTTGAAGGCTGACTTCGGGTTGACATTGTTTTGTGCAAACACGTAATAACTAGGTACCAGGAAGCCGGATGTGGAGTTGGGGTCACCAATGCCAAAATTCAGATTCTTGGCGTTTTTCAATACATCTTCTACCGTTTGATAAGGGCTGTCCTTGTGTACACTGATCATGCTGTAGTAGCCCACGGTCCCATCAGCATTGACCATTTGTGCAAACACTTCAGCGTTGGCGCGGTCTACGGCCTCGATCGCAGACTTATTACCCAGCCAGGCAAACTGCACTTTATTGAAACGCATGCCTTCTATGACACCGGCATAGTCAGGAGCGAAAAAGGCAGTGATCTTGATGCCTAATTTTTTGCTCATATCGTCCAGCACAGGCTGCCAGTCCTGCTTCAGGTTTTGTGAAGATTCAGTCGAAATGATGCCAAAGTTCAAGGTCTTGACGGCATCTTCTGCCATGACGATGGAAGCGGATGCTGCCATGGCCAGGCCTAACGTGAAACTGCGCACGAATTTACGAAACATGGAGATACTCCTGATGGGGAAAGAAAACTCAGGCGGCAGCCGCAAGAGTGGGTAGGGAAATTTCTATGCCAGCAGGCACATCGCTGACGGCCTTGACAGGTGCAGGGCTCAGCAATTCTTCGGCTTCTGCACCATATAAATCACGCAGCATGGGGATGGTGAGTTCACTGGAAGGGCCGTCATAAACGACGCGTCCACGTGACAGGGCAACCGTGCGCGGACAAAAGCGCAGGGCCACATCCACCTGGTGCAGGGACACCACGACGGTCGTGCCATCCTGACGATTCAGGTCGGCCAGAGTCTGCATGACGCGGCGTGCAGATTCCGGATCCAGCGAGGCAATCGGTTCATCGGCCAGTATGACCCTGGCCTGTTGCACTATGGTGCGGGCAATCGCTGCGCGTTGTTGTTGACCGCCAGACAAAGCAGATGCGCGTTTGTAAGCATGTTCCGCGATACCCACCCTTGCCAGTGCAGCCAGACCCAGGGCTTTTTCTTCTTTGGTAAAGATACGGAAACAACTACGCCACAAAGGAATACGGGCAATGCCGCCGGTCAGCACATTGGTCAATACAGGCAAACGCCCGACCAGATTGAATTGCTGGAACACAAAACCGATCTGCGAACGCAAATGCCGTATCTGCCGGCCAATCACGCCATTCGCCTGCAATACCTGATCACCTAGGCGGATATCATTCTTGTCTGCATTGGCCGTGATGAGGCCAGAGATATGTCGCAATAAAGTCGACTTGCCAGAACCGGAGGCACCAATCAGCGCCACCATTTCACCCGGCGCAAATGTCAGCGCTATATTGTCGAGCGCCTGATAGCCGCCTTTAAAGGTCTTGGAAATCCCGTTGATTTCTATCTTCATCGCATCTGCTCCGGCTGGACAATTAAGCTAATCCACGGGAGTATTGGACAAGAATATGTCAAGCGTGTGAAAGCAAGATTACAGGATGATGAAACGACGACAGTTCGGAGAATAAAAAAAACAGCAGATTACCGTGTGGCAAATCTGCTGCTGAAGGAACCCTCGAGGGAAGGGGAAATTAACTCATTCTTGCTCAGGCTTTACGGCCATCCAGGCTCCAGCCACCACTGCCATGTATCAACACATACAACAGGCCACCAGCCATGGAGATATTTTTCATGAAGTGGATCATCTGATTTTGCGCCGCATCGGCAGGCACGCCCCAGAAATTATGGAAGATGAAAGCCGCCGCCAGCGTGAACAAAATCATTGCCGCCGCGGCCCAGCGTGCACGCCAGCCCAGGATGACCATGATGCCGCCACCCAGTTCCACCACTATGGCAGCTATCGCTCCCAAGGCAGGCAAAGGCAAACCCTTGCTGGCAATGTAGCCGACAGTCTGTTCAAAACCGGATATCTTGCCTGCACCGGATGCCACGAAAATCAGGGCGATCAACACGCGGGCGATGAAGGAGCCGAAGACAGGTCCTATCGTTTCTGTTTGTTTCATTTTGTTTTCCTTACATGTAGATTTTAATTATCGGTAGTGAGAGACTGGCTTCGTAGGTTGGGCTACGGTTTACCAGCCCAACACTCGGCGTTTATATGACGTATACGTTTGCAGAGGCCCAGTGTTGGGCTGATAACCCGTAGCCCAACCTACGAAGCTACGAAGCTACAGAGCCCCATCCCGGCTCGTCCACTGCGCCGCTTGCAAGCGGCTTAGATTCTGTCGGCACAAAGCATGCTTTGTGAAACCCCGACTACATCCCCTTCAAGGGGAAGGAGTATCTGTACTCTTATCAAACAACTTCCGCTAGTTTGCCCTCGCGAAAATCACTGATCGCTTTAAAAATCTCCGCCTGACTATTCATCACAAACGGCCCATACTGGACGATGGTTTCACCGAGCGGCTGACCAGCAATCAGCAACAAGCGGCTATCGACTTTGGCATCAATCACCACACCATCTGCATCCGGCGATTTTTTCAATATCGCCATACGCTGCACGGGTACATCGCGCTCAGTTATCTGCACTTCACCTTCATACACATACACAAAGGCATTGAAACTGGCAGGCAGACTGTGACTGAAACTGCTACCGGCTGGCATGTGTATATCCAGATACAACGGCTGGGTGACTTCACGTTGCACGGCACCTGCCACGCCGTGGCTGCTGCCAGCAATGATGCGCACTTTGACACCGGCTGCCGTCAGCAATTCAGGGATGGTGTCGCTTTGGATGTCGCGGTACCAGGGCGCGATCATCTTGTCTTTCGCTGGCAGATTCAGCCAAAGCTGAAAGCCTGCCATGCGGCCTTCTTCCTGTTCCGGCATTTCTGAATGAATCACGCCACGACCGGCTGTCATCCATTGCACACCGCCGTTTTGCAGCAAGCCTTCATTACCGGCACTGTCGCGGTGGCGCATACGGCCAGCCAGCATATAGGTGATTGTTTCAAAACCACGGTGCGGATGGCTGGGGAAACCGGCGATGTAGTCGCCTGCCTCATCACTGCCGAACGCATCCAGCATGAGGAAAGGATCCAGCCGGTATTGCAACGGCTGCGTCAATACCCGTGTCAGTTTGACACCGGCACCATCTGAAGTAGGCTGCCCTGCGACCAGTTGCTCCACCACGCGTGAATGTGTGACGTTTTCCGCTTGTTGAACTGTGTTGCTTACAACTACATCTGTCGTTTCCATGATTCATCGTCCTTATCTATATCTGCCTACGCTTTGCACGCTTTGATTATGCAGGCAGTAAATCATTAATTTGCTGGTGTGCTGAAGCCAGTGATGCTTTTTCTGCATCCGGGCCCATGGCCAGACCTTCTGCATAGATAAACTCTATATCGGTCATGCCCAGGAAGCCAAAGAAATTTTTCAGGTAAGGCATTTGCGTATCGTTTGGGGTATTGCGATACAGGCCGCCACGTGTCAGTACGACATATACTTTCTTGCCCGTCAACAAACCTTCAGGGCCGTTGGCGGTATAGCGGAAAGTGACCTGGGCACGGGACACGGCATCGATCCAGTTTTTCAATTGGGCTGAGATACCGAAGTTATACATCGGTGCGCCCAGCACGACCACGTCTGCGGCCTGGATTTCTGCGATCAATGCGTCATCCAGAGCAACGCGGGCTTGTTGTTCTGCGGTGCGCTGGTCTGCCGGAGTGAACAGGGCTTGTAATGCTGTTTCATCAAGTATGGGATGAGGATTGCTGCCAAGGTCACGCACATTCACTGTGGCACCAGAAGATGTTTCCAATAAAGCCTCAACCAGGCTGTTCGCCAATTGCGTAGAGTGAGAAGCCTGGGCACGGGCGCTGGAGTTGATTTGCAGGATGTTCATTTTGTATTCCTTTCAGAAAAAGAGTTGATGGACGTACTTTAATCGTTCCAAAAATAATCCGGAAGACGTTAAAATGGATATCATTGTTCCAAAAATAGGAAAATAGAGGATTAGAATGAGGATGCGATCATGACTCTGGAAGCCAATGACCTTTTGCTATTTGCCCGTGTGGTCGAAGAAGGCAGTTTCAGCAAGGCAGCAGAAAGACTGGGAGTGCCCAAGTCCACCTTGTCACGCCGGATTTCTGCGCTGGAAGCCCAGTTAGGCGAACGCCTGATCCTGCGCACTACGCGCAAGCTGACGGTGACTGACCTGGGGCAAAATGTCTTACTACATGCACAACATGTGCAGGAAGAAGTGAATGCCACGCTGGCGCTGACGCAACACAGGCAGGCCGACCCGAATGGCAAACTGAAGGTATCCATGCCTGCCGATTTTGCCAATCATGAGATGAGTGAGTTATTGTCGGACTTCATCAGCAAATACCCATCGGTCAATCTGGAACTGGATTTATCACCACGACGGGTAGATTTGATAGGCGAGAATTTCGATGTCGCCATCCGCGTTGGCGACTTACCTGATGATGCGTCGCTGGCAGCGCGGGGATTGGTACGTTTCAGCATAGGGATGTATGCCGCACCCAGCTATTTGCAAGTGCATGGCATGCCAGCAGAACCAGAAGCCCTGATGGAACATGATTGTCTGCGCCTGACCGCACGCAATGGCGAGTTGGCAGTATGGCGGATGGAAAAAGACGGCGCTGCCTGGGAAGGCATACCACCCGGACGGGCCAGCGCCAATTCACCCGAATTGCTGACACGGCTGGCAGTACGTGGAAAGGGCATCATCATGCTGGCTGATCATTTTGCAGGTCACCATGTACGCAGCGGTGCCCTGACACCTGTCCTGGAAGACTGGAAGTTACCGGATGTGAATGTTTGGGCAGTCTTCCCCGGTCGTCGCCTGATGCCTGCACGCACCCGCGTTTTCCTGGATGCTCTACAGGCTGAATTCTCTGGCCCACGCTGCCTGAAAATGCAGGATCAGGTCAATACCTGTAAAACGGAACGCCGGACCTCAAAGGCGCTTTGATTGCAACTGCTTTTGGCGGCATCAAGTCTCAGTGCTGACCTTATCCCAGTCATTTTCTTCTTCGTACTGACACAACCAGTTGGCCGCCTGATGCCATTCACGCACTGCATCGGCATTCAAATTACCAGGTGCATCGCGCCCGGTAATATGCGCGTGACGAACGGCCCAGTGCAGGCGATACAATAAATCCGACCAATCCAGCACCTGCCCTTTGCGGCGCGGCTTCAAGGCTGCCTGCAAACGCTCAGGTGCTTCCAGCGCATGCGGGAAGAGTTTCAGGATTTGTTTGAGGTTTGCGACTTGCGTAGGTACAGCCAGTTTGTCGGTCAAACCCGCAGCCCATGCCAGGAAATACAGGGCTTCCTGCCTTTTTAAAAATGGTGCACGCAATTCTTCCGTGATGTCATCAGCAAACAAAAATGCCTGTTCCTGTGCTGACAAACAGGCCTTCAGACCATGGGTTTCCAGATAGGAACGGTAGTGTGCGGCATCACCCCCAGCAGCTACCGCAGTCACCACCCACAAGGCCAGCATACGCCGCATCAGTTCTTCAGGCGTGCGCAATTCCACTTCTTCATCAGACTCAATCACATGCAATTGCACATTGATGCGGATACCACGTTTATGCAATTCCAGTTCGGAAGCTTCTTTGCGTTGCTCAGGGCTCATTATTTCTTCAATATTGTTAATCAATTCACTCGCTAATAACGAGCAAACGGATTATCCCAGATTTTGCGCTATTAAGGAGTTACAGGACAGCGCAACTCCATGCCTCTACAGGCATTAGAACTCATTTCATAAATAGGGATGAGTGCGAGCAAGGCGATTCGGGATGCAGTGCAAGGCGTGACGCGCTGCTAAGGCTGGTGCCTTAGCAAGCGCAATGTCACCACCTCGCGCTGCAATGCGCCCGAATCGCCAGTTCCCGAAGGGTTTGCCTCATAACGCGTGCTGGACTGCGTTGGACTCGTTGTCAATAGACCCGCTATTGACTGCCTCGTCCGCCTTGCCAGCCCGCTTTATGAGACAAACGCATCTCACCCCTATTTATGAAATGAGTTCTAGAATGTCTGATTGTTACCTGTTATTACAAAGCTTATATGCCTGAAACCAAAGCCTTCCCCGTACTGGAGACCACCAACTATCAACTGCGCCGCATAGTCGCTACTGATATGCCAGCAATTTTTCGTGGTTTATCCGATCCGCGTGTCACTGAATATTATGGCATCAGCTATGACACCCTGGCGTCAAGTCAGGAACAGATGGACTGGTATGAACAAGTCTGGCTGGATGGCACAGGTCTGTGGTGGGGCATTTGCAGTCAAGCAGCACCAGACCAGTTGATAGGCACATGCGGCCTGCATGAATGGGAACAGGAACACCATTGCGCCGAAACCGGCTTCTGGCTCTCACCTGACCACTGGGGCAAGGCGGTCATACCTGAATGTATGAACGTCATCATCACTCACTGCTTTGAACACCTCGGCCTGCACCGCTTGCAAGCCATGGTTGAGCCAGAGAATATTGCAAGCTGGCGCTTAATAGAAAAACTGGGTTTCCGGCTCGAAGGTGTGTTACGCGAATGTGAATTCAAACATGGGCGCTATGTTGATCTTAAATGCTATTCCTTGCTGGACAGGGAGTTTGGTTCGAAACAGGATGTCCGCTGATTTGCAAGAACGACAGGCCAGGCTTTGTATGGGGAGTACGCAGATGGCCTGCCGGTTGCAAAAAACCAAGACATAAAATTACGTAGAGCGGTGGTGTCGCTGTTGGGTTTGACGTTGCTGTTGCTGTTGCTGTTGCTGTTGCTGTTGCTGTTGCTGTTGCTGTTGCTGTTGCTGTTGCTGTTGCTGTTGCTGTTGTTGTTGTTGTTGTTGTTGTTGCTGTTGAATCTAATCCGCTTGGGACGAAGCCATTTGTGTAGTGCAAAAAATGGAAAAAGAAGGGCCGATGTTTGAGCCGCAGGCGAGTTGCGGACCTTCCCATTTTTTGCGCTACATAAATGGGCACTCCCGTAGGGAGCGAGTCTGCGGTCGCCTTTCTTTGATTCCTTTCTTTGGCGAAGCAAAGAAAGGGATTCGGCCGCCGGGCCGAGACCCGGCTTGCGTCCACGAAGGGCAATCGTTTTACACACAACACAAGTATGCAATGAACGCCACTGGGTTCCAGCTAAAAGCACGCTGGAACGACGAATTTACCTGCACGGCACTTCATCAAGCCATGTCGCCAATTAATCCTTCTTTCCATTACCCCTCAACTTCCCCACTATCCCCACCGGAAAAAAATAAATCGACACCACAAACAATACCCCCAGCCACAGCATCCACCGGTCCGGATGCAAAGCACTCGCCAGCAAGGGCACGTCAGCCAAAGACGACGAGGCCATGCCCATCAAACTCTTCAAATAATTCTGCGCCAATATAAACAGCGTGGCACCAACGACAGCCCCATACATGGTCCCCATGCCACCTATCACGACAATCAATAAAATATCTGTCATGACTTCAAAACTCAGCATGGTCTTGGGCCCCACATAACGCAACCACAAGGCCATCAAGGCGCCTGCTATGGCAGCAATCAGCGCCGCAATGCAATTCGCCAGGATGCGGTAATACACGGTGCGGTAACCCAGTGCTTCGGCACGGAAATCATTTTCGCGTATGGCCTGCAAGACCCGGCCAAAAGGAGAATTGACGACGCGCAGCAAGAACAGGAATAGCAGAGCGCAGCCTACGAATACGATGTAATAAGTGATCACCTTGCCATCCACAACACGGCCAAATATCTCCGCGTCAAACAGGCGATAAGCAGGTGAAAAAATAGCAGGTACACTGAAGGTCTTACCATCTTCACCGCCGGTAAAATCCGACAATTGCGATGCCAGCACGGCAAAAGATGAAGCCACCGCCAGCGTGATCATGGCGTAGAAAATCGCCCGCACACGCAAGGCAAACAAGCCGACGATCAGAGCCAGTACCAGCGTCACCAGCAATGCTGCCAGCAAGCCGAAAGCAGCCAGTCCCCATGATGGCGTGCCACTGGCCAAAGCCAGACCTATACCGTATGCGCCTATACCAAAAAACATGGTGTGGGCAAACGAGACTATGCCGGTATAACCGAGCAACAAGTCATACGATGCAACCAGCACGATATAGACACAAATGGTGGCAGCAGTGTTCAAAGGTCGCGCACCGCTGGTGATGAAAGGGGCAAAAGCCAGCCCGAAAAATATCGCTACCAAGATAAGTGCCAGCCAGCGGTTACGCGGAAAATCATCCGACAGGATTTGTTTCATTGCATTCATGTCTTAACGCCTTACCACGGTGTACAGGCCAGTCGGACGCCAGAGCAACACGGCGATCATCAGCAAGATATTCGACACCAGCGCCAGCTTGGGCACCAGGAAACCGGCGTAATTGGCCACCAGCGCCATCAGCAAGGCACCGATAAAACAGCCGCCCACAGAACCCAGGCCACCTATGATGATGACGATAAACACCATGACCATGATGTCGCCGCCCATGGCTGCGGTCAGGCTTTCTTTATATAAGCCCCACATGACGCCACCGAGGCCAGCCAGTGCCGAACCGGCAGCAAACACCAGCACGAACAGCCTACGTATGCGGTAACCAAGTGCTTCCACCATCTCGCCATTTTCTACACCGGCACGTATCAGCAAACCCAGTTTGCTGCGGTTCAGTACCAGGAACATGGCAATAAATACCAGCAAGCCAACCACGACGGCGATCAGGCGGTATTTTTCTATGGCGGCGTCACCCAGCAGTATGCTGCCACGCAGACTGGTCGGCAGCGGTAGCGGGATTTGCTCTGCACCCCAGATGACATTGATCATCTGTTCAGCCACGATCATGCCGCCCATAGTGATGAGGATCTGCTTCAGATGCTGACCATATACGGGCATGATGATGACACGCTCGAAGGCCCAGCCCAGCAAGCCGGTTGCCAGCATTGCCAACAGGATAGCCAGGCCCAGTGCTGCCAGGTTCATGAGCAAGGAATCGGCTTCCATCCAGCCATGCATAGGCAGCAAAACCAGGGTGGCGACAAAGGCACCGACGGATACAAAAGCACCATGACCAAAATTCAATACATCCATCAAGCCAAAAATCAGGGTCAGGCCACTGGCCATGATGAAGATCATCATACCCATGGCCAGACCGGCGACGGTCAGTGTGATCCAGGTCGGAAAGCTGCCAATCAGCGGCAGCATCAGCAAAGCCAGCGCTGGCACCAGTACCAGCGGCCAGATGTCGCGTGGTGCCGTCGGCAGGCTGGCGACTTCTGGCTTGGCAGTCTTGTCCAGAACAGTATCTGTCATTATTCTTCCTCTTGCTTTATTGATGCGCAGCCAGTGACAAGCCCAGCAAATGCTGTTGCAAGTCATTGTCATCAGCCAGTGCCTGCATGCCGCCGGTATGGACGACACGGCCATCATCCATGACGGCCACCGTATCCCCTAGCTTGCGCACGAAATTGAAGTTCTGTTCAACCAGCAAGATGGTGGTGTCGCTGGCTTTCAACTCATTGAAAGCAGCCATGAGGCTAAGGATGATGGCAGGAGCCAGCCCTTTGGTTGGTTCATCCACCAGTATCAGTTTGCGTGGTTCAACGATGGCGCGGGCGATGGCGACCATCTGCTTCTGGCCACCGGACAGATTACCTGCCGGGTAGTTCCAGAATTTTTTCAGTGCAGGGAAAAAGCCGCATATCCATTCGACCCGGTTGCTATCGAGAGGGCCATTGCGCGCCGCCAGCACCAGGTTTTCTTTGACTGTCAGGTCAGAAAATATCGCCATGGTCTCTGGCACATAGGCGATGCCTAACTGGGCAATGTCTGGCGTTGCCATGGCAGTGATATCGCGACCATCAAAGTGTATCTTGCCCTGACTGGCTTTCCACAGGCCCATGATGGTACGCAAGGTGGTGGTTTTACCAGCGCCGTTGCGGCCCAGCAAAACAGCGAGGCCGCCACGCGGAACCTGCATGTCCACGCCTTGCAGGATATGGTATTCGCCGATATGGGTATGCACACCGGCCAGTGTCAGTATGGCTTCAGACATGCTACTCTTCCTTGGTTTCAGGGGCAACACCCAGATAGGCCTCTTGCACGATAGCAGATGCCATGACGCTGACCGGTTCACCATCGGCCACCAGCGCACCGTTATGCAGGACGATGATACGGTCTGCCAGTGAACGCACCACGTCCATTTTATGCTCCACCAGCAAAATGGTTTTCTTGCGCTCTGCCTTGACCTGATGAATCAAGTCAAGCACCACAGGCACTTCATCGACACTCATGCCTGCCGTGGGCTCATCAAACATCATGATGTCCGGTTCCAGCGCCAGCAGGATAGCGACTTCAAGTTTGCGCTTGTCACCATGTGACAGGGCTGACACTTTGGATGATTGTCTATCTGCCAGTGCGACTTTTTCCAGGTAATGCGTTGCCCTCTGCATCAATCCGGTATGAGCAGACCACAAGGAAAAAATGTTCAAACCCAGACCTGCCTTGCTTTGTACAGCCAGACGTACATTTTCAATGACGGACAAATTAGGAAAAAGATTGGTGAGTTGAAAAGCCCGGCCTATTCCTCTGCGCGTGCGTTCTGCCGCACCCTTGCTCGTGATGTCCACACCAAATAAATGTACGCTGCCCGCAGTGGCAGACAACTGACCTGACATCAAATTAAAGTAAGTGGTTTTACCTGCACCATTGGGGCCAACGATGACGGTAAGGGTGCCGGGATAAAAGTCTGCCGTTACCTGATTGACGGCCACATGGCCGCCAAACCGTATGCTGAGATCACGCGTTGATAGCGAGGGGGCGCCACTCATCTGTACGCCTGCCATCATCAGCGCTTGTTCTTGACCGGGACTGGCAATTCACTGGCCGGTATTTCCCTGACCAGCTCCAGTAAATCCCATTCATTTTTCTGGTCTTTCTTGATCTTGAAATGGTACATGGCTTGCATGGCCTGGTGATCTTCCTTGCGGAAATTCATCTTGCCTTTAGGCGTGTCAAATTCCATGCCTTCCATTGCTGCGATGAGTTTTTCAGTGTCTGTGGATTTGGCCTTGTTAATCGCCGTGTACACGGCACTGGCCGCAGAAAAACCACCAGCTGTAAAGAAATCAGGCGGTGCCTTGAAACGCTTGGTATGCTCGGCCACCAGCCAGTCATTCATCTTATTTTTGGGGAAGTCGTAGTAGTAGTAAATTGTGCCCTGAGTGCCGGCATAGGTTTTCCAGTTTTTCATGACGGGCAGAATATTACCGCCGGGGGCCAGGGTAATACCAAAACGCTCCGGCTTCATGTCGGCCAGCTTGTTCATGGGATTGGGGCCAGCCCAGATGATTTGCAGGACACGCGGTTCTGGCTTGTCTTTGAGCGCATCAAAAATGCGTTGCGCCGCTGCGGTAAAGTCCGTGGTGTTTTGTGCCGCATATTCTTCATGAATAATCTTGGCCTTGGCACCAACTGCCGTCAATGCTTCCTTCGCGGCCTTTACACCGTCACGACCAAAAGCATAGTCCTGCGCCAGGAAGGCGATACTGCCACCGGACTTGATGGTGCTGGCAGCGGCCAGACCATCTTGCATGGAATTGCGGCTGGTGCGAAAGATGTAGCGATTCCATTTTTCACCGGTAATTGCATCAGCGACCGCTGGTTCAACAATGAGCACCTTTTTGTATTCTTCTGCCACGGGCAACATGGCAATGGCAGAGCCGGAAGAACTGGTACCGACTGCGATATCGGCCTTGTCGTCACCAAAGGCTTCGGCCAATGCGGTGCGACCCAGGTCAGGCTTGCTTTGATCATCCTTGACGATGACCTTGATCTTGCGGCCATTGATTTCCATCTTGCCGCCAGTCAGGTATTCCAGGCCCATCATGAAGCCGGTTTCGGTTTCCTTGGCATAGGCTTCCAGTGCACCGGTCTTGCCTGCGATAAGGGCAATTTTCAGATCCTGTGCCGGGCTGCTGGCGCTGGCGAAGGCAGCAACCAAAGCCAGTGCCAGAGTGGCGAGTTTGACGTGTTTTCTTGCTTGCATTTTGTCTCCTGCTAATTTTACGTTGTGGTCACTGTGGTCAATGTGGTCAATGTGGTATTGCGCAGATGTTGTCAACGGCATTTGCCATGCTCTTTTTTGACTATGCATATAAGCATACTGCAATTTACTTAATCCACTACAGCTAAAAATTCCCTGATGGCTTTTTGTGCCTGCGCTTCCATCAGCATGGGAGCATGACCTACGCCATTCACTTCAGCATAGTGCATATCCGGTGCCAGACCCTGCATGTAGGCGAGTTGCTCAGGCTCGATCAGATCTGACAGGTCGCCGCGTATCAGCAGCGTGGGGCGGTTTCTCGCAAGGCGGCGGAAAGCAAAATTGGCGACCCAGGATTTACTTTTTAACTGACCGGTTTGCAAGGGGCGAGCAATATTCGGATCATATTGCAGCACCAGCTTGCCACCGATATTTTCAGCAAAAGCCCGCCTGGCCCACTTGCCCCATTCTTCCATACTGTTATCGGGGAAAGCTGACAGGTTAAGCTGGCGTATGTAGTGAGTGGCCGCTTCCCAGTCGTTGACTTCTACTCCCTTGCCGGCAAACCCGGCTATGCGTCCCAGGCCCTTCGCAGACAAGGCAGGCCCGACATCATTAAGGATGGCGGCGGTAATCAGGTTCAATTTGCGCGCTGCCACCGTCATGGTAATGAGCCCCCCCATGGAGGTACCAATAAACACCGCCCGGCCTATACCCAGGTCACGGGCGAGTTTGATGACATCATTGGCATACACGACCGAATTGTAATGATCAGGGTCGGCATCATGCTGGGAACGGCCACGCCCCCTGACGTCCACCGCAATGACACGCCGCCCCTGCGCTGCTATCCACGGTGCCAGCTCTTCAAAATCGCCAGAGTTGCGGGTCAGGCCATGGATGCAGATGACTGCACATTTGGCCTGCCCACCTTGCGAAGGATAATCCCGCGCATACAATTGCAGGCCATCGCTACTGGTAAAGCTGATGTCAGTGAAAGTAGTCACGCAATGTCCTCTCGCTGTCACCGGATTAGAAACGGTATTCCACCGTGGCCGAGACTGTCCTTGGATTGCCATAGAAGGCTGTCGTACTGCCTTCCAGACCCAGCGTTGGGAACAGGTAACCAGCTACCTTGTATTTGGTGTTACTGAGGTTCTTGCCATGCAGACCAGCACGCAGGCGCTTGTCGCTGCTGGTCCAGACCAGACTGGCATCCCACAGCGAATACGCATCCTGATCCAGCAGTGCATTTGGTGTTTCAAACTGATTGGTCGCGCCGCGGTAGGAATAGCTGCCTATCAACGACAATGCACCGTTCTTGCCCATCATATTCAGCGGCCAGTCATAGCTGGCAGTCAGGTTCGCGGATTGCTTGGGTGTATTCTGAAATACCTTCTGGCTGGCGACATCCACACCAGCAACAAGGAACTGCGTGTACTTGGCGTCGATATAGCTGAACATGCCGGAAAGACGGAAGGCATCGGTGACACGTGCTGTCGCTTCCAGTTCAAAACCCTTGATACGGGCCTTGCCTGCATTGGTCGTCACGCCGGCAAAATTATCGTCCTTGCCGTCACCATCGGTATCCACTGCAACCGAACCAGGTATCTGCACGTTTTTGTAATTGCTGAAGAACAATGCCGCGTTGGTCATGATGCGGCCCTTGTCAAATTGTGACTTCAGACCCAGTTCCACGGTCTCTATTTCTTCTGGTTCATAACCGCTTTTTGCTTTTGCCAGACTGATCTTGGTGCCAACCACATTCAGGCGAGGATCAAAGCCGCCACCCTTGAAACCTTGTGACCAGGATGCATACACGTTGTTGTCGGCATTTGCTTTCCAGTTCAATGACAGGCGCGGGGTAAACTTGGTATCGGTGCGGTCCAGATCAGTCTTGCCGAGATTGGTGTCGGTACGGAACAATACCGCACCCGGGTTCCCCATTTCTGGCGAGCCCTTGGTACCTAAATACAATTGACGCAGGACTGCTGCCTGACGCGTATCTGAAGTGTAGCGGCCGCCAGCCGAGACGCTGATGCTGTCGGAAAGATTCATGCTGCCATCGGCAAACACGGCCCAGGCCTTGGTATCAACGTCACCCATGGTGTAGACCGACAGGGGCAACGCGCCATTCAGCAATGTATCGAATTTATTATAGGCATTGGCGTCTATGTAATACACACCGGCCACACCCTGTATAGTCTTGCCGTTATAGCTGAGTTGCAGCTCCTGGCTGAACTGGCGGTTCTTGTACAGTGCAGGTGCTTCCAGATCTACTGTCGGCAAAGAGTCGAAATCGATAGGCGCATACGAGGTGTCACGGCGGCTGGCGGTAATGGATTTGAGCGTCAGTTCATTATTGATCTGCCATTCGACCAGGGCGGAACCGCCACTTTGCCTGACTTGCTGCAAATGGCCAAGCGCAGTGGTCAGATTGGCTCGGGTATCGAATACATTATCGAGTACCGGTGCCTTGCTGGCATTGCCGACCGTCAGGCGATAGCCATTCTTGGGGCTGGAATCATCCTGACTGGTATCTGCTGATACGCGGATGAACAGGTTGGAATTAGGCGTGAATTCTGCGCTCAGACGGGCGGCAGCCACATCCTTGTCATAATTTTCAGCGCCGGTCAGCAAGTTTTTACCAAAGCCATTGCGCTTGAATTTTGCCAGCGATGCGCCAACTCTTACCGTATCAGACACAGGCGTACTTGCCGTCAGTACCGCATCAGTCTGACCATAAGTACCTACCGTTGCCTTCAGACGCACATCGGTTTCGGGCTGCAATTTGCGTGTCACATATTTGACGGCACCGCCTATGGTATTACGGCCATACAAAGTACCCTGAGGGCCACGCAAGACCTCTATGCGTTCGACATCATAAATATCGGCGACAGCGCCTTGTGGACGTGCAATGTACACGTCATCCAGATAAATACCGACACCTGCCTCAAACCCGGCCAGCGGATCTTGCTGCCCCACACCACGAATAAAGGCGGTCAGCGTGGAATTTGTCGCGCGCGAAGCTTTCATCGTGGTATTCGGCAAAGTCTGTACCAGGCCGACGATGTCGGGTACGGCCGTTTTGGAAAGCTGATCAGCAGAGAAAGCGGTCACGGATACTGGCACATCCTGCAAGGATTCTTCGCGGCGGCGGGCCGTCACCAGCACGGTGGTTGGTTCGGCTGATGTCGCCGTTTCATTACCCGGGCTGGCCGTTTGTGCCTGAGCCAGGCCCCCGCCCGACAAGGCAATCAATGCTGCGGCGGACCGGCGTAACAATTTCTGCTTTCTCTTGCTCTGGTTCATCTCTGTCTCCTGTATATTTTTTTATGTGCGCTCTATACATGGTGTATGGCGCATGGCAGGCAGTGTGCACGGAAAGGAAAAACCTAGAAAGCGCATGCACGCCCACCCTTTGTGCATTAATGCACATCAGAGTATAGAAAGTGTCAATAAAACTGCCCAGTTGTTGTGCAAAACCCCCATTTCTTTCCGTATTGCAAAGTGGAAATGGATTAAACTTTGCTGGCATATGTGCTTTGTCGCACAATTGGTGCACAATTAGCGCATGAATAGCATGCCTGAATGGACCGACCTGCGTTATTTCCTGGAACTTGCCCGAGCTGGCACACTGTCCGGGGCATCACGTCGTCTGGGTGTAGAACACACCACCGTCGCACGGCGCATAGACCGGCTGGAAACGCAGTTGGGCTCCACCTTGTTTGACCGCAGTCGTGAGGGTTATGAACTGACTGAAATGGGTCATGCCCTGCTACCCCACGCCGAAGCAATGGAAAGCGCCGCCCTGACTGCAACCGATCAACTCGGTGCTGCCAGCGTATCTGCCCATGGCGTCGTGCGCCTGGGTGTGCCGGAAATGTTTGGCACTCTCGTGATTGCGCCATTGCTGGCAGGCTTATTAAAAGATCATCCAGATCTCAGTATCGATTTGCTGGTACAGCCACGCTTTGCCAATCTGGCAAATCGCGAAGCCGATCTGGGAGTGATGCTTGACCCGCCAAATACCGGCCGCTATATCTTTACCCGCCTGGCAACATTTCGCCTGAACCTGTATGCATCACCGGATTATCTGGCGCGCCATGCCCCCATACGCAGCAAAGCTGATCTGGTCCAGCATGATTTTGTAGACTATGTACAGGACAGGCTGGCCAGCAATGAGTTGAATTTTCTCGACCAACTAGGCTTTACACCGCGACGACGCCTGTGTTGCACCGGCATGATGGCGCAATGTGAAGCTGCTGCCGCTGGCCTGGGCCTGATCATGGCACCACCGTATGCCATTCCCGCCAGCGGTACGCTGGTGCCGGTGTTGCAAGACACATTCTTTACCGAACGTTCTTACTGGCTGGCGGCACCGAGTGACCTGTATCGCCTGCAAAGAGTACGTGTGGTATGGAACCTGTTACGGGAATTTTCAGAACAGCATCCTTCCCTGTTTATGCATGCAGAAAGCAACAAGTCCTGATACGGTGTGAGTGCATCGTCAGGAAATCGACTAAAATCGGCGCATCTGCCTCACAGATGCTTAGCACACAACACGACAGCCAAGATTGGATACGCAATTGCCCACTGCCGCTCTGGATACCAGCCAGCTACAAAACTGGCTAGCCGCCGTCGCCCGCAAAGACGCGCAGGCATTTAAATTTCTGTATGACGCCACTTCAGCGAAACTGTTTGGCTTCGCGCTGCGTATATTAGTTAAGCGTGAGTTGGCAGAAGAGGTTTTACAAGAGAGTTTTGTCAACATCTGGAATAACGCAGGCAGTTATCAGGCCGGTCTGGCAGCGCCCATGACCTGGATGACAACTATCGTACGCAATCGTGCTTTCGATCTCTTGCGTCGTGTAGATCACGATGTGGAAATTGATGCTGATAATTTTGATATGGGAATCATGCAAGCCATGGAAAGCAGTGAACCGACACCAGCACAGACGCTGGAACTGACACAGGATGCCAAAGCACTGGCGTCCTGCATGTCACGTCTGGAAGGATTGCACAGGCAGGCGATGGCGATGGCATTTTTCCATGATCTGTCACATAGCGAAGTGGCAGAACATATGAAATTGCCTATAGGCACAGTGAAAACCTGGATCAGACGCGGCCTCGACAAGTTGCGTACCTGCCTCACTCGTCTGGAGGCATAATGAATTTACTCCAGATAAAAAATAACCTTGCCCTGCAAGAAAAACTGGCTTCCGAGTATGTGCTGGGAACCCTGAAGGGCGGCGCACGTCGCCGCTTTGAAGCATGGATGAAACAGGATGCTGCCCTGCGTCAGGTAGTTGGCCGATGGGAAGCCCATCTGGTACCCATGGCTGAATTTACACAGGCCGTGGCAGCACCAGCCAGCATCTGGCCTGCATTGGAGAAACGCCTGAAGCTAAAGCCAACTGAAGATCGCTGGGCGTACTGGCGCAATCTGCGGGAAGACCTGGCATTCTGGCGTGGCCTGGGCATGTTTTCGACCACGGTTGCAGTGGTCCTGATTTCTGTCATGCTCAACAAACAGGTAGACCAGCCAGCTGCGCCGCAAAATAATTATGTGGCGACCCTGTCGGATGATAAGGCGCAGGCTATTGCCGTTATTACCGGTGACAGCAAACGCGGCCAGTTGCAGATCCGCATGGTCACCGCGCAAAACATCGCCGCCGACAAGAGCCTGGAACTGTGGGCAGTAGGCAAGGATGGCAAGGTCAAGTCCCTGGGTCTGGTCGCAGACAAGGGCATCATCACCCTGCCCATGCCTGCCAACATGACTGCCGACAGCGTGCCTTTGCTGGCAGTTACGCTGGAACCAAAAGGTGGTTCGGGTAATCCTGAAAAACCGTCTGGGCCGATTATATTCAAGGGTAACTGGGTGCAGATTTAGGAGCGGGGGCGCCAGCATACCGGTGCTCCAGCCGTAGGTTGGAGGCTACCGGGCTGGCGCCTACAGTGGCGTTTGTTGTACACCTTCGTCGTTAATTAAAACGATTATCCTTCGTAGAACCAAGCCGGGTTTGGAGTAATCAACGGCAATCATAAATTCGTCTCTCCAGCGCAGGCTGGAGCCTAGCGGCGTTCGTTGCATGCCGTACTTTTATTAAAAGATTGCCCTTCGTGGACACCAATCGGGTTTTAGATAATCAACGGCAATGATAGTATCGTCGCTCCAGCGCAGGCTGGAGGCTACCGGACTGGCGCTCCAGCGGCTTTCGTTGCATACCGTACTTTGATTAAATGATTGCCCTTCGTGGACACAAGCCGGGTCTCGGCCCGGCGGCCGAAATACTTTCTTTGCTTCGCCAAAGAACGTATTCAAAGAAAGGCGACCGCAGACTCGCCCTTCGGGTGCTTACGCTACGCTTCAGCATAATTTGTGCATCACAAAAAATGGGAAGATCCGCAACTCGCTTCGCTCAAACATCGGATCTTCTTTTTCCATTTTCTGTGACACACAAATTACATCGTCCCAAGCGGTTGAAGATCAACAACAACTTCAAAAGCAACCCCAAAGTCAAACCCAAACCCTACGTCAACACAACCTCATTCATATTTATTTGAATGCCGTCAATTAACGATGGTGTGGGGGTTGCCATTGTTTTTGAAGTTGCAGCTGCTTTTGATCTTAATCCGCTTGGGACGAAGCCATTTGTGTAGTGCAGAAAATGGAAAAAGAAGGTCCGACGTTTGAGGAGTAGCAGGGGTTTCGTGGTGCATGCACCACGCCTGCGTAACGGCAATCGCTTGCAAGCGATTGTGCGCCCTGCAAGGGAAGCGAGTTGCGGACCTTCCCATTTTTTGCGCTACATAAATGGGCACTCCCGCAGGGAGCGAGTCTGCGGTCGCCTTTCTTTGATTCCTTTCTTTGGCGAAGCAAAGAAAGGGATTCGGCCGCCGGGCCGAGACCCCGCTTGTATCAACGGAGAGCAATCTTTTAATCAAAGTACGGCACACAAGCAACGCCGCTAGGCTCCAGCCTTCGCTGGAGCGACGAAATTATGATTGCCGTTAATTGACCGAAACCGACTTGCGTCCACCAAGGATAATCGCTTTAATAACGACTCAAGTATGCAAGCAAAGACACTAGGCCCCAGCCTTCGCTGGAGCGACAATATGATGATTGCCGTTTATTACATCAAACCCGACTTGGTTCTACGAAGGAAAAGCTTTTAATCAAAACCCGGCATACAGCGACAGAAATCGGACCGGCAATAACTAGAACACGGCATTAAACCCTGGCTGGCAACAAAGTCCCCACCACCTCACCAAATCCGATACGCGCACATCCCTCTTTCTGCGCCCAACCGCGCATGACGATGGCATCTCCATCTTCCATGAAAATACGCTGCTCACCATTTGTCAAAGTCAGTGCCTTCTTGCCGCCTTCGGTCAACTCCAGCAAGGAACCAGCTTCTCCTGCCAAAGGACCAGATTGCGTACCCGACCCCAGCAAATCACCCGGATTGAGATTGCAGCCGTTGACAGTATGATGTGTGATCAGTTGCGCAATTGTCCAGTATGAATGACGGAAATTCGATAGCGACAAGCGCTCGGCAGGCGCGCCAGCGGCACGCATTTTTTCTGTCTGCAACAAGACTTCCAGTTGTATATCGAAAGCACCGCTGTCGCGCAAACCAGGTGCATCCAGATACGCCATGGGCTGCGGGTCTTCGGCATCGCGTGTCCAGGCATGGCGGTAAGGTGCCAGCGCTTCCAGCGTCACCACCCACGGGGAAATGGTTGAGGCGAAATTCTTTGCAAGGAAAGGGCCAAGCGGCTGGTATTCCCATGCCTGCACATCGCGGGCCGACCAGTCATTCAACAGACACAGGCCAAAGATATGCGATTCTGCCTTGTCCATATTGATGACGTCACCAAGGGCATTGCCGGGGCCGACGAAAATGCCGATTTCCATTTCATAGTCCATGCGTTTGGCAGGGCCAAACACCGGAGTATCAGATGCAGGTGGCTTGGTCTGACCAACAGGGCGACGGAATTGCTGGCCAGAGACGCCGATGGAAGATGCACGGCCATGGTAGCCGATAGGCACCCATTTGTAATTCGGCAGTAAAGGATTATCCGGACGGAACAATTTACCGACTGCCGTTGCATGATGGACGGATGTATAAAAGTCGGTGTAGTCCCCAATGTGCGCCGGCAAGGCAAATTCTGCCGCGCTTTGCGCCAGCAGGCAGGCTTGCAATGCACCTTGCAGGCTTGCACCTTCACGCAAAACACGCGACAACGCCAGGCGCAGTGCCGACCACACTGGTGCGCCCAGACCCATCAGGGCATTCAGGTTGCTGGCATTAACGGCATTGGTGAAATGCCCGCCCTGCAATTCGGTATAACCGGCAAAAGCATGGGCGGCGTGGGCGGCGGCCAGATCAAGTATCTGGTCACCGATGGCAATACCGATACGATAAGACTGGCTGCTACCCTGGCGACGAAACACGCCATACGGCAAGTTTTGCAGAGGGAAATCCGTGTCAGCCTGGTTGGCCGAAGCGACCCAGCTGCGCAAGGCGACGTCATGGGTTTCGTTAAGTTGTACCGTCATTTATTTTTGCTCCGGATTAAAATTTTTCTTGATGCCTTGCCAGCACTGGTAATAGTCAGCCTGCAATTGCGCAGATTCCATCGCCGCACGGGTAGGTTTGATGATAGTACGCGTTTCTATCATGAAGGCCATCGTATCATCGACTTTATGTGGCTTGCTGGTATCAGCGGCGGATGCCTTGTCAAAGGTCGGGGCATCCGGGCCATGACCGCTCATGCAATTATGCAAACTGGCCCCACCGGGACGGAAGCCCGTCGACTTGGCATCATACTGACCATGGATAAGGCCCATGAATTCACTGGCGATATTGCGATGGAACCATGGCGGACGGAAGGTATTTTCTGCTACCAGCCAGCGCGGCGGGAAGATCACAAAATCGATGGTATCCACCCCCGGGGTGTCGCTGGCTGCCTGCAAGACCAGGAAGATCGAAGGATCAGGATGATCATAACTGATGGAACCTATGGTGTTAAAGTGACGCAAGTCATATTTGTAAGGCGCAAAATTGCCATGCCAGGCCACCACATCCAGCGGTGAATGGCCTATTTTTGCCGACCACAGATTACCGCTGAACTTGGCCAGCAATTCAAAATCACCTTCCCGGTCTTCATACCAGGCAACAGGTGTCTGGAAATCACGCGGATTGGCCAGGCCGTTGGAACCGATGACGCCCAGGTCAGGCAACTTCAGTATGGAACCGAAGTTCTCACACACATAACCACGCGCTTCGCCATCCGGCAGATGGACCTGGAAGCGTATGCCACGCGGAATGACGGCGATTTCTTGTGGTTCTATGTCCAGCAAACCCATTTCAGTACGGATATGCAGACGGCCTTGTTGGGGAATGATAAGTAATTCAGCATCGGCGTTATAAAAGAAACGCGTGGTCATGTCACGGTTAGCCGTATAGATATGGATGGCACAACCATTTTGCGCGTCAGCCGAGCCATTGCCAGCCATGGTCAGCCAGCCAGCTATGAAATCAGTTGCCTCAGCCGACATGGGCATGGGGTCCCAGCGCAGTTGATTCGGTGTGCTTGGTGTTGCGCCAAAGTCATTCGTCATGCGGCCATTGCTGGCTTGCTGGAAGGGTTGGTGCATGGCCGCAGGACGTATGCGGTAAAACCAGGAACGACGATTCACATGGCGCGGCGCGGTAAACGCGGTGCCAGAGATTTGTTCGGCATACAGGCCATAAGCGCATTTCTGCGGGGAATTCTGGCTCTCAGGCAAGGCCCCAGGCAATGCTTCGGTGGCGAATTCATTACCCAGACCAGTCTGGTATTGAAGCTGGTTATGAGGCTGGTTATGAGGCTGGCGATGAAGCTGGCCTTCTTGTGCAGCGTGCTTGCTCATGTCAATTCCTGCCATGTGTATGTAATCAGAACCTGACTTTAATGCAAAGCTTGCTGTTTTACGATATAAATACAAAAATGTACTACATTCACAGAATCAATAATACTGGAATTTTATGCTGGAACCCAAAGACATAGACTTGAACCTGCTGGTGGTGTTTCAGGAAGTGTATCAAGATCGTCAGATATCCTCTGTCGCCCGCAAGCTGAACCTGTCGCAGCCTGCGGTCAGCAATGCCCTTGCCAGGTTGCGGCGCTGTTTTGATGATGAATTATTTGTACGTACAGCAACAGGAATGCAACCCACGGCACTGGCAGAACAACTGGCTGAACCCGTGGCGCTGGCGCTGACGCACATCACCCAGGCCCTGAACCGACAGGAAAACTTCGACCCTGCCAGCAGCAAGCGTCATTTCACCATCGCCATGACCGATGTCGGTGAAGTATATTTCATGCCCATCCTGGCGGAACACCTGTATACCCAGGCACCACACGTGCAATTGTCCACCGTGCGCGCCAGTGATATCGATTTGAAGACGGAAATGGAATCTGGTCGGGTTGATCTGGCCATTGGGGCCTTTGATCATTTGTCTGATGCATGGTATCAGCGACGTCTGTTCCGGCAAAATTATGTCTGCCTGTTCCGGCAAAGCCACCCGCTGGCGGCAGACAGGCTGGACATGAAGGATTTTCTGGCAGCACGTCATTTGATTGTTGCATCCAAAGAAAACCCGTATGCCAAAGTCAATCAAAGTCTGGAGAAAGCCGGCATCAGCGCAGCCAGTCATTTGCGTGTCCCGCATTTTGTTGCCGTTCCATATATAGTCAGTTGCAATGATTTACTGGTAACCGTGCCGCAAAAACTGGCCGAACGTGCTGCCGCCCCCTTTGGCTTGCGCTATGTCAAGTCCCCTTTGCGTTTACCTGCCCTGCAAACCAATATGTTCTGGCACCGCCGCTACAACCAGGATGCAGGCAACCAATGGATGCGTAGTCTGATATCTGATCATTTTCTTGAGTAAATGGACAGTTTTCGGGCGTATATCATGAATGATGCTGAAAATCCTTCATCATAAGTCTGAAAGCTTTTCCGCCATGGCAAGTTACTTATCATCTACACTTGCCCTGTTAAATATTTTAGCCGGAGTAACCCCCATGCCTGTCATTACCTGTGTAGAAGACCTGCGCCTGCTCGCCAAAAAGCGCGTACCAAAAGCTTTTTATGATTACGCCGACAGCGGTTCTTACACAGAATCCACTTACAAAGCCAATACCAGCGACCTGGCTGCCATCAAATTAAGGCAGCGCGTCGCCATCAATGTGGAACACCGCTCAACCCGCACCACCATGATAGGCCAGGAAGTCAGCATGCCGGTAGCAATAGCGCCCACCGGTCTGACGGGCATGCAATGGGCCAATGGTGAAATGCTGGGTGCCATTGCAGCCGAAAAATTCGGCGTGCCTTTCACGCTGTCGACCATGAGCATATGCTCGATAGAAGATGTGGCCAGTGTGACCACCAAACCTTTCTGGTTCCAGCTGTATGTCATGCGTGACCGTGGTTTTGTGAAAGAGATGATACAGCGCGCCAAAGACGCCAAATGTTCAGCCCTGGTATTGACGCTGGATTTGCAGATTTTGGGACAACGCCATAAAGACTTGAAGAACGGCATGTCGGTACCGCCGAAACTGACGCTGGCCAACATTCTTGACCTGGCCACCAAACCCGCCTGGGCCTTGCGTGCTCTGTCAGGCCGCAAGACTTTTGGCAACCTGGTCGGCCATGTCAAAGGTGGCGACGGCATACTGACGCTGAGCCAATGGACGGCCAGCCAGTTCGACCCTACCCTGAGCTGGGATGACGTGGCCTGGATCAAGAAGGAATGGGGCGGCAAACTGATACTGAAAGGCATACTGGATGTGGAGGATGCCAGACTGGCAGTAGCTGCCGGTGCCGATGCCATCGTCGTCAGCAATCATGGTGGTCGTCAGCTGGATGGTGCGATGTCGTCGATACAGGCTCTGCCAGCAATTGTCGACGCCGTAGGTCATCAGACTGAAGTCTGGTTTGACGGCGGCATACGCACCGGGCAAGACATATTGAAAGCCACGGCACTGGGTGCCAAGGGCAGCATGGTAGGCCGCGCCTTTTTGTATGGACTGGGTGCCATGGGCGAAGCTGGCGTCACCAAGATGCTGGAAATCTTGCAGAAAGAGCTGGATGTCAGCATGGCATTGACCGGTACCAAGGATATTCGTGAAGTGAATACTTCGAACATTATCCGGACTTAGGCCAAGGTCGGAAGCAACAGGGAAAACAACAAAGGCAGGAATACGGACAAGAACAAAACTGAAGCGTGCGTGCCAGTGTTGCCTGGCTGCACGCTTCAGTTCTTATACCGGGGGAATATCACCTCAAACAGGGTTCCCTGCCCCTGACTGCCAGTCAATACCTTGATCTCGGCCTTATGGTCTGTTGCAATATCCCTGACAATGGCCAACCCCAGGCCACTGCCGTTTGACTGATCGCTGATGCGATAAAAACGGTTGAATATCAATTCCTGATCTGAAGGTGCGATGCCGGGGCCGGAATCATCGACCTTCAATATCACCATATCTTCCAGGCTCAGGCAACTGACGGTAATGGTCCCGCGTGCAGGAGTATAACGAATCGCATTGTCGATCAGGTTATCAATCAGGTCGCGCAACAAAAAGCGATTCCCCATGATATCGCCAGGGGACAAATCAAAGCCCAGATCGATATTTTTCTTGTCGGCTTCTTCAATAAAATGCTGTATCGCTTCTTCCACCAGCTTGTCCAGCGACACTTTCTCCAGATAGGCTTCAACAAACTGGCTGGGTTCAGCCCTGGCCAGTGACAGGAACTGATTCGTCTGTCGTATCAAGCGCTCGCTGGAGGACAGCATCAATTCTATGGAGCGACTGGTTTCTTCATCGGCCATATAGCGCTGCTGTAGCCATTCGATCTGCATTTTCAGGCCGGCCAGTGGGGTCCTCAACTGATGCGCCACATTCGCGACAAAATCACGCTGTGCAGCAGCACCTACCTGTACTTTGCTCAGTAAATCATTAAGTGCCATGACCAGAGGCCGTAATTCCAGCGCGTTATGCTCAACGTCAATCAGGGACAAATCATCATAGCTGCGCGAATCCAGGTCTGCACGCATTTTCTTCAAGGGCAACAAGCCTTTTGACACCGCAAACCAGACGATGAGGATGGACATGACTGCCAGCAAGCCTTCCATCAGCAACAGGGTCGTAAAGATTTCAGAGCGGATATTGTTCCTGCGCCTCAGGGTCTCACCTACACCGATGAAAACCGGCTTGCCATCGACCATGGCTTTAAGAGAAATAACGCGTATCCCGCCACCGCGCATCATGCTGTCGTAAGCCAGGGGGTCATTCAATTGTTCAGATGTACGCAAGGATGGGAAATCGGCATCACCGGCGATGGTTTTCCCGGCAGCATTCCTGACGATGAAATAGATAGGGTCAAAATGACCAACCCGTAATACTTGTTCAGCTTGCGGCGGTAAATCGATGGCGACATCGGCACTGGCCAGTTTCAACCTCGGCACCAGTGCCCAGGCGGTGTCGGTCAGACCTTCATCAAAGGCAGCATTGGCTGGCTCCCAGGCCAGGCGATAAATCAGGATGGCACCAAGGATGTTGGTGACCAACAAGGGGGCAATCAGCCATTTCAGCAGGCGCAGGCGTATGCTGGCATTCATCAACTGGCTTTCTCCAGCATGTAGCCAAAGCCCCTGATGGTCCTGATGGTGACACCGGCATCAAGGATCTTGCTACGTATCCTTGAAACATAGACTTCAACCGCATTCAGCGTGATGTCTTCCCCCCAGGGCAGGATGGCATCAATGATTTGCTGCTTGGACACCACACGGGCAACCTGCTGCATCAGGTATTCCAGCACAGCCCATTCACGTACCGACAATTCAATTGTCTGACCATTCACACGTGCGCGTTTGGCAGTCTGGTCCAGAGTCAATCCAGCCAGTTGCAGGGCTGTTGCTTCTGGCGCACTGCGCCTGACCAGCGCCTTGATACGCGCCACCAGTTCTGGCGTAGCGAAGGGTTTGACCAGGTAATCATCGGCACCCAGCTCCAGCCCATGCACACGGTCCTGGATGGAATCTCTTGCCGTCAGCAGCAATACCGGCAAATTGGCATTCTGGCTACGCAAACGCCTGACAACCTCAAAGCCATCAATACCTGGAATACCAATATCGAGCACCATCACGGAAATTTCTGAGCGTTGCAATGCCGCCAGTGCATCGTGACCATTGTGGACGACGTCAATCACCATACCGTGCGCTTTGAGATTTTTGGAGATGCCATCCGCAATCACGGTGTCATCTTCAACCAACAAGACATGCATAGAATATCCAGATGAGCATATGAACAACTCGCGTATTTTACTCTTTTGCCCCTGCTCCATACCTCTTCCACGCTATTTTTCATTGTCAGCTTATTGTCAGCCTCCTGTCATGTTGACGACAGAATGCCTTGCTATCCTGCCCGGAAATTTGTAATTGACTATTTGCTGCGGCAAACACCTGGCGGCCTTAGTTTGCTTTGCTGTCAGGTGCATTCCCTTGAGGTGAAAATGAATAAGAACAATATCAGTTTGCATACGCTGGGCGTACTGCTCGCCCCCGTCTGTCTGGGCATGTTGCTGTCTGGCTGCAACAAAGCAGAGGTACCAGCATCCAAAAAAGAAGCTGCGGACGAAGCCAAACTACCCCTGATCCGGGAAGCGGCAGGGATACGCCTGCCTGAGACATCGCCGCTACGGAAATCGATCGCTGTTGCTGCCGTGACTGAACAAACGGTAGAACGCGCCATCATCATTCCCGGCACGATTGAGCTGGATGCGGCAACGTCCATCAAGGTGGTGCCCCCGGTAGCCGGGCGCATACTGCAGTTGAACAAACGTCTGGGCGACAAAGTCAACGCAGGCGACGTACTGTTTTCCATAGATTCTGCCGATATTGCCACGGCCTACAGCGATGCCAGCAAGGCACAAAGTGCGCTTTTATTGGCAAAACGCAACTTGCAGCGCCAGAAAGATCTGGTGGATGCAGAGATTGCCGCACGTAAAGATTATGAACAGGCAGAAGCAGATTATTCCCAGGCCAGCTCGGAAGTGGGCCGCACCAAAGCGCGTCTGACACAACTTGGTGTCAGCCAGGATGCTGGTGCCGGTCACCACTACCAGTTACGTTCGCCAATAGCCGGACGTGTCATTGAATTAAGCGCCGCACAGGGCGGTTTCTGGAATGACACCAATGCACCTCTGATGACTGTGGCTGACTTGTCCACTGTCTGGATGACCGCCAGTGTCGCCGAGAAAGACTTGCCACTGGTGTTTGCCGGGCAGGCCGCCAAAATCACCCTGAATGCCTATGACAATGAAGTCTTTGAAGGCAAGATACGCTATGTCGGTGATGTCATTGATGCCGATACCCGCAGCGTCAAGGTCAGGATTGCCATTGACAACAAGTCGGGACGTTTCAAACCTGGCATGTATGCCAAGGTCAATCTCAGCGGTCAAGCCCATCAGGCACCGGCCATTCCTGCGTCAGCCGTGGTACAGAATGGTTTCAATACCCGTGTGTTTGTAGAAAAAACACCCTGGGTGTTTGAACCACGCATCGTCAAGACTGGCGCGCAAGTGGGCGACAAACTGGAAATCCTGTCTGGCCTGAAAGTGGGTGAACGCATCGTCGTCAAAGAGGGAGTGCTCCTCAATGATTGAACATATCGTCAAAGTCAGTTTCGCCCGGCGCGGCATCGTCTGGCTGGTCTTTATCCTGGTCGCCATGTATGGCATCTACTGCTGGAATCAGTTGCCGCTGGAAGCGTATCCGGATATCGCCGATACCACTTCGCAGGTAGTGACACAGGTCAGTGGCCTGGCGGCTGAAGAAGTTGAAAAGCAGATCACGATACCGCTGGAACGCGAAATCATGGGTACGCCGGGCATGCACGTGATGCGCTCCAAGAGCACTTTCGGCCTGTCCCTGATCACCGTCGTGTTCCAGGATGGTACGGAAGATTACTGGTCACGCCAGCGTTTGCAGGAGCGTATCAGCGCCGTTACCCTGCCCTATGGTGCGCAGCCCGGCCTTGATCCGCTGACATCACCCATAGGCGAGATATATCGCTACACGCTGGAATCCAAAAGCCGTGACCTGCGTGAATTGTCCGAACTCCAGTTCTGGAAAGTAATCCCGCGTCTGAAACAGGTGGCGGGTGTGGCCGATGTCACCAATTTTGGTGGCATCACCACCCAGTTCCAGCTGGAATTTGAGCCTGAAAAACTCAGCAAATATAACCTGAGCCTGGCGCAAATCACGCAGGCCATCAATGCCAATAACGCCAGTGCTGGCGGCAGCATACTGACACGTGGACAGCAAGGTTTTGTCGTGCGTGGCATAGGCCTGATCAGCGGCCTTGATGATCTGGGCAATATCATGATCACGCAAAAAAATGGCGTGCCGGTCTTGCTGAAAGATCTGGGCGAAGTCAAGCTCGGCAATCAGGAACGCAGTGGCATACTCGGCAAGAATGAAAATCCTGACACGGTAGAGGGCATCACTTTGCTGCTGAAAGGTCAAAATCCATCCAAGGTACTGGAAGGTGTGCATGCCGCAGTCAAGGACTTGAATGAAAATGTCTTGCCCAAGGATGTCAAGGTCGTGCCTTACCTGGACCGCACCATGCTGGTGGAGGCCACCCTGCACACGGTAGGCAGAACCCTGCTCGAAGGCATGGTTCTGGTGACGCTGGTGTTGCTGCTTTTCCTTGGTAGCCCGCGTGCTGCGCTGATTGTTGCAGTGACGATACCCATGTCTTTGCTGACGGCATTCATCTTCATGCACCACTTCAAGATACCGGCCAATTTGCTGTCGCTGGGTTCCATCGATTTCGGTATCGTGGTAGATGGTGCGATTGTGGTCATGGAGCAGATACTGCGCAAGTTTGAAGAAGATGGCGGCAAACCCCTGACGGCCAAAGATGTGATGGCAGCCGCCTTGCAGGTCAGCAAACCCATCTTTTTCGGCATGGTCGTGATTATCACTGCCTACCTGCCGCTGTTCATGTTCCAGCGCATAGAGTACAAATTGTTTTCACCAATGGCATTTGCAATAGGCTTTGCCCTGTTCGGTGCACTGGTGGTGTCGCTGGTACTGATACCCGGCCTGGCCTATGAAGCGTATAAAAAGCCGCGCAAGGTATTCCATAACCCGGTGCTGGAAAAATTTGCTTCCATCTATAAACCCGTCCTGGAAAAAGTCGTCAACTCACCCCGCCTGACGATTGCGGCATTTGTATTTGCCTTTGCCGCCGTCGTGGGCCTAGGCGCCAGCATAGGCCGTGATTTTTTGCCTACCCTGGATGAGGGTTCGATCTGGCTGCAGGTCACTTTGCCACCAGGTATCTCGCTGGAAAAAGCTGGCAGCATGTCTGATGAACTGAGGAAAGCTACGATGGAGTTCAAGGAAGTGTCTGCCATCGTCACGCAACTGGGGCGCAACGATGAAGGCACGGACCCATGGACGCCTTCTCACATCGAGGTCAGCGTCACCCTGCATCCGTATGACACCTGGAAATCTGGCTGGAGCAAACAGGAACTCATAGAAAAAATGGCGCAACGCTTTGAGAAACTGCCCGGTACCCATGTCGGCTTCACGCAACCCATGATAGATGGTGTACTGGACAAGCTTGCCGGTGCCCACAGTGACCTGGTAGCCAAAGTGTACGGTAATGATTTCAAGGAATCGCGCCGCATAGCCAAAGAAGTGGAAAACACGCTGAAAGCCGTACCCGGTGCAGAAAATGTCATTATCGAACAGGAACCACCCTTGCCGCAGATACGCATCGAAGTCGATCGTGCGGCATCTGCCAGGTATGGCGTCAACGTTGCTGATATCACCGACCTGATAGGCACAGGCATAGGTGGCAAACCGATAGCCCAGTTGTTTATTGATGAACGTCACTATGACATAGGCGTACGCTTCAGCAAGGAATCCCGCAATACCCCGGATGCCCTGGGCAACCTGATGCTGACCTCATCCAGCGGTGCCCGGATCCCGTTGGCACAGGTAGCCAGCATACGTCTGGATGATGGTGAAAGCACCATCACGCGGGAAATGGGCAAGCGTCACCTGACTGTCGGTCTGGGGCTGAAAGGGCGTGATCTGGCTTCTTTCCTCGATGACGCCAAGGAACAGGTGGAAGCCAAAGTCAACTACGATCATTCCAAATTCCAGATTACCTGGGGTGGCCAGTTTGAAAATCAGCAACGTGCCCAGGCCAGACTGGCTGTGATTTTACCTGTCGTGGTGGCCTTGATGTTCATCCTGCTGTTTGGACAATTCAGGAACCTGCGCCAACCGGCGTTGATATTGATGGCCGTGCCACTGGGCGCTATCGGTGGTTTGTGCGCTCTGCATTTGCGCGGCATGACGCTGAATGTATCCAGCGCGGTGGGTTTTATCGCCCTGTTTGGGGTTGCCGTGATGGATGGGATTTTGATGGTGTCGAACCTGAATCGTATACGTGCCGAAGGCAAATTGTCATTGCAGGATGTGGTACTGCAAGGCGCACGCGAGCGTTTCCGACCAGTACTGATGACCGCCAGCGTTGCTGCGCTGGGCTTGCTGCCCGCCGCCATCGCCCACGGCCTGGGCAGTGATGTGCAGCGCCCGCTGGCCACGGTTGTGGTGGGTGGTTTGATCACGGCAACCGGGCTGACGCTGGTATGGCTGCCAGGTCTCTACTATCTGATAGAAAAATATATGGAAAACAAAAACAATAAAGCTGCCGCGCACCATGATGCCAGCGTCGCGGATGCAGTATAAGGAATCATCATGCAAAAAATCAAGAAGCAAAAATCTCGTGCCCTCCAGCTGATATGCGGTCTGCTGCCACTGTTACCACTATTGCTGCAGTTGCCTGCTCATGCACAAGTCAATGCACAGGTCACTGCGCCGACAGCAACGGTCAGCATGCAGCAATACCTGGCTGCCGTAGAAAACAATAGCCTCGATTTGCAGGCGCAGCAAGAACTTATAGCAAGTGCCAGGGCTGGCATTTCCGTCGCCGGTGTACGGCCAGATCCGCAATTGACGGCTGGTATTGATTCCAAGGAATTGTATGGCCCGAACAAGCCCAATACCGCCACCACCTCCATCGCAGGCATCGCCATTACCCTGGAAACCGCCAACAAGAGAGGTGCAAGGATACAGGCGGCAGAAAGCAATGTACGCCTGACCGAAGCCGGTGTCTCGGCCTACCGGCGGCAGCTATTGAGCGACGCCTCCAATGCTTTTACGGAAGCCTGCCGTTCTGCGATGTCGCTGGCACGCCGGGACAACAGCCTGAATGCCATGCGCGATATTGTGAAGATGAATGAAACACGCTTTAAAACCGGTGATATAGGCAAGCTGGAGTTGGTGCAGTCAAAAGTCGAAGCCGATCGTTTTGCCATGGATGTCACCAGCGCCCGTGCTGATACCATCAATGCTGAAGCACAATTATCGAATTTCCTTGGAAAGAACTATCAAGATATTTTTGCAGACAGAAAATTGGATTGTAGCTATCAGCAGGACGATGTGATAGCAGATCTGGCAACGCTGACACGGCAAGCACTGGAAAAACGGGAAGACATACAAGTGGCGCGCTCAGCCAGCGAGAATGCGAAGGACAATATAGAACTGGCCAAAGCCAATCGCTGGATAGATCCGGTAGTCAATCTTGGTATCAAGAACACCCCCAGGGTGAATGCGATACAAAATGCCAGCGGTACGGTGACGAACTCTCCGGCAGAACGCTCGAATCCACTGAGCCTGACCGTCACGATTCCTATTCCTTTTTCACGCATGCAAAGCGGTGAGCTAAGCCAGGCACAATCGGCACTGACGCAGGCGCAGCTGCAATTGCGTTCAACCCTGATGAAGGCAGAAACCGAAGTGAGGAGCAGCTATCTGCAATATCAGGCTGCCTTGCAAAATATCAAAAACTACAAGGAGCACGTATTGGATGATTCCGATCGCTTACTACAGAGCGTGCGCACCAGCTATCGCAAAGGGGCGGCGTCCATGCTTGAACTCTTGAATGCCCAGCGCAATGCTGATGAAATTTATCAAGCTTATCTACAGGCAGAAGCCACCCTGGCGATTGCCAGAATCAAACTACAGCAAAGTACGGCTTATCAGATGAAATAGCGCATTGAAATAATGCGTTTGTATTGCAGGCAAACGAAAACATGAAAGCATGGGCTTGCCCATGCTTTTTAATTTCATTTCCGGCGACTGGGCCCATGCATGCATGAGCCCAATTTATTGCTTAATTTATTGCTTAATTTAATGCTTAAGCGACCTGACGTTGCAATTGGTTTTGCACCTGATTTTGTGACTCGACCAGTTGCAGATTATCGGCATCAATCAGGATGCGGCGTGGTTTGTGGGCTTCTGGAATTTCACGCACCAGTTCGATATTCAGCAAGCCATTGTCCAGACGGGCACTGATGACTTTGACGTGATCGGCGAGACGGAAACGGTGTTCGAAATCACGCGAGGCAATGCCACGGTGCAGGAAGTTGCGTGTGCCTTCGGCTTTTTGACGGCGACCGACGATTTTCAGGGTATCGCGTTCAGATTCGATATCGATTTCACTACGGTCAAAACCTGCAACTGCCATGGTGATTGCATATTTATCTTCCGCAATCAGTTCGATATTGTAAGGGGGGTAGCTGGGTGCTGTTTCAGCACGTTGAGCATCATCAAATAACTGGGCCAGACGGTCAAAACCGATAGCGGAACGATACAGGGGAGCGAAGTCAAAATTGCGCATGATAATATCCTTTTAAATTGAAGCGATATAAATTAAATGTTTGGAAACTATTTTTTAAAACGGTTACTTCTGGACTGCGGTAGCAAACCTCATGTTCGAGCATCTGCTGAGTAGAAAATGGCGCTTAGCCAAATAGTTTCAAGACCCTGAGATCAAATTTTTTTTGAAATTTTTTTGCTTCAATAAAATCAACAACAAACCGACTGTTCTCACCGGCAACACTTGTAACAGTTTTAAGGAACCAACAGGAAACATGCATGGCCAAGCTCTACTTCAGATATTCAGCAATGAACGCAGGAAAATCCACAGCACTTTTACAGGTAGCCCACAACTATGAAGAACAGGGGCAAAAAGTCCGTCTGTACACTGCTGCCATAGACAACCGTTATGGCGCCGGCAAAGTCACTTCACGCCTGGGGCCACAAAGACAGGCTGAAGTTTTCGATACGCATTTTGATTTTCTGGCGGAAGCACCGAAGGTCAGTTGTGTACTGGTGGATGAAGCACAATTTTTGTCCGCCGACCAGGTCAGGCAACTACATCAACTGGCACAGGTACGTGGTGTGCCTGTGATCTGTTATGGCTTGCGCAGTGATTTCTTGGGCGAGCCTTTTACCGGCTCGGCTTATCTGCTGGCACTGGCTGACGATATAGAAGAACTAAAAAATATCTGTGGCTGCGGGAAAAAAGCGACGATGAATATTCGCGTCGATGCCAACGGCAAACGCATGAAAACCGGCGAGCAGATTGATATCGGTGGCAATGAGCGTTATCAGCATGTATGTGGGCGCTGCTTTTACGCTGCTTAATTCAGAACTTGCACACGAGGATGCAGGGGCCGTGCAGCTTCTGCCTTCAAGACAAAAGAGCAGACTCAGGGTCTGCTCTTTTTACATCTGGAAAACTGTTTCAAAGTACCTTCAGGAACTCTGTCAGATCGATAATTTCCTGTGGAGTCAATCCTATATTGAAACGCTTGTCATAGAACTTTACGACATCAGTCAGCTCAACCATGCCGCCGTTATGGAAGTAAGGTGAACGTGCTTCGATGGCGCGCAGGCTGGGCACCTTGAAGCGACCGATGTCCTGCCATTTGCCAGTGTTCATGGCCCTGCCGGGATCGGTAGTTTCCATGACCTCACCAGTCAGTTTATTCCTTAGCGTGTACAGGGGCATATCTGGTGTGCGCAGGCTGGCATCGGATACGCCGGTGTTGAACAGCCGTGGCACTGAATGCGAACCGACATTGCCTACACTATGGCAACTGGTGCAGGTCGCCCTTTGCAAAGCCACACGCAATTCACCATTGAAGCCGGCAACACCGCTGACATTGAAGGGTTTGTTATTGAAAATCTGCTCGCCCCTGGCGACAGATGCCCTGGCAATGTTGATAGCCGAAGGTGGTTGGCCTGGCTGCCCGGGTCGGCCCTGAGCTGGCGGGATAGGTGGGGTTGGCCGGTCAAGCCCGCGCCATGTGCTAAACATGGCCATGACATTGCGGTCAAATGGCGCACCGCTCACGTAGTCACCCACGTCGATGTCGTTGATGCCGAAATAAAAATTGTTCTTTGCCAGTTCCAGCGGACCACCTTTGGCACCGGCATCGGTCAGATTACCAGCGGTCAGGCTGGTGATCTGTGCCGTGAACAAGGTTTTTTCAAAATCAACGATGCTGCGCTGTTCGGCAGCAGTCAGCCCCTGTGCAGCTTGTGCATGGCCAGTCACTGCGCTATTGGACTGATGCAGCAGGTCAAGGTCGGTAGTGGCAAAACATTGCAGGGGGCGGCTATTGCGTATGCACAGATTTGATCGCGCATCGGCAAAGGTTTCACGCGCATCCCACATCACGGTACTGAGAAACTTCAGATTGGTGGTTGGCATGGGACGACGGAATAGCGACAGCTCTTTGGTGCTGGCATAACCATAGGGATCGTCGACTTTGACCAGGGTAAATTCTGCATCGGCAGGAACAGCCAGCCCTACCCTGATAAGCCCCTTGGTCAACAACATGCTATAGGCAAGGCGTTTCTGATCTATGGTAGCGGTTAGGGCATTGGGAGAATTGGCACCGTCATTCAAGGCAAAAACCGGATCGCTGCCATTGGTTTGCGTAAATCTGTCCTGCAGATTATCCGGACGTATGCTCCAGCCCTGGCTTTCCTGATGACAACTGGCGCAACTGCGGCCATTACCAAAGGCTTTGAAGAAGGCATTGCCCTTGTCTATGCTGCCGGTAGTCGATACCGTCAAGGCTGCCCCTTCGCCATTGGCAAGAGATACCAGCGAAGGCTGCTCGGCTGGTGCTGCTGGAGCAACTGGTGCTGGTGCAAGCAATGCGGCTGCGCTACTGTTTGGCGGAACGGCTTGCGGGCTGTTAGCCGTCCCCGTGCTGGCAGTACCGGTATCGCCACCGCATGCGCCGAGACTCAGCACCATCAGCAGGGCAATGGGCAACTGCGTTCTGCGACGGATGCCATACAGGCTTACAGAGTTGTTTGATACTGTACTTGATCTCATTTGAAATCCTCCTTCGAGTTTAATTTTTTTTACTCAAGAAGCCTGGCATTCTCTGCACGAAGTTCTGAGACTGGGTACAGGATGAAGGCCGAATATGGAGAAAAAATGAAGATAACGAGACTTTTTCAAGCGCAGGAAACAATAAAACCACATCAAATATTTATTCGCGGAACACCATGTTTACTCCACGATTGCTCCATAATTGGCTGGCAATATGGCAAATTGATACCATTCTCAGCAAGGTTCTTACCGCATGCGTCTCACCATAGCCCGCAAATTAGCCTTGGCCATTACGGCCATCGTGATCATCAGCATAGGTACGCTGGCCTGGGTGACCAGTCAGAATCTGAAGAGCGGCTTCATTGCCTATCTGAGCGATCTGGAAAAACAGGATCTGGTCAGGCTTAGCACCATGCTGGCCGAAGACTACCGGCAATACGGCAATTTTGACCGTTTCCAGGCGGATCGCCGCCCCATGCGGGACTTGCTGGATCAGTTGCGCAGCAAGCCGCGCCCTGATAATGAAGACCCACAGTCTCCTCCACCCAGACGGCGTCAGGCAGTTGAAGATGATGATAGACCGCCTCCACCACCGCCAGTCAGGTTCGGAGAAACACCACCGCCGCCACCACCGACACGGGATACCGGCGCGCCACCAGAGCAAAGACCACCGGTTGATCCCATGCGGTTTGGACAACGCCTTTCACTCATAGATAAAAATGGCCATGCGCTGATTGGCCCTGCCGATGCACCTGGCAGTGTGCAGGCCATCATGCTGGGTCCGGAAAGAGTAGGCACCCTGCGGCTGGCACCGTTGCGGCAGCTATCCAATGCCAGCGCCATCGACTTTGTCAGTGTGCAGGTACGTCATACCTTGCTGCTGGCAGGTGCACTGATACTGGTTGCGGTCGGGTTTTCATTATGGCTGGCCAGGCATCTGTTAAGGCCACTGAAATCCCTGCATGCAGTAACGGCACGCATTTCCAAGGGTCAGTTTCAGGCCAGGGCCGACATCATCAGCCAGGATGAGCTGGGTGATCTGGCGCAGGATATCAATATCATGGCGCAAAACCTGGAAAGAAATGAAGCACAAAGAAGCCGCATGCTGGCCGACATCTCGCATGAACTGCGCACTCCACTGACGGTGATACAGGGTGAGATAGAAGCCCTGATCGATGGCATACGCAATATCTCGCCGGCGGCACTGGAATCCCTGCACGCCGAAGTGCGCCATCTGAACAAGCTGGTGGATGATATACGGCAGCTGACCCTGGCCGATGCCGGTGATTTGCATTATCAATTCCAGGCCATGGATTTGCGCCCTTTGTTGCAAGACATGTTGCAACGCTTTGCATTGCGCATGGAACAGGCTGGCTTGCGCCTGGAAAGTCATCTGGGTGAGCTGCCAGTCTGGGTGAATGCCGACGGTAGCCGTCTGACCCAGGTGCTGGGCAATTTGCTGGAAAACAGCATACGTTATACCGATAGCGGTGGCATAATTTTGTGTACACTGGCACGTAACGGTGCGATGCTGGAACTGAGCTTGGAAGACAGCGCCCCGGGTGTACCGGACAGCAGCCATGCCTTGCTGTTTGATCGCCTATACCGCGCAGACAGTGCACGCAACCGCAGCAGTGGCGGCAGTGGTCTGGGGCTGGCGATTTGCAAAGTGATTGTTGAAGCACATGGGGGACGTATCCATGCCGCAGCATCATTACTGGGGGGAGTAAAAATAAGCCTGCAATTACCCTGCATCAGTCCCAGGAACGCATAGGACATAAACAAAGAAATAAGCAAGGAAATCAACAAGGAAATAAATATGGACAGCGGCACCCGCATACTCATCGTTGAAGATGATCTGAAGATCGCTGCCCTGCTTAAGGATTATTTGCTGGCCGCCGGGTATCAGGTCAGCCATGAAGCAAATGGCAGGCTGGCGCTGGAACAACTCAGACTATCGCAACCCGACCTGATCTTGCTCGACCTGATGTTGCCTGAAGTCGATGGCATCAGCATCTGCCGGGAAGTACGCCAGTTCAGCCAGCTACCCATCATCATGCTGACCGCCAGGGTGGAAGAAGTAGACCGCCTGCTGGGCCTGGATACGGGCGCGGATGATTATGTATGCAAACCCTTCAGTCCACGTGAAGTGGTGGCGCGCGTCAGAGTGCATTTGCGCCGCAGTATGGCTAGTCTGTCTGCTGCCGGGCAATCCCGCTTCTTCATCGACAAACAGCAATTGCGCATACTGGTGGATGCCCAGCCTTTGAACCTGACACCGGTGGAATTTCGCCTGCTGTCCGAATTCATCAGCCACCCTGAGCGGGTATTTTCACGCCAGCAATTGCTGGATTTTGCGCATGAAGACCAGCGTGATATCAATGATAGAACCGTAGATACGCATATCAAGAACATACGCAAAAAAATACAGGGCAGGCTACCGGGCAATGAATGCCTGCACTCTGTGTATGGCGTGGGCTACCGTTTTGAATTGCCTTAGTGGATTGTCTTAGCAGGCTGTAGCAGTCCACTAACCGGCAATCAGTTTGCCTTGAAAAAATAGTAAGTGGCTTTGTACGGTGTGCGTGATTCTGCCCCCAGCTGGAAATCCGAACAACCGGTCAGTGGCGCCTTGCCGCCTACAGTTACCACGCGCTGCACGCTGGTGATGCCGGAAAACGTGCCGCTGTCTGAGCTGGATTTGGCTTTCAGCAATAACCAGGGGATGGCATTGGTATCCATGCTTTCACTTTTGGCGACGACCTCTGCCACGACTTTACTGCCGTCATTCGCTTCCCAGGTTGGGCCTTCATAGTGCTTACCCAGCTTCACGCTGTTTGCATCGTGACTGGCATATAACTCTGCCAAAGGTGCGCGGAATACCCATTCAAATTTTTTGGGGCCGCCCTTATTCGCCTTGCATTCATAGATCTGTACGCCTGTTGCGGCCATTTGAAATGCCAACACTTCACCGGCTGGTGCTTTCAGGTTGACGGGTACGCTGACTACCTGCGTTACCGGAGCGACAGGTGCCGCTGTATGTTTGACGGGTGCGGTCGAACAGGCGGACAGGACAGCAATGGCAGACAGGCTACCGACAAGAGCGATTTTTTTCATTTTTTTATACCTTTCAATAAGATGTTCAAGGCACTCAATCACCGCAAGCGACAGCAAATGCCTGATACCCCCCGGGTTTGGCACTGCATCAGGCGTTCGTATGCACATACCCTCATCAGGCGCACTGGCTCATCACCTGCGGCGGACCCAATTTTCTGTGGGCAGATTTTAACAATAGTGTTTCAAAATAAATAAAACACTTACGGAATTTTACAACCTCACGGTCGCATGCAAGTCCCTTAACTTAAATATGGCTGGCAATCATTGCTCCGTATAAACTTCGTTTTGTAGTGAACAGGCATAGTGCCTTCATGGGACAATACGGGTCGGGCATCCTGCCTGAGTACCGGCTAGCATTGTGAATGGATGGATCAGGCTTCATGAGTGACAAGAACAGCAAAGAAAAAAGGAATCAGGCTGCCGGGCAATTGCTGCATCCGCGCAATCGCCATCAGGGCCGCTATGACTTTGCTGAGCTGATCAAGGCAGAACCGGCATTGGCGCCGTGCCTGACACATAATCCGGCGGGCGAGACCACGGTCGATTTTGCCGATCCGCTGGCAGTCAAATTACTCAACAAGGCTTTACTGCGCAGCAACTATGGCGTGCGTGACTGGGACATTCCACCAGAAAATCTTTGCCCGCCAGTGCCAGGCAGGGCCGATTATCTGCATTATCTGGCCGACTTGCTGGCTGGCAGCAATCAGGGACGCATTCCCAAAGGCAGGCAGGTATCTGCTTTGGATATAGGCACGGGTGCCAGTTGCATTTACCCATTATTAGGCAACAGTGAATATGGCTGGTCATTTTGTGCCAGCGATATCAATGCAGGCTCACTGGCCAATGCCCAGGCCATACTCGACCGTAATCCCGGCCTGGGCGCACAGATACAACTGCGTCATCAGACAAATGCGCAATCCCTGTTCAAAAACATGGTTGCGGATGATGAATGGTTTGATGTCAGTCTGTGTAATCCGCCCTTTCATAGCTCTGCGGCAGAAGCGCAGGCTGGCAGCATGCGCAAGTGGGAAAACCTGAAGAAAACCGGTAATCCGGATCAGACCGGGCCTGTTTTGAACTTCAGCGGTCACGATGCTGAACTCTGGTGTGAAGGCGGGGAACTGGCGTTTATCAAGAAAATGATCGTAGAAAGCGCGACTATACCCACAAAAATTTTATGGTTTTCCAGCCTGGTATCCAAGTCAGCCAATTTGCCCGCAATCAACGCGGCCTTGAAGCAGGTCAAGGTCAGTGATCAGAAAACCATTATCATGAGCCAGGGAAATAAAGAAAGCCGCCTGGTCGCCTGGACCTTCCTGAACACCAGTCAACATGCAGCCTGGGCCAAATTACGTTGGTCAAATAACAAGAAATAAATGGCAGGCTGAAGAAATTAAACGCTGTACAGAATATAATTTTACCTGTGCGGGCAAGGGCTGGCTTACAATCTCGTTCGTCTTCCGGATTGCGACACTAAGCAATCCAGAAATAAGCAATAAATAAGCAATCTGGTTGGGCAGTATGTGCGTCGCGTGATTTACTTTTGAGCAAAATGTGTCAAGGATAACAATGAAACGTGTAGATGATTTCCGCCTGAAGCTGGGCAAAGATGAGCTGGTTCCTATCATGATCGGTGGCATGGGTGTCGATATTTCCACTGCTGAACTGGCTCTGGTTGCTGCACGTCTCGGTGGTATTGGCCATATTTCTGATGCCATGGTGCAGGATGTCTCTGATCGTCGTTTCGATACCAGCTTTGTCAAGGAAAAGACCAAGTTCTACAAATACAATATCAACAACTCCGACAAAACCGACATCAAGTTCAACCTGGATCAACTGGCCGAAGCCACACGCCTGCATATAGGCAAGACCATGGAAGCCAAGCAGGGCACAGGCATGATCTTTGTCAACTGCATGGAAAAGCTGACCATGAATGGTCCACGCGAAACCCTGAAGGTACGCCTGGAATCTTCACTGGATGCCGGTATCGATGGCATCACCATGAGTGCCGGTCTGCATCTGAGCTCCTTTGGCCTGATCGCTGATCATCCGCGCTTTCGCGATGCCAAACTGGGCATCATCGTTTCTTCGGTACGTGCATTGCAATTATTCCTGCGCAAGAATTCCCGCCTGAACCGTCTGCCGGACTATGTCATCGTTGAAGGCCCACTGGCTGGCGGCCATCTGGGCTTTGGCATGGACTGGGCTGAATATGATCTGCAAACCATCATTACCGAAATCGTCCAGTATCTGAAGGCAGAAAATCTGGATATCCCGTTAATTGCGGCTGGCGGTATTTTCACCGGCAGCGATGCCGTGTCTTTCATGGAAAACGGCGCTGCCGGCGTGCAGGTGGCGACCCGCTTTACCGTCACCAATGAATGCGGCTTGCCTGCCAGCGTCAAGCAGGAATACTTCAAGGCCAGTGAAAACGATATCGAAGTCAACAATATCTCGCCTACCGGCTACCCCATGCGCATGCTGAAAAACACGCCAGCGATTGGCGATGGCATACGCCCTGGCTGTGAATCATACGGCTACTTGCTGGACGGCAATGGCAACTGCGCCTACATCACGTCCTATAACCGTGAAGTGGCAGCACATCCTGATGCCAAGAAAATCTCTGTCATGGACAAGACTTGCCTGTGCACGCATATGCGCAATTTCAATTGCTGGACTTGTGGGCAAATGACATATCGTCTGAAAGACACTACCCGCAAACTGCCGGATGGCACTTACGAATTACTGAGTGCGGAACATGTGTTCCGCGATTATCAATTCAGTGTGGATCACCAGATTGCCTTGCCTGCATAAGTAAAAAAATAAGTTACAGAAATAAGTCGCTGCGCTGAATGAAAAACGCCGCTTTGGCCTCCGGGCAAAGCGGCTTTTTTCATGGGTGCCAGAAACCATTTCATCAATAGGGGTGAGATGAGTTCTGGTTCAGAGTTCAGATGGCTTCTTGCTGGCGATGGTTTTCCAGTTAGTTTTTGCCAGCTCGATATTGCCAGCAATATCCTTGGACCATATCGCACGGATTTTGGTATCGAGATTGAAGTAGAGTTTGTTGTCAACGATGTCGTAGACATCCGGATCAGCAACAAATTTCTTGCCTATGGATGCGCCATAAGCACAGTAGCCACCGAATGCAGGCAGATACTTTTCCGGATTCGCCAGGAAAGTTTTTTTGTTTTCTTCGCTGGTGAACAGATAATCCACACCCTCCACAGTCGCCACATGGTGGCCAGTGCCATGAGCCGGTTTTTCGCTGGTAAAAAAGGTGGTGAGATCATAACCACGGGCACCGATGACGCTGTTGGCAACTGTATCCGCTGCACTGATGCCGGGTACTGCTGCCAACGACAAAATAGCCACCGCCGACAGGAAAATGCGCTTAAATTTGCTGACGAGGTTGGTAACCAGGTTAGCTGCCAGACTGCTGGATGTGCGTGTCATATTGTGTTCCTCTGAATGGTTGAAACAGGATTTGGTTTTCGCTTTGCTAGTGCACAGCGAATGACAGGCACTGTAAGACAGTTCATCAATGTATAGAATAGTTAAAATATTGAATTCATTATTCCTTAAAATGGAATAACAAGACGTATTAATCCCTCAAACAGGCATCAGCACTTTGTATGTGCAAAGTTATGCCGCACGGTAATATTTGCTTACATTTTGGTGCATGCATGCGCCTTCACTGGTATCACCGGTCATGCAATTCCCTGAAATAGCCTTCAGCAAGCGCAAATTCACTGGTATCAGCCTTGGCATGAAAAGTGCTGCATCGCAAACAATACTGTGTGTCATTGACGATGTTTTTTGAAAAGGCTAGTTTGATGAAAATACGCGTACTCTCCAGCTTGCTGCTTTCCTTGTCTCTCAGTCTGTGTCTGTACGGTGGCACCTGTAATGCACAGGCCGAGCCTCCTGTTGCGGCTTCGGTCACTACAGCGGCCGCACCCGTAATTGCCCCCACTGCTCCCACTGCGCCAGTTCCCAATGTAGCCCCACCCGCAATGACCAAACCAGGCATGATCTCGGCCGACAAGATCAGCGCTGGTGACACGGCCTGGATGCTGACCTCAACTGCGCTGGTATTACTGATGACCATTCCTGGCCTGGCTCTGTTTTATACCGGCATGGTGCGCAAGAAGAATGCGCTGGGCACGATGGCGCATAGCCTGGCAACTACCTGCATCGTCACCGTCTTGTGGGTGGTGCTGGGTTACAGTCTGGTGTTCACGGCGGGCTCACCATATATGGGCGGCCTGGACAGGTTCATGCTGCATGGTGTGAGCTTTTTGAAAGAAGCTGGTCAGCTAAGCGTGCATCAACTGGCACCGACAATACCGGAAAGCGTATTTCTGATGTTCCAGATGACATTCGCCATCATCACCCCTGCCCTGATCACGGGTGCCTTTGCCGAACGCATGAAATTTTCTGCCCTGCTGCTATTCATTACCCTGTGGTCACTGCTGGTGTATGTGCCGGTTGCCCACTGGGTATGGGAACCGGCAGGCTGGCTGGCGGCGCGTGGCGTGCTGGACTTTGCCGGCGGCACGGTAGTGCATATCAATGCCGGTGTGTCTGGCCTGGTGGCAGCACTGATCGTCGGGCCGCGCCTGGGGTTTGGCAAGGAACCGATGCCACCCCATAATTTATTGCTGACAGCCATAGGCGCATCCCTGCTGTGGGTGGGCTGGTTTGGCTTCAATGCCGGTTCTGCCGGCGCAGCAGATGGCCGCGCCGGGCTGGCCATGCTGGTGACACAGGTGGCTACCGCAGTTTCTGCACTGGCCTGGATGTTTGTGGAGTGGTTGCGTCGTGGTAAACCATCGGTACTGGGTATTGTTTCCGGTGCGGTCGCTGGCTTGGTGGCGATCACCCCTGCTTCAGGCTTTGTCGACCTGACTGGTGCGCTGGTCATTGGTGCCGTTGCCGGTGTCGCCTGCTACTGGGGTGCTACTTCGCTCAAATCCATGGGCGGCTACGATGATTCGCTCGATGTATTTGGCGTGCATGCCATAGGCGGTATTGTCGGCGCGCTGTTGACTGGGGTCTTTGCATTAAAGAGCATAGGCGGTGCCGATGGCAGCCTGGCCACTCAGGCGTTTGGCGTCATCGTCACGGTGATTTATTCGGGTGCTGTGACTGCCGTCATTCTATGGCTGGTCAAAATCACCATTGGTTTGCGCGTCACTAAAGAGCAGGAAAGAGAAGGGCTTGATCTTGAACTTCACGGGGAGCATATCTTATGAGCACCAGTACCTTAGTCCAGAATGCCATGTCAGACAATCTTGCATTTTCCCTCATGGCACGTCTGCACGTGATATTGCGGCGACAAATTGGGCGCGTGACAGACATTGAATACATGCGCGTCAACCCGGCCTATTGCCGGGCGATGCTGGATCTGTCGATGGGCTTGCCAAACGACGACCTGCATGAAATCTGCCTGAAGCTGGAAGACATCTACTTTGGTGAAGATGGCCTGTTTGTTGCGCCACCGCCAGCAGGGCCTTTGCTGGCAAGACTGTCTGCCACCCAGAAATTGCGTCCCAAAGCGCCTAGTCTGGAAGACGACAGTATCATGCAGGTACCGATGCCACCACCTGATCATAACGCCATGGTCGACCAGACCTATATAGGCAGGCTGCGCTAAACTGTGCAGGCACTGCAACGCTGCGAGGCTTGATCACGAGCCTCTGTCAGACGTAGTTCAGACAATTTTCTGGCCCATATTCTATGGGTCTAGCCTCACTTATGCCCTGCGCTGGCAACTGCGCATCCGCATGTTATGGCGATACGGCCTGTGCAACATGAAAAGTCTTGCTTATGTTACGTATCGCCCCTGTCCACAAGATCAGGGCCATGCCGGCACAGGCATAGGGATCAGCCGGGCCACCAGACAATACAAACGGAAAGACACATGCAAACAGGCAGATGACTGTCCCCATCAACTTATGTCCGGGATTTTGAAATATCGTCGCCAGCGGAAAGAAATGCAGGCCAATCACCATTATGGCCGCCGGTGTCACCCATGCCGACAAGCCGACATTATTCAATACATTGATGATCACCAAAAGTGCGCCCCACTGCACCGCATTGACGATATAAAAACGGCGTGCCCTCTTCTGTTTTTGCTCTGCATTCCCGGCTTCAAGTGCATGTCTGAAGCCACGGTATCTGGTCATCGCCAGCATGAAGATAAACAGGCCACCAGCAGCGATGATGAGATTGACGACGCTGTTGCCCGCGAAGGCACGCTGATTCCATAAAACCAGCCAGAAACTGCCAAAAACGGCATACACCATGGCACCTTTGAGGCGATTGGCAAAAACTGTGGCAGCGGGGCTGGAATTGAAAGACATACTATTTCCCAATCAATGTTGAGGCGTTGCCGGATTTTCCTGTGGCCGCCAAGTGAATGTGATGCAGAGGTAATCTGCACGCTTAAGCAACAGTATGATCAAAGCTTGTAGCCGACATCAGAGCAAACTGTCAGCAATTGCGGGTGACAAATGTCACCTGTAGTCAAGCTTTGGGCATGCTTTGCTCCGGGCGGAAAGGCCCTGCCACGAAGCGCGTGATTGCTTTGTCATTTCTTTCATGGCAGCATAGGCTGGTTTCGGCTGACTGCGGCAAGCTGTCAGCGTCGTTGTCAGTGCAGGAATTGGTCACCATCTAGTCAGAATCAGTGAAATCAAGCGGGAGATATCAGGTGCATGTCCTTATCATTATTGTGTTGTTACTGGCTTTGGCCTATGTCGTCAATCTGCTGATGCAACAGAAAAACGCCGCAGGCAATCAGGAAACCGGGACACAACACCCACAAAATCACGTACAGCAAGCGCATCTGGACCGGAATGCGGCAGGCATGGCCGTTGCATTCATTTCCGAGGGCAAGCTGTTTTATCGCGCTGGCCACGGCGAAGTGAAACAACTGCACAGTCCCTATGTGCAGGAAATGATAGACAAGATGGAAAAGCACCAGGAAAGACATGCCTGGAAACAGGGTACCAGCTTTGGCGTCTCTGCCTCTGGCGGCATGCGTCGCTTCAATGATGAAAAGGCGCAGATCATTGCCACCTCAATGCAGTTTGATCAGGAGCAGAACATGCTCTATTTCCTCAAGGATGAGGTCATGGGTGGTCTGTTTTCATTCAACCCGGAAACTGGCGTTGAAAAGCGCATACTGCACAAGCAGAACCTGAACCTGGCTGACCTGAATCTGGATACCGGCAGCGGCAAGATACTGGCTTCGGCCATAAGCAAGGCCGGTAGTGCCAACCTGGTCATGCTCAATTCCGATGGCGAGCAGTACCGCGAATTGACGGCGGGCGACACCCTTGACACCTCGCCGGCCTGGATACCTGGTGCAGAAAAGCAGCTTCTATATCAATCCACAGGAATAGCCCGTGATAAAAGCGGCCTGATGCTGGCCGAGGGCAATGCCAGCATACAAATGCTGGACATGAAGAGCGGCTCCATTAGCCCCATCCTGGATGATCCGCAATTTGATTTCCTGCATCCGCGTGTCTGTCCGCAAGGAAATCTGCATTTTATCCGCCGCCCGTATGAACCACCGCGCTACGCCACCGGCATGGCTTTGCAGGATTTGCTGCTGTTTCCCTTCCGCCTGTTACGGGCAGTATTCCATTACCTTAATTTCTTTTCCCTCATGTATAGCCGCAAGCCACTGACCAGTGCATCAGGGCCAGCCATGCAGGCAGACCTGAAGGAAATCATACTCAAGGGCAAACGTATTGATGCAGAAAAAGCCTTGCGCAAGGAAAACCGTATTAACGGCATCCCATCACTGGTGCCCTCATCCTGGCAATTGATTAGCCGCGACCGGCAGGGGCAAGAGACGGTACTGGCCCGTAATGTCGTGTCTTATGATATGCGACCCGACGGCAGCATTGTGTATTCCAATGGTCGCGGAGTATTCTTGCTGGGCCAGGGTGAATTATCCAGCCTGATATTGAAAAGCGACCTGGTGGCGGAAGTCATCGCGCAATGATGCACATGCTGGCTCAGAGTGGAAACAATGCAGATAAGCCACAAATAGTGCATTTTAAATAAGTGATACGTCATCATACAACATCATGATGACGACTTGATGTAAAATCAGTGCATCTTCGTAAGGTCTAGCTTGACACAATGGAAACTCAGCAAATAGCCAATTCCCCCCCTAGCGTAAGGCGTCACAAGAGTCTGTCCCAAGGGCTGGTTGAGAACATTACGAACAATATCAAAAATGCCGTATTCAAACCCGGTGAAAAACTTCCGACCGAATCCGCCATCATGCAATTGTACGGCGTCAGCCGTACCGTGGTGCGTGAAGCGATCTCGCATTTGCAGGCAGCGGGGCTGGTACAGACACGACATGGCATAGGTACCTTCATCCTGGAGCCAGTCAGCAGTACTCTGGGTATTTCGCGTGAAGCCATTATCACGGTCAGGGACGTGCTCGACATATTGGAACTGAGGATCAGCCTGGAAACCGAAGCCGCCTGGCTGGCAGCATCTCGCCGCACGGAAGAGCAGTTGGCCGAACTGGCAAGCGCTCTGAACGATATCCTGACCAAAAAAACCAGGGATACGGAATCGGTGAATGCCGATGTACGCTTTCACCTGCTGATCGCCCAGGCAACGGGGAACCGCTATTTTGTCGACATCCTCAGTGATCTGGGCACCACCATCATCCCTCGTGCGAGGCTGAATTCTGCGGCGCTGAATCTGGGCACCACCAGTAGCTATATAGATAAAGTCAATCACGAACATGAGGATATCTATAGCGCCATCCTGCGCAAAGACCCGGAAGCAGCCCGCGCCGCCATGCGTACCCACCTGAGCAATAGCAGGGAAAGACTGCGCCAGGCACAACTGCGCATGGAAGAAGAAGCAACTTCTGGACAGGCTGAAAATCAGGCTACCTGATGCCTGCATCGTCAAAAGCTTAAATAAGCAACATCAACACATGACTGCTGGGCCGTAACTACGTTAACTGCATCGTAATTAGCGTAGTTACCGCAAATCCGGCCAGCATTCTCCCACCTGCCCCTGAGCACTGAAAAGCGACTCAGGACAGCAAATAAAATAAAGCACAATAAATAAAAACGATGCTTGCAGTCTTTGATTTTAAGTTGTACGATGACGTACATCCTAACAAGTATCACCCAAAGATTAAGCAAGACGAATACTCTACAAACCGATTTTCATCCTTATTTCACTTATCTACACTTACTCTCAGGAGACATCATGAACCCACAAGATCTGAAGCAGATACTTTCCTCTGGCCTGCTCTCTTTCCCACTGACCGACTTTGATGCGGCGGGCGATTTCAATGCAAAAACCTATGCAGAGCGCCTGGAATGGCTGGCTCCTTACGGTGCCAGCGCCCTGTTTGCTGCTGGCGGCACAGGCGAATTCTTTTCTTTGACAGCCAACGAATATTCGGACGTGATCCGCACTGCTGTCGATACCTGCCGTGGCAAAGTGCCTATCCTGGCTGGTGCCGGTGGCCCAACCCGTCAGGCAATCGCTTATGCGCAAGAAGCACAGCGCCTTGGTGCCCACGGTATCCTGTTGTTGCCACATTACCTGACTGAAGCCAGCCAGGACGGCCTGATCCGTCACGTGGAAGAAGTCTGTGCATCCGTGGATTTTGGCGTCGTGGTCTATAACCGCGGTATTTGCCGTCTGACTGCTGATTCCCTGGAAATACTGGCAGCACGTTGCCCTAACCTGATCGGTTTCAAAGACGGTATCGGTGATATTGAACTGATGGTTTCCATCTGGCGTCGTATGGGCGACCGTTTCAGCTACCTGGGTGGTTTGCCTACTGCTGAAGTCTATGCAGCCGCTTACAAGGCACTGGGTGTTCCAGTCTATTCTTCCGCTGTATTCAACTTCATGCCAAAACTGGCAATGGACTTCTACCACGCAGTTGCAGCGGACGACAGCACTACAGTCAATCGCCTGATTGATGACTTCTTCCTGCCTTATCTGGAGATCCGCAATCGCAAATCCGGTTATGCTGTGAGTATCGTCAAGGCTGGTGCGCGTCTGGTTGGTCATAGTGCTGGTCCAGTCCGTGCACCATTGACAGACCTGACAGCAGCAGAAGATGAAATGCTGCTCAAACTGATTCTGAAACAAGGTCCACAATAAGCTGTATAAAGACGAAGCTGCGCAGCCTGTGCTGTCGCAGCTTCGTCTTTGCGTTTTACAAAACTCATCATTAACACCATGCTGTCATCCCTGCATCTGATGCAGGAAAGAAGGAGAACATAATGCAGATTACCGGCAAAATGCTTATCGGTAAAAATTCGGTGTTTGGCCTGGCTGGCAACATCAATGCCATCGACCCATCCACCAACCAGCAAATCGAACCCGTTTTCGGCTTCGCCACCGCTGACGATGTTCAACAAGCTTGCGATCTGGCAGGTCAGGCATTTGATACCTATCGCGAAACCAGTCTGGAACAACGTGCCAGCTTCCTGGAAACCATTGCGACTGGCATCATGGATCTGGGCCCTGTCCTGATCGAGCGTGCAGCGCAAGAAACCGGCCTGCCGGTAGCACGTCTGGAAGGCGAACGCGGTCGCACAGTCAATCAACTGCGCCTGTTTGCCAAAGTGGTACGCGACGGTTACTTCCTCGATGCGACCATTGATTCCGCTCTGCCAGAGCGTGCACCGCCAAGGCCAGATCTGCGCCTGCGCAAAATTGCGCTGGGTCCGGTTGCTGTATTTGGTGCCAGCAATTTCCCGCTGGCATTTTCCGTTGCTGGCGGCGATACCGCATCGGCACTGGCTGCAGGTTGCCCGGTCGTCGTCAAGGCCCATAATGCCCATTTGGGTACCGCTGAACTGGTTGGCCGCGTCATACAAAAAGCAGTCGCTGATTGCGGCCTGCCTGAAGGCGTATTCTCCATGCTGGTCGGTGCCGGTAGCCAGGTTGGTCAGCAACTGGTTGGTCACCCTGCCATCAAGGCAGTCGGCTTTACTGGTTCACGCTCGGGTGGTCTGGCTTTGGTACGTACTGCCGGTCAAAGAAAAGAGCCTATCCCTGTATATGCAGAGATGAGCAGTATCAATCCGGTTTTCTTGCTGGATGATGCCTTGAAAACACAAACAGCACAGCTGGCACAAAACTTTGTCGATTCACTGACACTCGGTGCCGGTCAGTTCTGTACCAACCCTGGTCTGGTAATTGCCATTGACAGCGACGCTGCACGCAGCTTCCTGGAACTGGCCGGACAAGCGCTGGAGAAAAAACAGGCTTCGACCATGTTGACACCTGGCATCCACCAGGCATATGTCAAAGGCAGCAGCCATCTGGCAGAAATCGCTGACCTGACACTGGTCGGCAAAGGCCAGCCAGCAGAATCCCCATGTGCGGCACAAGCTGTGTTGTCAGTTTGCAGCGGCAGTACTTTCCTGACGACAGCAGCATTGCAGGAGGAAGTCTTTGGTCCATCATCGATCGCCATCCTGTGCAAAGACTTCAATGAAGTCCTGCAAGTGCTGGAATCGCTGGAAGGCCAATTGACGGCTACCGTACATGCGACTGCAGCAGACCATGCACTGGCGAAGAAACTGTTGCCAGGGCTGGAAAGAAAAGCGGGCCGCATTTTGTTCAATGGCTTCCCTACCGGTGTTGAAGTGGCGCATGCCATGGTACACGGCGGACCGTTCCCTGCCACATCCGACAGCCGCAGCACCTCGGTTGGCGCAAAGGCCATAGATCGCTTCTTGCGCCCTGTGTGTTATCAAGCAATTCCTGCCGACCTGTTGCCGGCAGCATTGCAGGATAACAATCCGCTGCAACTGGCTCGTTTGATCGATGGAAAACTGACCCTGGCATGATGCCAGACCGGGCTGGTCCTGCTTTCGCATTGCAGGCCAGATTGCAGTCCAGCCCGGTCAGTCAGTGACAAATAAGTGACAAATGAGTGACAAATAAGCAGCAAGCAAGTACAGAGTGAGCACACGAACAAGATGTGCCAATCATGAACAACTACAAGGAGACGCTCAGATGAGCCAGCAATCCGTAGGCAAATACCGGTGGACCATATGTGCCCTGCTATTTTTCGCCACCACTGTAAATTATCTTGATCGTCAGGTACTCAGCCTGCTGGCACCTGATCTGTCCAAAGAGTTTGGCTGGACGAATACCGACTATGCCAATATTACTGCCGCATTCCAGTTCGTGTATGCGATTTCCATGCTGTTTGCCGGTCGCCTGATCGACAAGATAGGTACCAAGAAAGCCTACCTGCTGGCGATTGCGGTCTGGTCGCTGGGTGCGATCATGCATGCCTATTCCATCTTTGTAGGCCAGGCTGTTGCCAACACCTTTGCAGCATTGGGTCTGGCTGCGGTACCGGTGTCTGTAGCCGGTTTCATGATTTCACGCGCAGTACTGGCCTTTGGTGAGGCGGGTAACTTCCCGGCTGCCATCAAGGCAACGGCAGAGTATTTCCCTAAACAGGAACGTTCGTTTGCCACCGGTATTTTCAATTCCGGCGCGAATATCGGCGCCATCCTGGCACCACTGACCGTACCTTGGATCGCAGCAACCTGGGGTTGGGAAACAGCCTTCATCGTCATCGGTGCCATCGGTTTTATCTGGATGATTTTCTGGAACATGTTCTATGAAAGACCAGAAAAACAGAAATACCTGTCCGCTGCCGAGCTGGCGTATATCAATAGCGGCGACACACAGAATCCTGAACCAGTCGCGACTGAAGAAACACCAGGCAAGAAAATCTCATGGATGAAGCTGTTGTCGTATAAACAGACCTGGGCATTCGTCATCGGCAAGTTCATGACGGACGGTATCTGGTGGTTCTTCCTGTTCTGGCTGCCGAAATATCTGGAAGCGCAGTACCAGATGCATAAAACCGACATCGTCATACCGTTGGCTGTGTTGTACAGTATGACCATGATAGGCAGTATTGGTGGCGGCTGGTTCCCCAGCTATTTCATGAAGCGTGGTTATAGTGCCTATGATGGCCGCATGCGTGCGATGCTGGTGATTGCCCTGTTCCCGCTGGTAGTATTGCTGGCACAACCACTGGGCTATCTGGGACCATGGATACCTGTACTGTTGATCGGTGTAGGTACGTCTGCGCACCAGGCCTGGTCGGCAAATATTTTCACTACCGTGTCTGATATGTTCCCGAAAAAATCGGTTGCTTCCATTGTCGGTATTGGCGGTATGGCCGGCGGTATCGGTGGCGTGCTGGTTTCAAAAATCGGCGGCTGGCTGTTTGATTACTACGGTAGTCTTGGCCATATCCAAACCGGTTACACCATCATGTTTACATTCTGCGCGGTGGCTTATCTGCTGGCGTGGAGCATGATGAAGTTCCTGGTGCCTACCTACAAAGAAATCACTGACTTATAACATCGCGCCTCATGACTCAGCATTCAGCTCAACTCACATCTCCGTTTCCGGATCTGGAAGCGATACCGGCGGTCAGTTGCACCGTCGGTGAAAGCCCGATGTGGCATGCACAACAGGCGGCCTGGTACTGGGTGGATATCCCGGCAAAAACCATCTGGAAGCTGGATGCGGGTTCTGGTGAACTGCGGTCATGGCAGACGACTGAAATGGTCGCCAGCATCGCGCTGAAAGACGATGGTGATTTTATCGCCGGCATGGAAAGCGGCATTTTCAATCTGCATCTGGGTACAGGCTCAGCAGCACTGCAAACCCACCTGGCCGCACCAGATACACTGGGCACAGGCATGCGTTTCAATGATGGCCGTTGCGACCGTCAGGGCCGGTTCTGGAGTGGCACCATGTTCATGGACATGGCTGCTGCCAAAGCAATCGGCCTGCTGTATCGTTATTCACAGCAACAAGGCTTGTCCACGCCTTTCGTCAGCAATTTGCTGACGCAAAACGGCCTGGCCTGGTCACCGGACGGCAAGACCATGTACCTGTCGGATTCGCATCCGGTCAGCCAGACCATCTGGACATTTGATTACGATGTGGACGACGGTGTGCCGCATGGGCAACGTGTGTTCATGGATATGAAGCCATTAGCCGGACGCCCCGATGGCGCAGCCATGGATGTCGATGGCTGTTACTGGATATGCGGTAATGATGGTGGTTGCCTGTTGCGCTTCACACCAACAGGCAGGCTGGACAGAACCATTCCCTTGCCGATGGCGAAACCATCGATGTGTACATTTGGCGGTACAAATATGGATACCCTGCTGGTGACATCCATTGGTGCCGGCAAGGCCGAGCATGATCAATGGGCCGGCAGCCTGATACTGGTGCGCCCGGGTGTGTGCGGCGTACCGGAAACCCCTTTTGCAACTACCCTGAACTGAATTTTTGCATATCAGGCCGGATCATAGATAGCGATACCGCCTGTTGCAGTACGCCCTTAGCGTTTGAATGCCGCCGTGCAGATAACCGCCCGGCGGCATTTTTTTATCTAGACGGACAGGATGCTGTTATGCAGCTTGTCGCCTATCTTCACATTCTTCAGTTCCAGACCCTTGACGTTGTACAAATACAGCGGGTTGTCGGCATTCACCGGCGTACCAAACTGGCAATCGCTGATGGTGACATTGGTTACCGGGAACACCAGCGGATTCTTCTCGTCACCGTTGTAATCCGACGCCACCGGGCCAAGAATCACGATCGCCTGGTAACAGGAAAACTTGCCTTTCTTGGTCGCGACATTGCCAACCGTGACATTCGAGATATGCACATTGTCCACAACCGGGGCGCGGGTCCTGACATTGTCGCTAACCGGCGCATAGTCACAGTCAAAGGTAATGACCGCACCCGCCGCCGTTGCCACGGTTTTTGAATGGATAGGTGAATTTGGCAGAGATGTGTAGAACGACGGGCTGGTCTGCACACCGTTCGGAATCGAGATATTGCGGACAAAGAAATTCTTCAGGTAGCCGCCACGGTTCATATTGGTTTTCAGGCGAATCGCAGTATTAAGTGGATCCGTATCCCAGTGTATGTTTTCAAACAACAGGTTTTGTGCATAGACATTCTGTATGCCACCCGCCATTTCACTGCCCAGCGTCACCGCACCGTGGCCGCTTTGCATGGTGCAATTCTGGATCACGATATTTTGCGAAGGTCCGTACTGGGTATCGAGGTTTTTGCCAGCCTTGATGGCGATGCAGTCATCACCCGAATCAAAGGTACAGGATTCGATCAATACGTGGTCGCAGGCTTCCGGATCAAAACCATCACTGTTGGGACCATGGCTTTTCGCCTTGACATTGCGGATGACAACGTTACGGCAATGCACAGGGTGATGCTGCCAGAATGGCGTATTGTTGACCTGGTAACCCTGCATCAGCACATTGGTGCAGCCAATGAACTGTATCATCGGTGGGCGCAGATTATGGCCCAGGCCAAAGATGCGCTTGCCCAGGGGCACGCCGGCTTCGGACAGGGCTGGCAAATAGCTGCCGTCAGCGCGCCATTTATCGCCTTCCCCCTGGATACGCAAGCGCTGTTTTTCATCCAGTTGCGGTGCCAGTTTCTCAAGAGACGCAGCATTCAGTTCATTCGGTGTATTTTCAGAACGCTTGCCACTCTTGTAATTTGGTGTGGAACCTTGTCCTATCGAATTGATGGTCTTTTGCTTGCCTTTCCAGGTCCACCAGCAATCACCGCTTTCATCGAAGGGAACGCCACCCTGGCCATCGAGTATGCTGGTCCAGTCATCACCGGTCAATGCGATATGGTCTTGCGCATAGGCATACACCATGGGGGAGAAGTTCAGGCAATCATTGCTTTGCCAGCGTGAAATCGTCAGCTTGCCATTCAGACCGCAATCGAAATTGCCGTATTTGGCGTAATCTTCCGGATTATTGCTGAAGTAGATATGCGCGCCAGACTGCAAATGCACATTCACATTCGACAGCAAGACGATAGGGCCAGCGCAAAACCAGTTACCAGACGGCACAATGACACGGCCACCGCCAGCCTTATGGCAGGTGGCAATCGCTTCGGTGATGGCGGGGTAAATATCTTTGGAATTTGCCACTGGTGTCGGCAGATTATCCTGCGCTTCAAATGAAATCCAGGCTTTCACGGTTTTCAATTCACAGGTAACAGCACCAAAATCGGTAATCCGGTAATCAGCCTGACGGAATTTGAGCGGCACGGACAGGCGATCAACAATCGCCTGGGCTTTCAGCCAAGGGTCTTCTATCAAGGGTGCAGCCAGAGCCTGTCCAACCGGCAGGGCTGCACCGGCGCCAAGCGACAATCCTGTCAATGACATTTTCTTCATGAAATCCCGACGCGGGGATGATGTGCCTTCAGTTTGTGTTGCGTGTTTTTTCATTATAGTGTCTCTGTTCATTAAGTTGTCCAGTATCTTGGCCTGCTGTACTCACCAGACTCATTCATCGGTATTATTCAATTCTGCGAGGAAAACACGCATCGGTGCCATCGGTCCCGGATATCCCAGTTGTTTGACCGGATCAATCTTGCTGGCCTTCAGGTTGGCCCAATAGTCGTCTGAAGAATACTGAGCGGGGCGATAGGGCAAAGTGCCATACTTGTTCCAGTCAGACCAGGGTTGCAATGGATGGATATGGGCACCAATGACAGAATTCATGACCACCATTTTGCCGACCGATTCCAGGGTCTTTTTGGTGATGGTGCCATTGGGCGCTGCATATACATCGACCTGCCCCAACTGACAGTCATAACCAGGAACCGGCACTACACCATATGGCGTGCAACGCTCGTTATGGAACCATTGGCGTGCCAGATAAAATTTACCCGCCAGGGAATTGGTGCTACCGTCATGAGTAAAGCGACAATGGTCAAAGACAAAGCCATATCTGGAATTGATATTGGTGCTGGGTGCGGCCATGTAGGCGTTACCACGATCCCCCAGCGCCTTGATTTCAGACTGGTAGAAATAGGCGGTCGCATCACCGAAAATGAAATCAACATCGCCTTCCACATAGGCATGATTGAAAAAGTAACGGGCAGTCTCGCCATTGGCACCTGATCTCATGTACAGAGTATCCTGGAAACCCAGCATGCGCACGCCGTCAAAATGCGTTTTATCCGCACCATCGAGCATGACTGCCAGCGCCTGGTGATGCACCATTTTAGTCTGCGCATACACACCTGCGTCAGGGCAGGCACCGGCCGGGCAGTCAGCCCGTGCATTGCCCACATCTTTGTTATAGGCGTTTTCTATGGTCAGGTTCTTTGCTTCAAAGTTCCGGCTCTTGACCCACAATACACCAGTACCAAACGTGCCCAGTGCAGGCCGGTCTTTCAGGCTTTCATACATGGCGGTAATGCTGGCATGGGTCTTGTTGAACTGGCTGGCAAAACGTGACTGATAGTCACTGCCGGTCACAGCGGCATCCAGATTGGCGCTGATTTTGGTCTTTGTCGCATCCGTACCATAAAGGGTGATAGGGCTATCGACGGCAGGGACATAGACCAGCTCACGGTATGTGCCGGGTTTGACGAGAATATAAATGCGCTTGCTCTTGTCCGCTTTCTTTTCCGCATCGGCAATCGCACGGCTGACGGCATCCTGTACGCGATTGAAGGTATGTACGTCATCTGCCTTAATGCCGGCATCAACGATGTAATCAGGAAGCAGATCAGGATTGGCAGCAATCGGTGCCGACAAGGGGTCCCAGGGATCAGCCTTTTCATTGCCCGGCATGCCGGCATATTTCAATACTTCGGCATAAGAAAACTGTTGGGCTGCTACTGCATCCAGTTGTGGTCTTTTAAGCGTTACCACGTTGTCAGGAAAGGCGGCAAATGCCTGATCGCATTGCTTTGGGTTGGCCGGTTCTGTATTGAAACCAGATTGTGCAGCATCGGCAATCTTGCCCGCTGTAGCACTCGCATCACCCAACAACTGCAGGTGTTCACGCTGTATGGCACTGCTGGCATCAATCACGACATCTTGCAGGCGCACAGTTATGGGGTGGCTTGCATCATAGCCTTGCAGGATGATACGGCCCGACGTCAGCACCTGCACATGCTCCAGTTTAATGTCGCGGTATTGCGGTATCTGCGACCCTTTGGCGTCTTTGCCATAGTGGGTATCAAAATCTATCGGGGCCTTGACGTTGCGTATGCAGACATTGCGATAGTTGATATTCTGCACCAGTCCACCGCGCGAGACATCGCTCTTGATGCGCAAGCCGGACGTCGTGCCATCCATGCTCAGATTATCCACCAGCACATTGCTGACGCCGCCATTGGTTTCACTGCCTATGGACATGCCGTGGCCGGAATAAAAATGGCTGTTGCGTATGGTGATGTTTTCTGTTGGGCCATTGTTGCCAGCCTTGATGGCAACATTATCGTCACCGGTGCGGATATAGGTGTTGGCGATGGTGATGTTGCGCGAAGAAATCGGGTCTATGCCATCCGTATTCCTGGCATTGGCGGGTGTGTCAATACGCACACCCCAGGCAGTAAAACCATTCACCTGATTTAATGTCACATGGAAATTAGGCGAATTCCTGAGCGTGATGCGATGCAGGGTGAAATTGTCTGACTGGGTCACTTCCAGCAGCCTGGGCACATTCTGACGATTGTTTTCTTTTTGCGCACGACGGGCGATCTGCCACCAGGATTCGTCCTTGCCCAGTATGCGTTCACCGCCCTGTCCATCAATTACGCCATCTCCATAAATACCGCTGCCCTGCGTACGGTCGGCGGTGATAAACGGCTTGCATCCCTTGCCCTTGTCATCATTGGTACCGCAAGCGCCGTTACCCCGGTCAAAATCTTTGGGATTGGTCGACGTATATACAGTGACACCGGCGTCCAGCACAATGGAAACTCCACTGCGCAATTGCAAAGCACCAGACAGGAAGGCAGTTTTGCCATTGCGGCTAATCAGTCTGACAGCCTGGCCCGACTGGCAGGCATCAATCGCAGCTTGCAGGCGACGGGTGTCCGGTGCCCGGGCGTCGGTCGATTCTGCCTTGCCGGATTCAAGCTGGGCTGGCAGTACGCTACAAATAGCCGGGGTCTGCGGTTCCTTGACCTGGCGACTGTCCTGGGCACTGGCAGGTGTGGCATGCAGCATCAGGGCAGCGGATACTACCGGCAGGGTTTTTAAAAATTTCATGGACGGGCTTCCTTGCTGACTTTGGCATCCAGTACCGGCACGGCTTGCAGCAGCTCAGTCAGGACGATGGCAGAAAAATGTGCCGCACCTTTGCTACCCAGATGGGTACGATCAAACAAAGGACGCGCAGCACCGGCACGTTCGGTTTTGACGATGTCGGCACTGGGAGCGCTCGCCGATGCGGGTGCAGATGTGGACGCAGATGCAGATACAGGTAAAGGTGCGGATACTGATGCAGGCGCAGGTGTATCAGTGGTAGCTGGTGGTGGCGGTGCCATTGCCAGGGTATCGGCCTCGGCCTGTCCCATGGCTTGCACTGAACGATAGCTGTCTGCATTCAGGTCCAGCAGCGGCACATGTTTGTTGGCGGCTACGGCCATGCTGGCTTCTGCCCATGGCCTGAGGTCGTTTTGTAATTGAGTGCCTTTGAAAGTACGGCGTGTCAGCGGCGTCACCAGGATGGCTTGCGCACCGGCAGCCTGTAAATCATCCACATAGCGAGCGATATTGACCGGGAACTCTGTCGCCAGATCGGTAGAGCGGCCAGGTTTGCCTGGCTGGTCGTTATGCCCAAACTGTATCAGCACGTAAGTCTGGCTAAACTGTTCGCGGTTCTTCAATAAATTCTGCACGATGTCCCATGATCCTTCTGCGCGGTAACTGCTGGAACTGCGTCCGCCTTTGGCAAGGTTCAGACAGGTAACTTCCGGTTTGAAGCGTTTGCAAAAAGCGTCGCCGTAGCCGCTATTCGGTGCCATGGTGGAATCACCAACCAGGATGATACGCACCGGTTTGTTGGTGTCGGCGCTATCTGCGCTGGCGGCAGTACTGTATGCGCCAAATACCAGGGCACTGATCGCGGTCAATATGAAGGAACGGGAAAACAGTTTCATGTCATTCTCTATGTCGGTAAAGTCAAAAAAACAGGGGCTGCAAGCACCCCCTGTTATCCGTATCGGATCAGTGGAGCAAGTCGTGTCTGGTCGTTGTGGACACAGGGCCGCACGATGCTTTTTTAATCAATGGGAAATTCTGGAATTTTTGCTTGCGGGATCGCAAAGGCTGGAAAAACTGCTGAATGCGGCAGGGGCAGGGGCAGATGCAGGAGCGGGTATTGAATTTGCTGTTCACTGCCAGGGCACTGCTGTCCAGGCTACTCAAGGGTAGGACTGTGGTCGTAGCTACTGCTGGTAAAAACTGACTGCGCTGTATCGGTGTCAGACAGAACGCGTTGTTCAAACGGGTGTTTCGCATTATCGCTCCACACCCCCCACGCGCTAGCGTGGGGGGGAACTCTTTTTTAGAAGTTATAAGTCATGCGTGCATTGAACGCGCGACCTATTGGGCTAGCAGCACTGCTCAGGTAACCATAGGTGTAACCGCTGTGGTTAGTGATCGGTGGTCTTGCATTGGCCAGATTGGTGATACCAGCTGACAATGTCAGATTTTTGAAACCACGGTAGCTTGCTGTCCAGTTCCATACCTGGTACGGCTCGATATCACGGAAATATTCAGCTGCAACCAGGTTTTGATCATGGTAACCAGTGTTGTAGTTCTGAGTCAGTTGTGAAGTCCAGTTACCTTGGCTCCAGGACATGGTCAGCGTGTGTTTCCAGCGGAAAGTAATGATAGGCAAGCTGCTGGTTGTACCATTGCTGGCCACACCGAAACGACCAATATTGGAAATATACGCACTGTCTTTTTCCAGTTGGTTATCAAACTGGGTCAGGTAAGTACCATTCAGTTCAAACTTGAAGTTACCGACTGCAGTTTTAGGAATCGAATAGGCCAGGCCAAGATCAATACCGGAAGCTTTTTGGCCACCCAGATTCATGGTGATGTTTTTGATGTAAGCCAGGGAACCATCTGGGTTACGTACAAACAGATCAGCATATTTGGTTGGGTTCAGGAAGTACACTTGTTCTGGCAAGTTAGCCAGCATGTCCTTCATTTCGATATGCCAGTAATCGGCAGACACAGTCAGGTTCTGTACTGGTTCTGTCACAACACCCAGAGTGAAACCACGGGATTTTTCCGGGATCAAATCAGGGTTGCTACCAGTCTGACGTGGCAAGGCCACATTACAGACAGCAGACGCTACCAGGCCAGGCAAGGCCTTACCTGTACCAGCTACGCCAGGAGTGCCGCCAGGACATTGCACCGGATCATCCCATTTCGCTGCAGTAGTGGTATTTGCACCTGCTACGCGATAGCCATAACGGTCAAACAATGTCGGAGCACGGAAACCGGTATTGGCAGAACCACGGAACATCAGGTTCTTCATAGGCTGATAGCGGAAGCTGGCCTTAGGATTGATGGTGTTGCCGAAATCACTGAAATGATCGTCACGTACCGCCAGATTGAAGTTCAATTCTTTGGTAACAGGGATTTCCATCTCTGCATATGCCGCCGCTACGTTACGTGCGCCCTGACCATGGGAAGGGCCGGAAGCAGCATAAGTAACCAGAGAGGTGATGTCAGTCTTGGTATCTTCAGTGGTATCACGATGGAAATCAGTACCAAGAGCCAGTGTCAAAGGACCACCAGCCAGTGTCATCAACTCAGTAGACGCTGTCAGATCAACACCTGTGTAGGTACTGATGGAATGACGATTCAATGCGCCATCAACCGAAATGCTTTTCAGGTAAGCTTTACCGGCAGCATCCTGCAAACCGAAAGGGTTCAGCGTGCCATTGGCGAGGCCAGTCAACAGGCCAGGACCATTCACATAGCCGGAATCATAATAATTGTCACGTTGGCTATTGCCATAGACGAAACCGAGTTTGTAGTCCCAGTTGCCGATACGGCCTTCGTCATTCACGCTGACGCGTTGATTGACCTGCACGTCTTTGGTCACGGCTTCTGCCAGGTCGGCGACACTCCAGGTCACTGTCAGTGGCTCACCTTTCAGGCCAGCGACAGCAGGTACACCGCCACTACCGCCTGGGTACCATTTGCTGGTGGAAGGCAACAAGGCGCTAACGCCGTTGGCTGCCAGGCTGGTGGTTGGATTTTTTGTGCCCAGAATATATTCCTGACCACGCATGTAATCTACCGTCAGGATATGGTCATCAGTGAATTTCTTGGTGCCCTTGGCATAGAAGGTAACCTGTTCATTGCCATACAGCGCTGTACCATAATAGGCAGCATTCAGGATACAGGTGTTTTTTGCGCCCTGAATGGTGTACGGCCCCTGGCAACCACTAGCATAGTAAGGGTTGGCAGCAGTCTTGTTGGTCGCTGTCGTAAAGTTGGCGGGCATGGCATAGCCACCGCTACCCAGTGTAGGCGCACGGCCTATGCTGGTCAGGATTTCTGTCGTGCTGAGGTCTGCACGGTCAGAAGCCAGCAGGCGGCTGCGGCGATGCGCATCCACTGTTGCGTACAGATTCCAGCCGTCTTTTTGCAGATCACCAACACCAACAGTAGCACTCAGACGTTGCTCATCGCCACCACCGCTTTGTTGCGGTTTGACATATTGAGCAGATACAGAATTGCCAACAACAGTACGTTTCGTGATGAAGTTGACCACGCCACCAATCGCATCGGAACCATAGATGGAGGATGCGCCATCACGCAGGATCTCTACCCTGGCGATCGCACTCATAGGTATCACGTCCAGATTGGCGTAACCGTCAGCAATCGCTTCATTGGCCAGACGACGACCGTTCAACAGTACCAGCGTACGATTGACACCCAGACCGCGCAAATTGATATTGGTACCTGAACCGGCATTGGAAGGTGCCAGTGAGCTCGATTCTGGCAGAGACATCATCAAGTCTGCCAGTGTGGTCATACCACGTTTTTCTAATTCTTCACCCGTCACCATAGTGACCGGCAGGGATGCTTCTGATGCCAGGCGCTTGATGGATGAACCTGTTACCTCCACCCTTTGCACATCTTCGGCATGTGCCTGGCTGACCATTGTCAACACCGCCATGGCGATGGATGACAAAACAAATACTGGCCTGTGATTTTTCTTAACGTCTTTCATTATCTAGTCTCCTCCGGATTTTTACATAAAATTCTTGCCCCCACGTCATGCGTGGGACAATACATGGAACACCTCGCGTGCCCCGTGCCACTACAACGAAGATGGGCGCAAGGCACCATCGAGGTCACAGCCGGTCAAAAATTCTTACTACCTCGGCAACAGTCGCAAATGTTGGTCTTTGCTTTAGCTGTTATCCGCGTGAGAAAGTTCGTGTCACTCTCTCTAAATGCGCCCGCATTGCCTTTCTGGCTGCTGCAGGATCATGCGAAGCAATTGCTTCCAGAATATTTCTGTGATCTGTCAGCGTTTGCAGGCGTAATTCTTCTGTTTGAAAATGCTCCTTTAATTTGTGCCACAGCCGGCCCCGTTGACCCCACAGGTATTCAATCGTCCCGACCAGCGCACTATTGCCGGTCGCCCTGGCTATGGACAGGTGAAAATTCCTGTCCGCGTTTTCATTGCTCGAATAATTGGCATGGTGCTTTTCCATTTCCAGCACCGCCTTCAAAATATCGTCTATCGCTGCATCTGTTGCCACCCGTGCTGCAATGGCTGCAATCTCAGCTTCAATCAACCTGCGTGCCGACAGCACTTCAAACGGACCCGGACCTACTTCGGGCAAATCCGGCTTTTCTTCAGGCAATTCACTGACATACACACCAGAACCGCCACGTACTTCGATTACCCCGCCCAACTCAAGTGCGATCAGGGCTTCCCGCAAAGATGCACGGCTGACACTTAATTTTGTTGCCAGGTCACGCTCTGAAGGCAGGCGCTCTCCGGGAAAAATATTTTCCTCTGCAATCAACACTTGAATCCGGTCAGCCACCAGGCGATACAAACGCGGTTCGTGGGGTACAGATTCTCCGTGCGAATAATTTTTTTTCATCTCGTCTGAATCAGGAAAATATGAACAGCCTATGAAAAAGCAATTCGGTCAGGCCATTCTAATGTGGTCAGACCAAATATGCAATGTGGACTAGCCAAAATTTTTATTTGGTGGCATACTCGCCACAGTTGCCAGTGTAAAAACCGTGGCCATCTTGTATTTTTACAGCTCGAAAAGAAGCGCATCTTCACTATGTTTTCATAGGTGAAATGTGGTGTTAAGGCAAACGAAAACGCAATGTGAGATGACAGGGAACAGGGCAAAGAAAAGATCAGGATTGTCGTATTTTGGTTAGACCAAATGTTGCAAAAATGATTTTTAACTAAAGAGCATTTGCAAAAACAAGACGAAACTGACGCATATTTGTCGTGCCAAAGCCCGGCAATGAAGACAGTAAGGCCAGCAGTTGCAAGGCAACCGGGACGGTTTTGCGTAACACCTATAAGACTAAAAGCAGTAAGAAGGGAAAAAAATGAGTACATCCACCCCCAAGCCACCGCTATATATACGCATGCATGACAACGACAACGTTGCCATTGTTGCCAATGACGGCGGATTACTTGCCAACACGGTTTTCCCTGACGGCCTGACACTTCTTGACAATGTACCGCAAGGCCATAAAGTGGCACTGACGGATATGGCTGAAGGCCAACCCATACTGCGCTACAACGTCACTATCGGGTTTGCGGTAAAAGCCATACCAAAAGGTAGCTGGGTTGAAGAATCACTGATACGCATGCCAGACGCCCGGCAACTGGTGGATTTGCCTATCGCCAACCGCCCTGCCCCCAAAACCGAACCACTGGAAGGCTATACCTTCCTGGGTTACAAAAATGCTGATGGCAGTGTAGGCACCCGCAATATCCTGGCGATTACCACCACCGTACAATGTGTAGCTGGCGTGGTTGAGCATGCCGTCAAACGCATCAAGGAGGAACTGCTGCCAAAGTTTCCGAACGTAGATGACGTTGTCGGCCTTGAACATACCTATGGCTGTGGCGTGGCGATTGATGCACCGAATGCCGCCATCCCTATCCGCACCGTACGCAATATCAGCCTGAACCCGAATTTTGGTGGCCAGGCAATGGTAGTCAGCCTGGGTTGCGAAAAGCTGCAACCTACCAGACTTTTCCCCAAGGGCAGTATCCCCATACAAAGCAACAATAATGGTGGTGAACCGGCGCTGGTCTGCCTGCAAGACCAGGTGCATGTCGGCTTCCAGAGCATGATCGCATCCATCATGACGACTGCGGAAACACAACTGACCGAACTGAATAAACGTCGCCGTGAACCCTGCCCTGCTGCCGACCTGGTAGTAGGTGTGCAATGTGGTGGCAGTGATGCATTTTCTGGCGTGACTGCCAATCCGGCGGTCGGCTTTGCGACGGATCTGCTGGTCAGAGCCGGTGCCAGCGTCATGTTTTCTGAAGTCACCGAAGTGCGCGACGGTATTGACCAACTGACTTCGCGTGCCGCCAACGCCGACGTCGCAGCCGCCATGATCAGGGAAATGGAATGGTATGACGAATACCTGAGGCGTGGCGGGGTTGACCGCAGCGCCAACACCACACCGGGCAATAAAAAAGGCGGCTTGTCGAACATCGTTGAAAAAGCCATGGGTTCCATCGTCAAGTCTGGCACAGCCGCGATATCCGGTGTTTTGTCGCCCGGCGAAAAACTCAAGCAAAAAGGCCTGATTTACGCCGCAACACCAGCCAGCGACTTTATCTGCGGCACCCTGCAAGTGGCTGCTGGTATGAACCTGCACATATTTACCACTGGTCGTGGCACACCTTATGGCCTGGCAGAAGTGCCGGTCATCAAGGTCGCGACACGTGATGACCTGGCGCGACGCTGGCATGATCTGATGGACATCAACGCCGGCAAGATTGCCAGCGGCGAAGCCACCATAGAACAGGTAGGCTGGGAATTATTTCAAATGATGCTAGACGTTGCCAGTGGTAAAAAAACCTGGGCAGAGCACTGGAAGTTACATAATGCACTGGTCCTGTTCAACCCGGCACCGATTACCTGATCGCACACGCATTCCTTGTATACTTAATGAAGTCTAGCGATACAGGTTTGCATACAGCTTTTGCATCACAGCTCTGCACTACAGATTATTTTTTGAAAATTTGAAGGAAGTTTCATGAATTCTACATCCTCGGAAAAGCCATTTAACCGCATCTTGCTGACCGGCGCAGCTGGTGGACTGGGCCAGGTATTGCGGGACAGGATCAAGGCCTGGGCCAATGTAGTACGTCTTAGCGATATCAGCGACATGGGCGAAGCCAGAGAAGGCGAAGAAATCGTACGTTGCGACCTGGCGGATAAAGCTGCCGTGCTGGCACTGATGCAGGATGTGGATGTAGTCCTGCATTTCGGTGGCATTTCCACCGAGGCGAATTTCGAATCCATCATGCATGCCAATATCCAGGGCACCTATAATATTTACGAAGCCGTGCACAAGTGCAAGGTCAAGCGCGTGATTTTTGCCAGCTCCAATCATGCTGTCGGTTTCTATCGCACCACTGACCATATCGATGCCGACATGCCTACCAGGCCGGATGGCATGTACGGTATCAGCAAATGTTTTGGCGAATCGCTGTCCCGTTATTACTACGACCGCTTTGGTATAGAAACCGTCTGCATACGCATAGGCTCATCCTTCCCGGTTCCAACCACACGCCGTATGCTGGTGACCTATTTCAGTTACGATGATTTGTTTGAAATGCTGCGCTGCTCGGTATTCGCACAACGTGTAGGCCATACCATCAGCTTTGGCGTATCGGATAATCCAGGCAAATGGTGGGATAACAGAAAAGCAGCCCATCTTGGCTACAAGGCCAAAGACAATTCAACCCAGTTTAACCACCTGTTCCCGGAAACCGGTGAGTATCCGCCAGCAGATGACATCACCACCATTTATCAGGGTGGTGGGTTTTTACTGACTGGCCCACAATACAAATAAGCCAGACACGCAGGACGCACCAGTTAAACAGTTCAGGCAGGTTTATCCTGCCTTTTTTTATTTGGCCGTCAACAGCAAAAACTGGTCGAGAATGTGGAAGTGGTCGTCGAAGAATAATTCTTCCATCCCCTCCAGCTTATCAATGGCAACCCAGACGGCCTGGGCAGCATCATCGGCTGCGCGGATATCTGGCAGATGTTCGGTCTGCAAATCAAAGAAATGCGCATGGGTGATGGTACGGCCACGCAGACTGCGGCCCGGATGATCAAACACTTTGACATCGACCAAAGAATGTTCCAGTGTGGATGCCAGTACTGCCAGATTGGTTTCTTCAAACAGTTCCCGTATCGCGCCCTGAAACAGGCGTTCATTCTGATCAAGAAAACCACCCGGCAATGCCCACAAGCCTTTGCCGGGAAAACCGCCACGCTGCACCAGCAAGATATGCCTGGCAGCCTTGACTACCGCATCCAAGGTAACAAACATGGGTGCATAAGGTGCCGTCTTCCAGGCTGCCTGATAGGCAACTAACTGCGCGTGCTCTTTAACCAGTGCGGCATAATGCGGCAAAATACTCCAGGCTTTCAGATACTGACGTATGCTCAATGGCAGGTAGTGAGCAATCACATCCAGAGATATTCGCATGTCTTCAGCTTCAAACAGTACGCGCCGTATAACGGTGGCATCAATCGCCAGCAATTGTTCTGCCGCGACCAGTTGCCATTGTGGGAAACGATTCAGGTAATAACTGGATGCATCCTTGAAATGCCCTATCAGCGCCACCCGTTTTGCATGGGGATAGTGCTGTTCCACTTTGCCCCTGACCGCCGCGGCCCAGCGCACGTCATCATAGTAATCACGCACTGCAATATACGACACCCTGTCACGCTCAGACGGGGACAGAGTGGCATTGATCATGTCCGCCCTTTCCTGCCAGGTGAAAGGGTTCTTGGTACTGCGCGCATGGAAGGATGACCCAAGTACGATCACCACTTCTTCCGCGGTTTCCAGTGCCAGTTGCAAGAGCGTGGCATGCCCGTTATGGAAGGGCTGAAAGCGTCCTATCAATACCGCAACATCGATTTGCATGGTTAACTTTTTTAAATACGGTTCTGGTTGATCTTAATTGCTGTAGTTCTTAATTGCTGTATTTGGCGGCAATCGGCATCTGACGGCCACTGCCAAACGCCCTGGCACGCACGCGTATGATGGGCGGTGCTTGCCGACGCTTGTATTCATTGCGTGCGACCATGCCCAGTATGCGGCTGATGCTTTTCACGCCTGCCTCTGTCTGCTGCAATTGTTCTACAAAACTCTGGGCGCGAGCAAATTCATGCGCGGGCAGGCGCTTGCCTTCGATATGCCATTTCAACATTTCATCCAGTTCTTCATAAGGCGGCAAGCTGTCAGTATCCAGTTGATCCGGTGCCAGTTCAGCTGATGGCGGCTTGGTCAATACATCCTGCGGAATAATTTCGCGCCCCGCTGCCTGATTGATATGCTGTGACAGGGCATATACTTCGGTCTTGTACAGGTCACCAATCAAACCCAGGCCGCCATTGGTATCTCCATACAAGGTACAGTAACCAACCGATATTTCACTCTTGTTACCAGTAGTCAGCAAGAGCGCGCCAAAGGCATTCGAGTATTCCATCAGTATGGTGCCACGTATGCGCGCCTGCAGATTTTCTTGCGTCAAGCCTTTCAAAGGCGTAGCAAATGCCTGCTCAAAACCCTGGGCATATTGATCGACCAGACTCAGTATCGGATGCGTCAGTAATTTGACTTGCAGGTTGTCGCATAGCTTGACAGAATCCGAGACCGAACCCGTGCTTGAATAAGCAGAAGGCATGGTAATGGCAATCACATTTTCTGCGCCCAGTGCCTGCACGGCCAAAGCAATCGTCAGCGCAGAATCAATACCGCCGGATGATCCCACTACGACCTGTTTGAAACCACAGCGACGCGCATAGTCCTGCAAACCCAGGACAATCTGGCGGCGGGTGAATTCCGGCACGGACAAACCTGTACTGTCGGGCTTATCCACGGCCTTGCCATCAATGCGGGTAAATTGATCTGCTTCAAATCCCAGCAACTGAAAATCTTCTTCGAAGCGTGCCGCTTCAAAAACCAGACCCTGCTCTGGCGTAAGCGCAAATGAGGCGCCGTCGAATACCAGTTGATCTTGCCCACCAACCTGGTTCACATACAGCAAAGGCAAGGCATGATGTGCTGCTGCCCTGGCAAACATGGCATGTCTTTGCTGACGCTTGCCTATGTCAGACGGACTGGCATTGATGCTGATCACCAGATCAACTTTTGCTGCCGTCAGGGCATTGAAGGGGTTGACCTGATAATCCTGTTCATCATCATTCCAGCCATCTTCACAGACCATGAAACCCAGCTTGTGGCCTGCAACATCCAGTGTGCAGGCGACTTCCTGACCTGGTTCAAAATGGCGGCGTTCATCAAAAATACCGTAAGTAGGCAACAACTGTTTATAGTATTCCGCAACGATTTCACCATTGCGTATCGCCAGCAAGGCGTTGTGCAGCGCTTTGCCACGCCCCTGGTTTTTGCGTACCGTACCTATCACGCTGACCAGCGCAGGATAATCTCTGGAAGCCTGCATGATATTGTTGAGTGCCTGTTCGGCCCTGAGCAAAAAAGCACTGTCTTCCAGCAAGTCGCCCGGGTAATAACCACAGACGCAGAGTTCGCTGAATACAGCGATATCGGCATTACCCACCGCCGCCTGTTGCATGTGGCTGATGATGGCAGCGGTATTACCCGAGAAATCGCCCACCGTATAATTCAATTGTGCAATTGCCAGTTTCAACATGGTGATAATCCTGAACTCAACTTGCTTCAAATAAGGGGATGATGAAAAACCTGACGCAGATAGGCAAGAAAGGTCTCATCCGTACACAAAGTCTTGCCAGCCGAATCGGATAACTTGGCGACCGGCTGTCCGTTGCAGGATTTCAGCTTCATGACGATATTCAGGGCCTTGATGCCGGTGTCATTCGTCAGATTGGTACCTATGCCAAAACCTGTCATGGTGCGGTCCGCAAAGTGCCGGTACAACTTGAAGGCAGTTGCCAGATCCAGCCCGTCGGAAAAAACCAGGCGCTTGGTATGAGCGTCGATACGCAGTTTGGCATAATGTGCCAGTGCCTTTTCACCCCAAACGACCGGATCACCAGAGTCGTGGCGCAGGCCATCAAACAATTTGGCAAAGTACAGATCAAAGTCCGCCAGGAAGGCATCCATACCGACCACATCCGTCAAGGCGGTGCCAAGATCGCCACGGTATTCCTGTACCCAGTCTTCCAGCGCGGCTTTTTGAAAATCACGCAGGCGCACACCAAAGGACTGGTAAGACTGCAAATACTCATGCGCCATTGTCCCTATCGGTACCAGCTTGTACTTCTTGGCCAGATAGACATTCGACGTGCCTTTGAAAAATTCAGGTACTTCACGTGCCAGCGTGGCCACCACTTCATCATGCCATGCACCAGAAAAACGCCGGCGCAAACCGAAATCAAAAAATTCAAAAGGATGGGTCCTGGCTGCTTCTTTGCCAAAGCTACGCAATTGCTCTACCTTGGCTGCCAGCCTGCTTCTGGCTTCGGTCAGGGTCTGTTCAGTCTGCAAACGGCGGAAATACAGTTCATTGACGATATGCAGTACATAAATTTCGAACCCCATGACATGCACCTGCGGGCCGGTAGCTACAATCTCCAGCGTATCGCCCAGTATGCTGACGCGTATGAATTTTCGCTGGAAATGAAATACCGTCAGGAAGTCAGTAAAATCACTTTTGATGAACCGCAGTGAGCGCAGATAATCGAGTTCATCTTCATTAAAATTCAATGCGCACAAATGATCCAGTTCACGCTCCACATCAGCCTTTAACTCTGCCAGCGGATAAGCGGGTGTGTTGCGGCAGACGAAAGCATATTCTGTCTGTGCATTGGGATGGCTATGCAATAAAGCCTGCCACATGGTGAATTTATACAAGTCCGTTTCAAGCAAGCTCTGTACTACGGGTTTCATATTCTTCTCTATCTCAATATCGTCTTTGGCGGCGCGGTCGTCTACCTTGCACCTTGCAGCGCCTGCAAATCAGGCAGATGCGTTCTCCAACAGTTCGGGCAATACATCAGCCATTTTGGCAATCTGCACACCTTTGGCAGCCATGTCGCGCACAAAGCCTTTAAACTGGGCATCAAAGCCACTGACGGCGCTCATGCAATCTGTCAGCAAGACCAGTTTATGCAAATCAGCCGCTGCAAAATTTTCGACCAGATGTTCTGTGGTCGCTTTCACACAATGGCTGCCTGCCTCGCCGCAGATATATACGCGGTCAGCCTTGCTCAGATCGCGGATCAATGACTGATTCAATTGCGTATCCGGATCACCGGCATCCGGCACTTCTGCCCTGATTGCCGAATAATGCTCAGTCCATGGATTGGAACCCTTGCTGATCTTGTTCACGACCGACAGCGTCTTTTCTTCCCAGGCATTATAGGCTGCACGCACATCCGCATGCACATTCTGCCCCCATGTGCCGATTTCGCAATGCACGGGCCAGATCATCAACTGATAGCGCCCTTCACTTTCCAGCGCATCCAGATAGGCAAGTGCGCGCGGCAAGGCAGCGGGCTGACGTGGCTGGAATTCGGCAGCACGTACCGCTGCCGCAGAGATAGAGGTAAAAGGAGCCACATCCCCACCTTGTGCCGTCATCCAGAATGTAGGGTGAGCAATATCATAGCGATGATGCGCGTCCATGGTAATGCTGATACCCGTCAAACCCTCAGCACCTGTGCGTATCAATCCTGCGACACGCAACATGTCGGCATGGGCACCGGGTACGGGCAAGGCAGGCACCACACTTGCGCCCCCTTGCGCAGCAGACGGCAGGTAAGCCGGAGGCAAATCACAGAAATCGTTTTGTGGATCAATGACCAGAAGTTGCAAATTACGTTTCATGACAGGTTCCTTTCTTCTGAAACTAAGTTCATTGTAGAACACTTAGTTTCATTTTGCAACTAAGTAAAAATACTATGGAGAATTTGCGTTGATAAAGCCTTGTGCCTGGGGATTTTCCATGACTATCCAGGCATTATGCCCTCAGAACGGGATAGTGGTGGGCATAGTGGCGGACATAGCGATGGGCAAGCCATCGGCATTCCGGGTTTTGGGACAGAAAAGCGGGGAAGATATGGCGGGCGGTTCGGATGGGCAGTTGGGTGGGCGGATGTGCAGGCGAGCAGGCAGTGACAGATACGGCTGTCTCGTTGCAACACCGTATCTGTCTTCGTACAGGCTATTTTTCAATTGCCGGTTTAAATGCAGCAACCTGTTTGAGCAGGCTTTCCAAACCGCCATAGACGCTGATCTTGTCGATTTTTTCTGTCATTTTTTCCAGCGTCTCCAGTTCCTTCAAACGCAAGGCAACCGGATTGTCTTCCATGACACGCGAGGTATTCATCAAGGACCGGGTAGCCGCTGTTTCTTCACGTCGCCGTATCACATTGGCCTGGGCCGCCTTTTCTGCTTCCACCACTTTACCCAGCATGGTCTTGATCTCGCCCGGCAAGATCAGGTCCTTGATACCCATGCTGATGATTTCTATCCCCTGGGCCATGGCTTTCTGGCTGACGTAGCCCAGTATCTGCTCATCTGTTTCATTCTTATTTTCAAGCAATCCGTCCAGCGTCTTGCTGCCAATTGCAGCACGCAGCGCAAACTGAATTTCCTTGTAAATAAAATCCTTGTAGTCATTCAGGCTGGCAAGCACCAATGGCGCATCCACGATCTTGTAACCTGCTGTCACGTTAACACGCAGAGGTACTTTATCCTGAGTCAGCATTTCCTGCCCGGTGATTTCCAGTGTCGTCAGACGGGTATCGATGGTCGTCAGACTCAGCCTGTGACCACCATGCCAGTATGCGTAAAATCCGGGTGTCAGGGATGCATGGAGCACGCCATCGATATACAGCATGCCCACATGTTCGGACGGCACTTCATAGCTGCTGACATGGGTAGCCAGCAAACGGGCAGCATTGGCATTGGCGCGCATCGCCAGCACAATATGTGATTCAAGCAGGCGTGGTGCCTGTTCCAGAGCGATCAATTCCAGATTCAGGTCGCTGCTGGCCAAAGCTGGTGTTGCCTGGCCCGTTACATGTACCAGTTCGCTTTTGTCCCACCATACAGCCAGTTGCTGATCGCTGGTTTCGATTTGCTTGAAACGTTCCTGCAAGAGTGGATGCCTGCTGGCCAAGATTGCCTGCACCACGTCTTTTGCATCCAGCACCTGTGACTGCCGGCAGATAGTCAGCTTGGTTTTGGGTAGCACTTCAAAATAAGCATGCCTGCCTGGTAGCAGGAAGTTGCAAAAATTCTCTTCTGCAAATAACAGGCCATAAGCGCCCGCCGGTATGTTCACCTGCTTGACGCATCCGACCGATACCCCTATCGGCAAATGATGCAGCCATTCATCAGGCACTTTTAAATCGGCAGGAATCGTAGCCTTGGTAGTTTGCACACCTAATCCAAGCTTCCAGAAAGCTTGCAGGGAATTCGGCATGACACATAAAAATTGTTGCCCGCTGCGTACCAGCACGACTTCATCATGCGCAGTCCTGATCACTTCCAGATCATCACTTATACTCGCCTGATGATGGGTAGCCATCCATTCCAGATTCGGGATGTTGGCAGGAAAGTCTGTCAAATTGTACAGGCTCACTTTTTTGGAGGAAGACAGGTAATAATTACCTGTAGCCAGCATCTTTTCAAAGCCATTGCGGCCATGCAGAAACCCAATTTGGTGGTCTTGAATGATGATACGTTTGAACATGCGCAGTCTCACATCAGTTTTTTTAAACTATGCCGGATACATCTCAGTGGCCGGAAGGATAGGCAGATTTTGCCGGGAACAGCCTTGAAAGGAACAGCCTTGAGAGAACCATCCCCGCTTCATGACGGACAACTGCGCGCGCCTGGTGCCGCATTTTTGCTTCTGATACTCCTGATGCCGAAACAGAAAACAAGACACTGGTCCTGTCAGGACAACATTCATACTTTGAATTAAAAACGGGGACACAGACACGGTAACAATCATGCAAAGCCATGCTGCGTTGTCCCGGCCCATCAATTTTCAATGAAGAAAAAATCAGCGCAAGGACAGGAAAGCGGTTATCTCAAGGATTACTACCAGATACTACAGATTTACAACGTCAGATTACAAGTCTGTTGCTCTACCGAGCGTGGTGCGTAGTATAGGAATCGAACCCATGAAGAGCATCCGGTTGCGGTACACAAACGAACAGGGTTCGCTGTGCCAGGCTGAACTCAAGAGTCAGCACCGCTGCAATCCATCTGCCTTGCTTCCACCATGAAACGCAAGGTAAGTATAGCCTGAGTCTATGCACTGTTGGCAGAGAGGAAGAAAAAATTATGTCTTTTATGCATTTTCTTTTATCCCCGGTAAGAAGTTCAGGCTCTGCTCAAAGGATTAAAACTGGCAGATGCCAGCCCTGCACGTACGGCAAACAATTGCGCAGGCCGGTTGCTGCCCAGCCTTTGCCGGCCAGGCAATTCATCCAGGAAATCACCTTCCTTGATGCGTTTTCTGAAAGAGCTTTTATCCAGCGGGCGGCCGAGAATGATTTCGTACACTTGCTGCAATTCAGAAAGCGTAAATTCAGCCGGTAGCAGATAGGCGGGAAGCGAGGTATATTCAACCTTACCGCGCAGGCGTTGCAAGGCAAGCTCCAAAATGGCCGAGTGATCAAATGCCAGTTTCACTACTGGCTTCTGCGCATTCTGGCCCTCCAGCGGATACCAGACGGCTTCATCCGCCCCTGCACCATGACGCAATTCCACAGTTTCAGACGAGATCAGGGCAAAATACACAAAGGTGCTGGACCAGCCGCGCGGGTCACGGTCTTTACTGCCAAAACCTTGCAACTGTTCCAGATAAGGTGCTTCCACCCCCGTCTTTTCCCTGAGTTTTCTCAAGGCAGTCGCATCCAGATTGGTATCACGCTGCACATCGATAAAACCACCTGGCAAGGCCCATTTGCCTTTGTACGGATGATCGCCACGCTTGACCAGCAATACCTGCAAGAGATTATCCCTGATCGTAAAAATGACCAGATCCACACTCGTCAGAGGAATGTCGTAATCATGGATATTGTATTGACGAAGAAATTCCTGCTCTTCACTGTCTTTTTTTGATACGGCCATTTTATTCATCCCGGTGTTATAGCCTTTTATTATAGCGCGTAACGATTCTTAGTGTTTATTTACAACTTTCTTAGTTGAATTATGCAACTAAGTTTTTTATAGTGATGCATATCTAATGAATTTGGATATACGGATATACCAAACTAAAACAAGATAGACAATAAAAATGAAAACTACAACAAAAGACCTCAGCAAATTTCTCAGCTTTATTTTACGTCATCAGCCGGAGACCATAGGTATTGAACTGGATGAACAGGGCTGGACAAGTATCAGCAAGTTGATTGAACAGGCTCGCTTGCATGGAAAGTCCATCAAGCTGGACGATATAGAAGAAGCCGTGAAAACCTCAGACAAGCAACGCTTTGCCATCAGCGAAGACGGGCAGAAAATTCGTGCAAATCAAGGACATTCCGTCAAGGTTGACCTGGCCTTGCCTGAAGTGGCACCGCCAGAAATTCTATTTCATGGTACGGCAAGCCGTTTTATCGCCTCTATTATGAAAGAGGGCCTGCGGCCGGGTTCAAGGCATCATGTACATTTGTCAGCGAAGCAGGAGACGGCAAGAACGGTAGGCACTCGTCATGGTGTGCCGGTCATACTGACCGTACGCGCAAAAGACATGCATGATGCGGGACATACATTTTTCTTGTCTGCCAATGGCGTATGGCTATGCGATACGGTACCGCCGCAATACCTGACAAGAAACACAGACCATGAATAGGCGGCCAAACGAGAATACCTACTGGGTACAAGCAGGACACTTGCTTGCAGGTGAATACCCTGGCGCCATCGACCCCGTGATCAGTGCACACAAGCTGGAAAATTTCCTGGATTGTGGCATTAGGCACTTCATTGATTTGACCGAATCGGATGAATTAGCCCCTTATCTTGATCAGCTCATGGCATTGGCAGACCAGCGTGGTTTGCAAGTAAGGCACGAACGCTTTGCCATTCCCGACAAAAGTATACCGGCATCATCAAAGCAGATGCACACTATTCTATACAGCCTGAACAAGGCACTGGAAAAACAGGGGGCAGTCTATGTGCATTGCTATGGTGGGATAGGCCGTACCGGCATGGTCATCGCGTGCTATCTGGCACAAGCCAGAAAAGATAACTGTGCAGCACTGAAAGAACTGAATTTGTTGTGGCAACAGATGGAAAAGAAAAATCGCTGGCCAAGAACACCAGAGACGCCAGAACAACTCACCTGGGTAATGAGTTGGAGAACAGGAGCACTGGAATATACACAAGGAATAAAAATGAATATCCACACCCTGGAAGAATTATTGCAGCAACTGAAGGACGGCAAACAATTTGATTATCTTTACTTTTGGGGCCACAGGGAAAAGGGTACGGGACCAGACAAATCCTGTTTTAGCCAATGGTTTCCTGCCAGCTTTCACATAGACGGAATTCACTATCCAACAGCCGAACATTACATGATGGCAAGCAAGGCGAGACTGTTCAACGACCACGCCATCCTGGAAAAAATACTGACCACAGATCAAGCAGATGCAGCCAAACATCTGGGCAGGAAAATCTCAGGCTATGACGAAAATACTTGGGTGCAGCATCGTTTTCAGGTTGTTGTAGAGGCAAACCATGCAAAATTCTCGCAACACCCTGCCCTGGCGAAATTTCTGCTGGGTACTGGCGACAGTATTCTTGTAGAAGCCAGTCCTGTAGACCGTATCTGGGGAATAGGTCTGGCACAGGATCATGCCGACAGCAAAGACCCGCAGCTATGGCAGGGGCTTAATTTACTGGGCTTCGCTTTGATGGAAGTCAGGCAAAAGCTGCTTACCGAAAGACATATCACTCAATAATGAAATTTAAAAACTATCTTGAACAAATCCCGTCATGGCCAGAGTCAGGCAAGCATGTCATGGCGCAATTCGATGACACGTCTATCATTGTCTATCAGGCTTACCGACATGAAATCGCAGATTTCGCGGTTCAGCATCAATACTTTGGCGGTCCATTCAGCTACAACCGTATGAGTTGGATAAAACCAAACTTTCTGTGGATGATGTTCCGCTCCGGTTGGGCGCAAAAACCGGGTCAAGAACGCATACTGGCCCTGCGCATCAAGCGACCATTTTTTGACGAGTTGCTGAAAAGCGCCGTCAGCTCAAGTCTGGACTTGAACACTTACCCTACACACACGGCCTGGCAACAGGCCGTGCAGGATTCTGACGTGCGTTTGCAATGGGATCCTGATCATGACCCAGCCGGTTTGTGCGTTGAGCGCCGCGCCGTGCAACTTGGCTTGCGGGGCGATGCACTGCGCAGATATGGCCGTGAAGAAATGCTGGAAATTACAGATATCACTGCCTTTGTCGAACAACAGCGTCAGCATGTACAGCTACTTGAAAAACTCATCATTCCTCACGAGGAAGTTTACACTTCAATCTGGTAGAAAATTACATCGTCACATTCCCTATACGAATGCAAGAGATGCAGAAATGTCGTTTGTGTACACCCCAAACCTGGGATTCAATAGTCGCTGAAGAAATACGAGGCCGTACCAGCCGAAAGTATTTCATTCATGTTCCCACTATTGGAGGTTCCATGTCTATCCAGACAGCACAAGACTTGTATCAGTTCCGGGGTGAATCATCGCCAGATGATGCCCCGGTTATTGCCCGCATGAGTTATGTCATTCCGTCAGACACACGCCCATGTAGCTACACTTTCCAGCCACCACCAGGAATTCCCTGGGAAAGTGCCGACTATGACTTGCGCCCCATCAGCATTCATGATGCCCGCCAGGCAGATAGTGCGCCGCAACTGGAACGCGAAGGGTTTGAATTGTGGGATGCCGCGACTTCTGTGAAGGACTTTTTGGATCTGAATGAAATTCGCTCTGTGTATTACCACGAAGCGCGGGAACTGGCCCTGGCTGCCACTGGTGCCAGAAAAGCCTATGTCTTCGACCATCTGTTGCGCAAGCGCGAAGCATCGGACACGCCGCTGTCTTTTGGTAAAAGAGCAGCAAATGGCATGGCTGCGGCAAATGGCCGCATCCATAATGACTATACCGAAGCCTCTGGCAAGAAACGCCTGGGCATGGTGATTCAGGATGTGAAAGAACTTGCACAGGTACGCCGTTACAGTATCGTGAATATCTGGCGCCCCATTCGCAATACAGTGCTGGACACACCGCTGGCGGTCTGTGATGCGCGTACGATAGAACCAAAAGACTTGGTGTCCTGCGATGTCAGGTATCCTAACCGGACGGGGGAAATCTATCTGGTCAATTTTGCGACGCGTCACCGCTGGTCTTATTTCTCACGCATGGAACCGCATGAAGCACTGGTCTTCAAACAATATGACTCGCAATTCAGTGGCTGTAGCCGTTTCACCCCACACGCTGCATTTGATCATCCGCATATTCCAGCACACGCCAGGCCACGCGAAAGTATAGAACTACGCTGCCTGGTTACTTACTGACAGGTGCGACATGGATATAGCGATTTCCCCTTTACCTGTCATTGATTTCTGGTTTGAGTTTGGCAGCAATTACAGTTATCTGAGTGTCATGCGGATAGCGCAGGAAGCAGAAAAAGCAGGCGTCAGGGTACGCTGGCACCCCTTTCTGCTTGGCCCCGTGTTTCAGTCATTTGGCTGGACAACCTCACCTTTTGTGCTGCAAAAAACCAAGGGCGAATACGTGTGGCGGGATATGGAAAGGCTATGCCTTAAATACGGCTTGCCGTGGAAAAAGCCGGGCAATTTTCCGCGCTCTGCCATATTACCCTTGCGGGTGGCTGTACTCGGTGCAGAAGAACCCTGGATGGCCGAGTATTGCCGGCGCATGATGCAAATGAATTTTGCGCAGGATCGCGATATCGATAATGCAGCATTAGTGACGGAGGTACTGGTCGCCATGAAGCTACCGGCGGCAGATATCCTGAAGCAGGCGCTCTCTGACGAAAACAAACTGAAACTGCGCCGCCAGACAGAAATCGCCATGACCAAAGGCATATTCGGCGCGCCAAGCTTTTTTGTGGGTGACGAGATGTTTTGGGGGAATGACCGCTTGGATGACGCTCTATTGTTCTGCCGGGCACAAAGTGGCTAGATTACATGCCTGGCTAGTTCAGCTAATTCAGTGGGTAGATACGATTAGCAAAGCGTAATCGTACGAATGTGAGTCACGGCTTGCTACCTTCAACTGCTGATTTTTTGATAAAAATACAAAGCGGTGAAGTCCTTTCGGTATGATAAAAGACAAGGCAATTTGAAGGGGCATTGTTATTGCCGGGTGCAACATGCGTGCGATTACGCTTTGCTAATCGCACGCAGGCTGCCGGCACATCATGGCTAGATTAAATGCCTGGTTCAGCCAATTCAATTGGCGAGTTATTTTAAGTAACAGGCAATACCCACTCCCTGGTTTTACTGGCTTCGGCCATCAGCCATTGCATGACCTGCTGGCATTCGGTGCCTGGTGTTTCATGCGCTTGCAATAGCCAGTATGCATGTCCGGCCAGGCCCTGTGTCCTGGCCGGCATCAACTGTTGTAACCTGCCGTCATCCAGCAGATTCTGTATCAGTTCCAGCCGACCCAGCGCAATACCCTGTCCGGCCATAGCGGCCTGTATCACCTGATCGTACTGATTAAAACGCAGGATGCCGTGGGTTTTGGCGTTCTGCATATCGTCCTTGTCCAGCCAGTCATGCCAGGACAGCCAGGATTTTTGGCTTTCATCGAATTCCAGCAAGGGCCATTTCACGGTCATTTTGCCGGATTTTTTGGGCTTGATCGCCAGAGAAGGATGAGCAACCGGTGCAATGGATTCTTCAAACAGACGCACGGCCTTATCTGGTGCAAGTTTGGCATTGGTGTAGCGTATCGCCAGATCAATGCCTTCCTTGTTGATATCTCCCACCCTGTTGCTGGCGCTGAGCCGTATATCGATGCCCGGATGCAGTTTTTGAAATGCATTCAGTCTGGGCAGCAGCCACAAACCGGTCACGCCTATGCTGGCGCTGATGGTCACAGCCCTGGATTGGGTGCCAGCGCCAATTTCACCCATGACGTCCTGCAACTGACGGATGGCAGCATCAGCGCTGCGGAACAGACGTTCGCCTTCGACAGTAAAGGCAATGGAACGATGCCCTCTTGTCAGCAGCTTCACACCCAAATGCTGTTCCAGTGTCAGTATCTGGCGACTGACTGCCGATTGCGTCAGGCATAAGTCGGCTGCTGCATGCGTGATACTCATGCGCCTGCCGACTGCTACAAAGCCTTTTAGCTGATCCAGGAAAGCCAGTTGAACCAGGGGTAATGACATTCCCATCATGCATACCTGATTTGGAAGTGTAAACTCACCCAAGCATAGCCAGCCGCGACCGGCTATGCAAGCCCGGTGCGAGAAAAATGCATCTATGCCGTCGTTGCACCGTGTTCAACAATGAAACTGATAGCAGCCTCCACCACGGCAGGTGTACGCAAGATGCGTCTGTGCCCTGTCCCTGCCACCGGCTGTAATCTCGCCTTTGGCCAGGCGGCAGCCAGGGCAATACTTTCTTCATATGGCATTTCGCGGTCTTCTGGGTCGTGCAGGATCAGCACGGGATGTTGAAAACCGGATTGCAGCTGAGACAGATCCACACTGTCAAGCGGCACACCGACATGTGCCGCCATTTGCTGTTCCAGTGCATACGCCTCTTCCGCATTCAGACCTGCCATGCGGGCGGTACGTTGTACCACGCGGGTAAGCGAAGCCGGGCCACATAACTGCACGCTGGCGGCGACGCGCAAGCCATGGGCATAGGCATACAGGCTGGCGGCTGATCCGGCAGAGTGGCCAATGACGGCGGCCAACGGCCCGACCTGGGCAGCTAGCGCCAACACGGCCTTGCCATAATCGACTACATGGGTAAGTTCACCCTGTGACTCGCCATGTGCAGGGCCATCAAGCGCAATGACGCCATAACCAGCCTGTAACAGCGGTGCTACAAAAGCTGCCATGTGGCTGGCCCGGCTTTCCCAGCCATGCAGCAATAACACGGCAGGGGCAGTATCTGGCCCCCAGCGCCAGGCCACCAGCACCTGGCCGGCATGGTCAATGTCAAAACGTCTGGCGGCTGACAATGCTATTCTGTCATCATCACTGGTGGCCGGCCTTCGCGGTGTGATCAGGGCGTGCAACACTGCTTCCATAGTCGGCCTGGCGGGTGCTTGCGATGGCGGTGCAGATGCCGACATTGCTGATGAGGCATCATTTTGTTTCATTGTCGGCTCATTCATACCAATTCCCTCAATTAGATGACAAACATAATCTCATAGATGCCGATTATCATCTAAAATAGAAACCTGTGTCAAATACAGCGACATGCCTAGAACTCATTTCATAAATAGGGGTGAGATGCGTTTGCCTCATAACGTGGGCTGGCAAGGCGGACGAGGCAGTCAATAGCGGGTCTATTGACAACGAGTCCAACGCAGTCCAGCACACGTTATGAGGCAAACCCTTCGGGAGCGGGCGATTCGGGCGCATTGCAGCGCGAGGTGGTGACATTGCGCTTGCTAAGGCACCAGCCTTAGCTACGCGACACGCCTTGCACTGCATCCCGAATCGCCTTGCTCGCACTCATCCCTATTTATGAAATGAGTTCTAGATAATGACATCAATACAGCCCGCGGACCATGATCGCGCAACCGGAATAAAGCCATGAGAACTTCACGTGAACAAGCTGCGCAAACCAGAGAGCGCATCGTCGAGACAGCGGCCCGTCTGTATCGCGAACGCGGCATCAATGGCATAGGTGTGGCGGATCTGATGAATGAAGCAGGCCTGACCCATGGCGGCTTTTACAAGCACTTTGAATCCAAGGAAGCATTAATCGCCGAAGCCTGCGCAGCGGCACTGGAAGCCACCAAGACTGAACTGCGACGTAAAATCGCCGCCGCCCCCGACGATGAGGCATTGAGCACCCTGGTACACACTTATCTGAGCAAGGCCCACAGCGACAACCCAGGCCTGGGCTGCACCATCGCCACCCTGGGGCCGGAAGCCATACGCCAAGACGGCATAGGTAAGGAAACCATACAGCAGGGTGTGAACAATCTGCTGGCCCTGATCAGCACGCAGTTGCAACGTGAAGGCGTTGACAATGATGAAGTGGAAGCCAAGGCGCACGCCGTGCTGGCATCAATGATAGGCGGCCTGCTGCTGTCACGCATGATGGACAGCCCGGCAAAAACGAAGGCTGTACTGCGTGACACCAGCAATTTCATCCTGAAATCGGTTTAAGACGACTATCGGCTTAAAGCGACTGCCAGTCTGGCAGACTATCAGGCACGCAGATTGGCTTTGAAAAACTCGACTGTACGCTGCCAAGACAATGTTGCGGCAGCCTGGTCATAGCGTGGCGTCGTATCATTATTAAAACCATGCTGGGTACCGGCGTAGACATATGCCTGATACTTGACACCGGCCCTCGTGAGCGCAGCTTCATATTTTGGCCATCCGGCATTGATGCGTTCATCCGTACCGGCATAATGGATCAAGAGTGGCGCCTTGATTTTTGCCGCATCTTCTTCACCTGGCTGGCCACCATAGTAAGGTACGGCAGCAGCCAGATCAGGGATTCTGGTTGCCAGGAAGTTGGCAATGCCACCGCCATAACAAAAGCCGACCACGCCTACCTTGCCATTGGCTTCAGGCAATTTTTTTAGTATTGCAGCGGCTTCAATAAAATCTGCACGTATCTTGTTCTGATCCAGTTTGGGGAACAGTTCACGGGCCTTTTCTTCATCACCAGGGTAACCACCCAGTGATGCCAGCGCATCCGGGGCAAAGGCAATGAAACCATCCAGCGCCAGGCGGCGTGCTATATCCTCGATATGCGGATTCAGGCCACGGTTTTCATGCACCACCAGCACTGCCGGCAGTTTTCCCTTGATTTCAGCAGGAGTGACCAGATAGCCACGCAGGGTGCCCGAACCCTGAGGTGAAGGATATTCAACATATTTAGCCTGTATCCGTGCATCGGTCTTTGGCACTTGCTGGGCCTGGGCAAAATTTGGGCTAAGCTGTTGCAACAATGTTTCAGCCGTCACCACACCAACCGCATATTTGCTGGCTGACTGCAAGAAAGCACGGCGATCAATGACGCCATGTACATACTGATCAAATAAACGCAGCACTTCCGGCTTGAAATCATTTGCTGTCTGACGTGTCATCTTGTTCTCCTGAATTATCGATTTATTTGAATGGATGCTAGCTGTCGTGGCAGGCACTACAGGCTTTGGCAATGCTGAGGGCTGCCAGCACCCTTTCAGCATCCACCTTTCAGCATCCATCATCATAATCCTGATTTCTGACGGCTGCACTGATGATCGTAAGAGCTTGTGTGCGTCAAACAGAAAAGTATCTCGATGGAATTCGTGGGATGCATTACAAACTAGATCACAGCAAGGGTAGGGAATAGTGCCGTGCTTCGGTGGCAACAGGTTCTTGCTCATCATCAAAATAACGCGTGGATTTAAATTTTGCAAACAGCCAGATCAGGCCGGTCAGCAGCAATAGATAAGGTCCGCTCCATAGCAACAGAGTTTGTGCATTCAGTGATGGCCGGTAACGCACGACATCGCCATAACGTGTCAGCAGAAAATCAGTGATCTGTTTCTCATCCTGGCCTTGCTGAATTTTTTCGCGAATTTGTTGTTTCAGAATGACTGCCAGTTCTGCATGTGAATCTGCCAGCGTCTGATTCTGCCACACCAGGCAATGTAATTCCTTTGCGAGTTTTTGTACCCGCTGCTCGATACCTGATGCAGATTCCTGACGTGGCGCAGCAGCCGCCAGGCTAGGCCACAGCAAATAACAAGCGGCAGAAACCAGCAATATCATTGCCATATGAAAGCCAGCTTTTATCCTGTCATTATTCATACTGAAGTTGAATGTCTCTAAAAAATGGCTCGCCATACTGCGCGAGCCTGAAATTCCTCTAGGGGTAAAGACAGCTTCAATATACCGTGCGCGCGATAAAAAGTAAGCGAATTAATTCAGATATGAATATGCGCTGCACTGCGGAATTTCAAACACCTTGCAGCAAGTACTCGTTGTCGGTCCGAAAAAAAACGCTGACATACCAGGGCTTTTAGGCCTGGCATGACCAGCGTATCAAATTGCCTTGCTTCAATTCTTTTTTTGATTTGCCAGACGACGTACCACTGCCAGCAGGCGATCAATTTCTTCGCAGGTATTGTAGAACGCAAAAGAAGGACGTACCGTAGCCTCGACACCAAAACGACGCAATATGGGTTGCGCACAGTGGTGGCCAGAACGCACAGCAATACCCTCTTCATTGAGTGCCTTGCCTACTTCTTCGGTCTGATAGCCTTCCAGTACAAACGAAGCAACACTGGCCTTTTCATGGGCCGTGCCTATCAGGCGTACACCGGGTATGCTCTTTAGACCATGCGTTGCGTATTCCAGCAAGGCATGTTCATACAGAGCAATATTTTCCAGCCCCAGGCGTTCGACATAATCAATCGCTGCACCCAGGCCGACTGCATCGGCAATATTGCCGGTACCGGCTTCAAAGCGTGCCGGTGCCGGTTGATATTGCGTACGCTCAAACGTCACGTCAGCAATCATGTTGCCACCGCCCTGCCACGGCGGCAACTGATCCAGCAATGCTTTCTTGCCATACACCACGCCTATGCCGGTAGGACCAAATACCTTGTGCCCTGAAAACACATAAAAATCGGCATCCAGTGCCTGTACATTCACACGCAGGTGTGACACTGCCTGAGCGCCGTCAATCAGCACACGAGCACCGGCACTATGTGCCAGTGCAATGATTTCCTGCACCGGTGTGATCGTGCCCAAAGCATTCGAGACCTGTGTCACTGCGACCAGTCGCGTTTTGCTGTTGAGCAGCTTGCGATATTCATCCAAAATGATCTGACCACTGCCATCCACAGGAATAACGCGGATGACAGCCCCCTTCTCGGCTGCCAGTTGCTGCCATGGCACGATGTTGGCATGGTGTTCCAGCTGCGACACGATGATTTCATCACCAGCACCGATAAACTTTTTACCAAAGGTATTGGCAACCAGATTGATCGCTTCTGTCGCGCCGCGCACGAAGATGATTTCATCTACCGATGCCGCGCCCAAAAACTTTGCAACCTTGCTGCGTGCACCTTCATAAGCGTCGGTAGCCCGTGCTGCCAGTTCATGCGCTGCGCGGTGGATGTTGGAATTTTCATGCTCGTAAAAATAGCTGAGCCTGTCTATCACCGACTGTGGTTTTTGGGTCGTCGCTGCATTGTCGAACCAGACCAGTTGCTTGCCATTCACCCGTTCTGCCAGGATGGGAAAATCGCGGCGCACGGCATTGATATCAAACGGTGCTGCCAGTGCGGGGTTGGCCGCCCGGGGTGCGGTATCCCAGTAATCCTGCTCGCCCTGCTGAAAATAATACGCAGGACGCGCATCTGCACCTGCCCCCGTCGCCGGAGCTGCTGGGGTATTAGCCGGATACAGCTCACCCAGCAGTTGCTGCAATTGATCCTGCCCTGGCAAACCAAAAGAGCGTGCCAGTGTCTGATCTGCCTGCCGGCCTGTTCCCTGCGCAGCGAGACCATCCAGATTGCCATCGGCTACCGGATAACCGTTGTCGGCGCCAATAAAATAATAAGGCGTCGTCGATGCTGCCGGTGTTGAGAGAGGCGCACCACCCGCCTGTGGACGTGACGGTGCGACACTGCTGCCACCATTCTGTGGAATGGCGCTGGCATAAATGGAGGGCTGCGTATGCGCTGTTGCACTGGCATTACTGCCGGAATGATTGCCAGATTCGCTGACAGACGACAGACGGCCTGGTGCAGATACAGGTGCTACAGGCGCACTGCTCGCTTCCGAAAAACCCGGCAGGAATTGCGCAGCAGCTTGCGCTGCCCCCGGCACCAGAGCAAAAAACTCTGATGCCATACGATTCAGCAAGGCTTCATCCGGCAAACCCGCATTTGCCGCGCCGGTATTACTTGTAGGTGTCAGGATAGTCATGGTACTTACCGATCTCTACGTCATCCAGAACAGCAACCGCATCATCCGTCAAGACTGCCAGCGAGCAGTACAGGGAAATCAGATATGAGGCAATCGCATTGCGGTTGATGCCCATGAAACGTACCGACAGGCCAGGGCTTTGTTCACCAGCCAGACCAGGCTGGAACAGGCCAACCACACCCTGACGTTTTTCACCCACGCGCAGCAGGATGATCTTGGTTTTGCCATCTTCGATAGGCAGTTTGTCGGAAGGTACCAGTGGTACACCGCGCCAGGTCAGGAATTGGGAACCAAACAAACTCACCGTTGGTGGTGGCACGCCACGGCGTGTGCATTCACGGCCAAAGGCAGCAATCGCCAGCGGATGGGCCAGGAAGAAGCCAGGCTCTTTCCAGACTTTAGTCAACAGATCATCCAGATCATCAGGAGTAGGCGCACCGGTCAGCGTGGAAATACGCTGATCATCATGCACGTTCGCCAACAGGCCGTAATCAGGATTGTTGATGAGTTCGCTTTCCTGACGTTCCTTGATGGTTTCTACCGTCAGGCGCAGTTGTTCCTTGATCTGGTCATGCGGGCTGCTGTACAGATCAGAAATACGGGTATGTACATCCAGCACGGTTGCCACCGCATTGAGGAAGTATTCACGTGGCTGTTCGTCATAATCCACAAAAGTTTGTGGCAGTTCTGACTCGTCACGCTGGGAACAGGCCACCCGGACATCTTTAGGGTTTTTGACTTTGTTAAGTCGATAAATACCTGCCTCTACCGGCAGCCATTGCAGCAAATGCACCAGCCAGCGTGGTGAAATGGTGGATAACTGAGGAACGGTTTTGGTTGCATTCGCCAACTGCCTGGCGGCGTTGTCACTGAGTGCGAAATTACTGGGAGACACATCGGTCATTGCTTACTCCATTAAAAAATGCGGTGAATCGGAACAAATGAAAACTTCAAGAATAAAAATTTCAAGAACATCAAAAAAACAGGTTGACGCCTGTCATTAAAAAATCTGCCTGACTGATCTGCCTGGTCTGCTTACAAGGCCGGGGATGGCAGTGCCCCATGTTCATGTCGCAGGCTGGCCTGACTGACGTGGGAACCGGCAGCCACATCATTTGTCACCCAGACATTGCCGCCGATGATGGCGCCGCGACCCAGTGTCACCCGCCCCAGTACGGTGGCTCCGGCATAAATGACCACGTCGTCCTCCACTACCGGGTGTCGTGGCAAGCCTTTTTGCAATTTGCCTTCATCATCGGTAGGGAAGCGTTTGGCACCCAGGGTCACCGCCTGGTAAATACGCACGCGCTGGCCGATGATGGCGGTTTCGCCTATCACCACACCGGTGCCATGGTCGATGAAAAACCCCGCACCTATGCTGGCGCCAGGGTGAATGTCTATGCCGGTTTGTGCATGGGCTATTTCTGCCACGATGCGCGCCAGCAAAGGCACGCCAGACTGGTATAACTGATGAGCAATGCGATGATGGATCATGGCCAGGATGCCGGGGTAGCAGAGCAATACTTCATCCACAGTACGGGCTGCCGGGTCACCCTGGTAAGCCGAGATCACGTCACTATCCAGCAGTGAACGAATCGCTGGCAATGCGCGCGAGAATTCACGCACGATATGCAGGGCGCGATCTTCGATATGCAGATCTTCCTGCTCGTAATAGCGCGAGGTGTAGCTGAGTTCAAGCCTGACCTGGCTCAGCATTGAATGCAGTGCCGTGTCCAGCGTATGGCCGACATAGAAATCTTCGCTTTCCTGACGCAATTCGGGCGGCCCCAGACGCATGGGAAACAATGCCCCACGCAGATCGGAAATAATTTTTGCCAGTGCATCACGGGATGGCAATTCACGCCCCCCAGGTTCGGATGAACGTTGCTGACGGCGCCGCCATGCGTGCCTGACGGCGGCCAGTTCACTGACTACCTGCTCGATACCAAACAGTGAACCACGCTGATCCCTGACTGGCGTTACTGACTGTACGGGTGTCTCTTCTGTAAAGCTGACCATCTGCCTTTACCTTTCTTCTCTTATAACAATGAAGCGGATGACATCGCTTTAATCCTGTATCCACGGTAACTGGTGAAAACGCCAGCCACCAAGCTGGCCGCGTTGCTGCTCTGGATTCAAATCACCTTCAAAGCCTTCAGCCACATTGAAAATGTTGCTGAAACCTGCTTTGGCCGCGGCCTCGGCAGCGGCTGTCGAGCGTTTTCCGCTACGACACAGCAGCAGGATGACCCTGGACTTGTCCTTGACTTTGGTTTCCAGTTCCTTGACGAATCTTGGGTTACGGGTCAGGGCTGTGCCGGTGGCCCAGGGTACGTGGACGGCGTCGGCCACGTAGCCAACAAACTTGCGTTCTTCCGCCGTTCGCACGTCGACCAGAATGGCCTGGTTATTCTGTACCAGACGCCAGGCGTCAGTTGGTGCAACGCTGCCGGAAAACACCAGGCCTGCTGTCTGCGCAACTGATCTGGCATTCGCCAGTGCGTGGTCTTCGCTACCCGAAGATGATGTTTCGTCCACCTGGCTGGCAGACGATAACTCTATAGATGCAAATGTAGAATCGGTCATGAAATACTCTGGCTAACAACAAAAACGAATTTGGTTCGTAACAGAGTTTCAATGTACCGAATTTATCTAAGGCGCAAAACGAATAAAAATGTTGTTATTTATCTGAAAAACAGATATCAAGAATCACTGTGGAAACTGCCATCGCCGACGAAAACACTGGCTTGTTTTCATACAAGCCCAGCAAATGCAGAAATTTTGAGAGTATCATCTGAGCAATAAACGGAAATCCAACAGGTCAGTCTGGTTATTAAATTTATGACAATGACTGCCCCGAACAGAAGGAACTCATTGCCAAAACAGGGATGGCATGCGTTCCAGCGATACGCCCCAAGATAAAGTGCCCATTTATGTCTTTACTAAAACCGACTTCCCGCCCGCGGCTTGCCACCCTGCTGACACTTGGCGTCAGTGCCGTCGTCTTGTGTACCGTCTTGTCAGCCCTGCTGCTGGTCGATCATTTTGCCAATAATTATGCGCAAAAAGAAGCTGAACAAAGGCTGCAACAGCTTTCCTGGCAAATGCGCGACCAGATTGATCTGGTCATGCAAAAATCCGTAGGCGATGTGCAATTGCTGTCGCAACTAAGCCAGATCAGGGATGCGCAGGACCCATCTGAAATACGCCGCATCCTCGACAGCCTGCAAAACAATTTCACCGATTATGCCTGGATAGGCCTGGCCAGCCCCGACGGCAAGGTTCTGGCATCCAGCAAGGGCTTGCTGGAGGGACAGGATGTCAGCCAGCGCCCCTGGTTCCAGCAGGGTAAAAAGGCGCTGTACGCTGGCGACTACCATCCGGCCCTGCTGTTGCAAAAGTTATTGCCGTATAGCGCCGACCCATGGCGTTTTGTGGATGTTGCCATCCCTGTCCGTCGTGCTGACGGCAGCCTGCGTGGGGTACTGGGTGTACACCTGAGCTGGAATTGGGCGCGCAAGCTGGCGCAGACCATACTGGCCCCGGCAGATCAGCAATACAATGTTGACATCATGATAGTCCGTGATGACGGCACGGTACTGCTTGGCCCCAAGGGCATGGAAGAAAAGAAAATCAAGTCCAGCAGCCTGACACAATCGCGCTCGGGTAAAACTGGAACAGTCGAAGAAACATTTGAAGACGGCAAACTCTACCTGACCGGCTATGCCCTGACCGGGCAGGCACGCAACTACCCGGCCCTGCAATGGAGCATTCTGGTACGCCAGCCCAAAGACATTGCCATGGCCGCCCTGCATAATCTGGAAAAAGAAATTCTCTTGTTCTGTGGCTTGCTGGGGCTGATACTGGCCTTGGTAGCAGCATTGCTGGCACGCCGGGCATCGGCATCACTGATCAGACTCAGTACCGCGATTGAACAGCGTTCGCTCAAGCGTGGCGGTACTGCTGTCACGACGTCTATTCCTATCGTCAATGCCTACCATGAGGCACATCTTTTATCAGTTACCCTGGCCGACATGGTGGAAAAAGAAGAACGCCACCTGGCTGATATGGAAAGCGCCAACCAGAGTCTGGAAACCACCGTCGCCGAACGCACGCATGAAATCAAACAAAAGGCCAGCGAACTGGAACTGGCATTGCAACAGCAACGCAATGTCCAAAGCCGTCTGCAGGCCATCACCGATAACCTGCCCTGCATCATCACCTTCATGGATCTGGAAGAAAGATATGTGTTTGTGAACGCATTCATCACATCAGAATTCGGGGTCAGGCCAGAGCAACTGATAGGCAAGACCCTGCGTGAAGTTGTAGGGGAAGAGTTTTATAAGCCTATGGCTGGCTATGTGAAAAATGTATTGGCAGGGCAACGTGCCAGTTTTGAAGGAACAGGCGAACTCAATAAACGCACTTATTATTACCAGTCCGTGTACGTACCTGCGGTGAATGACCGCGATGAAGTTGAAGGCTTTTATGCCATCAGCTTTGACATTGCCGACCGCAAGCGGGTGGAAATGATGATGAATGAATTTGTGTCCATGGTCAGCCATGAATTGCGTACGCCACTGACCTCGATCAACGGTGCCTTGCGTCTGGTGGCCGCCGGCGTGGCAGGTGAAATCCCGGACAAGGCCAAGGAACTGACCACAGTGGCCATGCGCAATGCAGACCGTCTGCTACACCTGATCAATGACATACTGGACCTGGAAAAAATCGCTTCAGGCAAGATGGAATTCGATTTCAAGGTCAGCGCCCTGCAGCCCCTGATACAGGATGCCATCAGCGGCAATATGTCGTATTCAGACCAGTATGGCGTCAGTATGCGCGCCATCGGTGATAATGCAGAACTGTATGTGAATGTTGACCGTGACCGCTATGCACAGGTACTGGCAAACCTGCTGTCAAACGCCATCAAGTTTTCTCACAAGGGCGGCGAAGTGGTCGTATCGGTAGAAAAAACGGCAGACAAGGTAAAGGTTATTGTCACTGACTATGGCAGCGGCATTCCCAGTCATTTCCACAGCAAGATATTCCAGAAATTCAGCCAGGTGGACAGTTCCAATACCCGCAAAAAAGGCGGCACTGGCTTGGGTTTAAATATTTGCAAGACCATCATAGAGAAAATGGGCGGCAGCATCGGCTTTGAATCAACGATCGATGTAGGCAGCAAATTCTTCTTCGAACTGCCACTGGTGCCAGCACCAGTGGCGAACGACAACAACTAAACTGGCAGAATGCATTTCAGCGGCTGAAATGCATTCTCAAACTGCCTGAGCACAAAGATCAGGCACTTGCCAGTGCCTGTTCCAGATCGGCGATCAGATCATCCACGTGCTCAATACCGATGGACAGGCGAACGGTATCTTCAGTCACACCGGCTTTTGCCAGTTCTTCCGGATTCAACTGCCTGTGCGTGGTGCTGGCAGGATGGCAGGCCAGCGACTTGGCATCACCAATATTCACCAGACGGGTAAATAACTGCAATGCATCCTGGAAGCGGCCACCGGCTTCCCTGCCACCATCGAGACCAAAAGTCAGGATGCCGGACGGTTTTCCACCCAGGTATTTTTGCGCCAGGGCGTGATCCCGGTGTTCAGGCAAACCGGCATAGTTGACCCATTTCACCTTGGCGTGCTGGTCAAGATAGCGCGCAATTTTGATGGTGTTTTCCGTAATCCTGTCCAGGCGCAGGGCCAGGGTTTCTATTCCCTGCAAAATCAGGAAGGCATTGAAAGGTGACAGCGCAGCACCGGTATTGCGCAGCGGCACCACACGGGCCCGGCCGATATAGGCTGCCGGACCCAGTGCTTCGGTATACACCACGCCGTGATAAGACACATCGGGTTCATTCAGGCGTTTGAAACGTTGCTTGTGTTCCGCCCACGGGAACTTGCCGGAATCGACGATGATGCCGCCTATGGAATTGCCATGTCCACCCAGATACTTGGTCAGGGAATGCACGACGATATCCGCGCCAAACTCGATAGGGCGCAGCAGATAAGGAGAAGGCACGGTATTGTCGACAATCAGCGGCACACCATGACGGTGTGCCACTGCGGCAATCGCTTCGATATCGGTGATATTGCCCAGGGGGTTGCCGATGGATTCAACAAATACCGCCTTGGTTTTTTCATCGATGAGACTGGCAAAAGATTCAGGGTCACGGTAATCGGCAAAACGGGTTTCTATGCCAAACTGCGGCAAGGTATGGGCAAACAGATTGTAGGTGCCACCATATAGCGTGGAAGCAGAAACAATATTGTCACCCGCTTCGGCGATAGTCTGTATGGCATAGGTAATCGCCGCCTGACCGGACGCCAGCGCGAGGCCGGCTATCCCGCCTTCCAGTTCAGCCACACGTTTTTCCAGTACATCATTGGTAGGGTTCATGATGCGCGAATAAATATTTCCCTGCACCTTCAGGTCAAACAGGTCTGCACCATGCTGGGTATTATCAAACGCATACGCGACCGTCTGGTAGATGGGCACGGCAACAGCGCGGGTGGTCGGGTCGGGGGTGTAGCCGCCGTGAACGGCGATGGTTTCCAGTTTCATCTAACTATCCTTATTATGTTGGTCAGAACTTATCTCATCTGCATTGATCATAAAAACTGTGTCCGCAAACCACAAGGAAGCTTTTCAGTTTTACATAGTTGAAAAATGCAGAAACACCCGACATCAGTGATGATGTGGGTGTCAAAAGAAAAAACGGCTTGTCAATAACAAGCCGTGGGATACACGACATGGAGGGAGGAGTCTCCATGCCGTATAAAAATCGGGATTCGTCCAGGCGAATCAATATCAGGGTGTCAGGATGCGTTTGGCCTGGGCCTTCTGTGCATCTGACAGACGTGTCTCCAGCTTCTCGGCAGCACTTGCAGCCGGTGCACGGCCCAGTTTGGCAGCCAGTTTCAACCAGACATAGGCTTTGACAGTATCGTCATCACTGTTGCGGGGTTTGTCAGCTGCGGCACCTTCGCCCTTGAGTAACATCGCCGCCAGATTCACCATGGCATCCGGCTGGCTCTGCATGGCAGCACTTTGAAACAGATTGCGTGCTATCCGCAAATCCTTGCTGACGATCTGACCTGTATAAAAATAGGTTGCCAGAGAATTTTGTGCATCAGGATGTCCGGCAACGGCAGCTTCCTTATAAAAGGCCAGGGCTTTAGCCGGGTCAGCAGCAACACCTTGGCCCTGGTCAAACATCAGGGCCAATGCATACAGGGCTTGTGGTTTTTTTTGTTTGGCCGCCTGCTGGTACCAGGCAAATGCTCTCGGCAAATCCTGTTTGACTTCATCACCATAGTAATAAAGATTGGCCAGGGACAGTTGTGCCGGTACATACGCATATTCTGCGGCATTGGTGTAAAGCTTGACCGCTTCCTGGATGTCTTTGCTGCCGCCATAACCGCTTTGATAAAAACGTGCCAGTACGTAACGGGCCGGGACAAAATTCAACTCTGCCGCTGCCTTGTACCATTGTCTGGCTTTGGCAGGATCTTTAGGTACCTCATACCCGGACATATAAATACGCGCCAGCCGCAACTGGGCCTGCACCCGCAACGATGCCCGTTCCGGGTCTTTGGGATCAAATGGACTGTATTGTGACGGATTCAGACGGGAGTCCGCCAGCCTGTCATACCAGGTGATGGCCTGACGTGTGTCGCGCGGTGTGCCTTGCCCATAGAAATACATATTCCCCAGCATCAGGGCTGCTTCGTCATAGCCAATTGCGGAATACGAAGTCTTGAAAGCTTCCAGTGCCTTGGGAAAATCACCTGCATCATAAGCCGCAAACGCCAGGTCCAGGGTTTTGTCCTTGCGGGCAATATAATTGCGGCCAGCAGCAAAATTTCTATCCGCCTGAGAACAGCCAGCGCTGGTCTGCGTACTGTCTTCTGCCGGAGTTACCAGCCGTTCACCACCAGCCGCCGAACCATACGGGCTGCTGTCGAGAAAACCTTCAGTGCGGTCGCCAAGGCCCGGAGGTGCATCTGCACCCATATTGGTATTGTCAGTGCTACGGCCACGGCCTTCGAAATGGTCAAGATAATCATCGATGATCTGGTCTTGATACGACGTAAAGCTGAAAGCACAGGAACCCGCCGAATTACGGTCAAGACGCCTTACTGTAGTACCAGGGCGCTTGGGCAGGCTGCCAAATATGGTGACCGCTGTAATCGGCGTATCGGGAACAAAAGTCGGCTCTATCTGTTGCGTCGGTATCTGCGCCATGGACAAACCAGGCAAGCCCAGCATGGCGGCACTCAAACACAATCTGATGGTGATTTTCATAGGTTCCCGAACGTTGTGCTGATTAAAATAACCGCACATATAGATTGCAATAACAGGAATGCAGGCTGGCTGATTTCATACACACAGCCAGCCTGCATTGTCGACACCAGTACTGGTTTAGTTTCTCATATTGATACCCACCATGATCCTGCGACCAGCATATGCATAGTCATTCAGACTTGGGATACCGTTGGCAAAGGAAGCATATTGCGCCTGGCTGCTGGTCGTGGTTGCCAGACCCAGATTACGGGCTTCTGCAAACAATTCCAGACCATTCTTGAAGCGATAGCCGATCTTGGCATCAATAAATGCAGTCGCATCCTTGAAGTTTGGTGCACCCGGGTTATACGGTGTGCGGTAGAAACCACCGCCATCGTTCGGGTAAGTATAAGTCGATGCAATATTATTACCGCAACCTGCGATACAGGTGAAGTAATTGGCCCGTGCCTGGTAGGCAATACGCGCACTCAAAGCACCATCGTCATACCACAGGGACAGATTGGTGGTGTAGCTGGATTCCAGGGTTGGTGGCAGAGAATCACCACTGATCAGTTCACGTACGGAAATCGAATCAGAGGATTTCAATTTGGAATAGTTGAAATCGACACCGGTGTACTTGAAGTACCATGGCAGGAAAGTAAAGGCCAGCTTGCCGCCTATCTCTATCCCCTTGCGTGTCGTTGCCGGACCATTTTCCCAGGTGGAATAACCAAACTCAAAATCAGACAGTTTCTTGCCGGTGACAGGATCGATATCGCTGGTACCCGAGAACAGGGCAACGTTCGATTTACCAACAGCAATCGCAGGACCGATCTTGCCGGTTTGCTTGAAGGCGCCGATACTCAGCATCGTATCCTTGTTCGGATACCATTCTGCACTCAGGTTCTGATTGATGTTTGATTGTGCCTTCAGGTTCGGGTTACCAATAGTGCCGGTACAACCCATATCTGCACCTGATCCGTCAGGATCGAAGCTGCCTACGCGACGTTCATCATAGGTACATGTACCTGTTGGCAACAGGCGGGCGATAGGTGGACGTGCCACTGTTTTGGCATGATTGTACCGAACCACAAATTTATTCGGAATAACCCACAGCGACAGATTGGAAATCGGCAGGATATCCGTCGTGTTACTGTCGAGTGAAGTATTCTTCATCAGGGTACTGCTCTGTACACCGGTGGCAACCGTTGGATTAGCCGGGTCAAATGAAGCTGTCTTGGTAATCGATGTAAAGAACATTTGGCCAGTTGCATGAATTTCAGTGTTCACATAACGTACACCAAAATTGGCTGCAAATTCCATGCCGAAAGGCAGTTCATCCTTTTCAAAGTCCAGCATGAAATAACCTGATTTGGTCTTTTCACTGTTCTGGCTCACTGGCTGAGCGTACACCTTGCCGTCGCTGGCCTTGCAGGACTTCATGCAATTGAAGTTCATGTTAGGTACACCAAGCAAGTCGAAAGCCTTGGCAACATCAATCTGCCGCCAGCCATTGATCAGGTTGGCAGGGCGATCTGGCAGACCAGCCATAAACTGCGAAGATGCCGGTATCATGGATTGCGTAATTACATCCAGAAACTGGGCCTGGGTCAGTGTTGTTGTTCCATACTGGGTGTTCGACAAATTGGTATTTGGAACATAACCGTAATTACATGGCGCACCGCCTGCACCCAGGGAGCCTGGTGTATTTTCGCAGCCGACAAAACTGCCGCGCAGATTATTGGTAGGCAAGACAACCGGTGGCACATAACCGGCTGTACCAAATGTACCGATTGCCGATTGAATCGTCGCGCCACCGCCACCCCAGCTGGATGCATTGCTGTCGCGCAGGTTGAAACCTGTCTTGATCTGTGTCAGCCACGGCAATTTGTCGGTGGTGTTATAGGTCAGATCCAGCTTGGCGGTTTTCTCGCCGGTTTCTATCAGTTTTGGAGAATACGATATTTGTGGTGCCTGCGTCAGCAAAGGCTGCTGTGCAATCGTGTACGCTGGTATGGTAGGATTATTGATCGTCGCGGCCACTGCTGCACGTGCCGAGGTCGCCGCATTCAGATTGGAATACTGTGCAGGATTGGCCTGATTAAAAGTCGATGTCGCCGGGAAAGCATATGTCCAGAGACCGTTAGGCAAAACACTCAGCGTTGCTTCGCCATAAGGCGTAGTCCAGCTGGTGCGTTTGTCTGCACGAGAAAAATCTGATCTGGCATCGGCAATAAAAAACTCTGCCTTGAACCGGTCGTTTTTATACAGTCCACCACCCTGCAGGTAAGTAGACTTGGTTTCCATGGTGTTTTGTATCTGATCAGTACTGGCAGATCCATCCGTGATCGTGAATTTTGTCACGTGATGGTTGGCATCCACAACAACAGAGCCAGGGATGACATTGGCTACAGCACCCGCTGCCGCTGGCAAACCGGTACGGCCACTGATATTGTCATACACGTAGTAGCCAGAACCCGGCACGGCAGTACGGACACCCGTCGCCGAATCGACAAAACTGACGCCCTGATAGGTCGGTGACAATACGCTGGCTGTATTGATGTTCAAGCCGCCAAGACCATAAGTCAGGAAATTGTCTTCTACCTTGCGGCTGTTACCACTGCCCTTGACATACAAAGACAGATTATTGTCGACCTTGAAATCGAAGCGCAGGTCAAAGGACTTACGTTCTTCTTTCTGACGTTTTTCGATGAAACGCACCAGTGATGGGGTGTAGTCATTCCACTGGTTCAGACAGGTTTCCAGCTCGGACGTACGTTGCGTAATGGCCGCGTTTCTGGCGGTGGTTCCATTAACCGCTGCAGACTGTGCACTGGTCAGCGCAGGGAAAGCCGCATAACAGTCCGCCTTGGTCTTGGCCGCAGCAGACTTGTTGACCAGGCTCATTGGTGTTTCTGAATTGAAGACCCCACCAGCAGTCAATGGCGATGCCACGATAGGCGTGGTTGCGGCCAGGTCAGTAGTCGATACGGTGCTGGGGTTAAACGCGAAAGTCTTGTTAGGCGAATTATCAAAATCCAGGGAACGCGCATAACCTGCGATGCCAGTCGTGGATATCTGTGATGAATGGCCATCATTGGTGATTCTGGAGGCAGACACATTCAGCAAGACGCCCAGGCGACCGTCCAGATATTTATTGGCCAGTACCAGATTCATGTCTGGCGTCCATTCCTTGTTAATGGAATTTTGCGTCGTGGCCAGACGCAGGGACGCATAGGGTTTCTTGAAATCCAGGCCGGTACGTGTGGTGATGATGATACCGCCGCCCAAAGCACCTTCGGTCATGTCGGCAGTCGATCCCTTGACCACGTCCACGCTCTTGATCAAGTCGGACGATAATTGGCGAAACTCGACCGCACGGCCAAAGCCACCGCCATTCATGTCTGAACCACCGGCAGATTGCACGGCCTGTCCATCAATTTCCACGCGGGTCAGGTCCGGCCCGTTACCACGCACGGTCACACTGACGCCTTCACCAAAATCACCACGATCCAGCGAGATGCCTGAGATGCGGGAAATGGCCTCGCCTATATTCCTGTCCGGGAAAGCACCCACATCTTCGGCAACGATGGAATCCAGTGCGGTAGTCGCATGTTTCTTTCTATCGATGGCCGATTGTTGTGATGCACGTGTACCCACCACCACAATGGTGGATACTTCATTGTCTGTGGATTTTTCGCCTGGCTTGGCTGGCGCAGCTGGTGCCGCTGGTGCCGCTGGTGCCGCTGGTGTCGCAGGTTCTGCTGCCTTGCTGCCCTGAGTAGTTGCCGGCTTGCTGTCTTGCGCTAAGGCGAGATCATTGGCCATCATGGAAGTCATGGCAAGTGCGATGGCATAGCTCAGACGTTTCAGTTTCAGACCTTCAGTTGCGGCCTCTCTTGCTACTTTATTTGCTACCTTATTTACGGACTCAGTTGCTACCTCATTTGCAGCAACTCCGGTCGCGTCCGACGTACGCGACAAGTCTTGCCCTATACCCTTCTTGTATACGGTTTTCATGCTATCTCCTGGATTATTCTAAGTATGCAATTTGTTGGTCATTGCATTTTTTTGCGCCCGATATTGAGTGCTTAAGATGATCTTATTTGATTTAAAAAATTCATTTATATAGATTTTCTCGCTGGACGTATGTTGTTTTCATATAGCAATCAAATAGCTGAGCGATAACAAAAAAACGGGAAATCACATCCGTCTTCTTGAAGTAAAAGTGATGAAAAAAATCCGCCCTCTTCCCGTCTATCTGCATAGGGAAAGGCCATATGCTCCGTCTTTGGAGCATGAAGAATTGTGCTGTCAATGAAGCAGATGCCTGATCACATCGCCGTCATGCCTATCCCGAAAAAAGGGAATTGGTGGACTGTGAACAACACTCAGGTATTTGCAAATCATAGGTTTGCAGCGTGCAAACCAAACCTGTCAAAACTGTGGTGCAGAGGAAAGCACACATCGCCCATCGCACTAGCAAACTGCGACTGGTATTTGAACAATGGGCAACGGATAAATGCTAGCGCCATCAACGACCAGCGTCAACTCGACGCCCATCATCGGTATCGCTGTCCATTTTTGGTATTTTCCCCTCTGAAATCCAGCAATTTTCAATCAAAATTGATGCCTTCCTGAATCAAGCAGGAAAATGATTATTTGATCATACTTATACAAATGATATGGAATGAAAAAAAGTGGTATCTATGATGTCAGTGGCGATACATAACGCCTGAGCCCACAAGCCGCTATAAGAAAACAGAATGGTGCATCGTTCCATCAGCTACTTCATTACTGTGTCATTACTATGCATCACATGACGTGTCTGTCAGAGCAGCATCGAGTCAGTATCAAGTCAGTTTCTATTTACAGCGGCCTCTCACAACAATATCAAGGAGATAGCATGAGTGTATTCAACTGGCGGACCATTCTGGTCAGCCTTGCGGTAACGATGCTGACCAGCGCATGCGGCGGCGGTTCACAGGATAGTGCAAACGCCGGCAATAGCCTGGCAGGAAAAATAAGTGCCGGTGGCAGCCCGCCGCCTGCAGCTTTTGGGGTTACCGATAGTGGCGGTTTTTTGACCGTAACCAGCGGTGCGGGTCTGGTATTTAAAGTGGATGAAAACGGCGGCAACATCACGTCCATCAAATACAATGACGGCCCGGAATTACAGTCGCAGACCAAGGGCTCGCATATTGCATCTGGCCTGGGTGCCACGGTGTCTTACTCGGTATCGGGTTCGGTGGCAAAAATCACGCTGACTACGTCTACCCTGATCCACTATCTGCTGGTGCGTGCGAATGAAAACAATATCTACATGGGAACGTATGTCACCGCCGAACCCAGCGTAGGTGAATTACGCTGGATCACCCGCCTGAATTCCACGGTGCTGACCAATGTACCAACGGAATCAAGAATTGCTGACAACACCGGCGCCATAGAAAGTACCGATATCTTTGGACTGGCGAACGGTGAAACCCGTTCGAAATATTATGGCAATCAGCGTGCCATTGACCTGTCTATACGGGGTGTGACGGGGTCAAATATTGGCATCTTCATGGTCTACGGCAATCGTGAGAGCAGCTCCGGCGGCCCGTTCTATCGCGACATTCAAAACCAGACCGGTGGCGATACCGAAGTCTACAATTACATGAACTCTGGCCACAACCAGACAGAAGCCGACCGCATGGGTTTCCACGGCCCCTATGCTGTCATGTTCACGACCGGGGCGACACCAGCCATACCCGACATGAGCTGGATGGGCAGTTATAACCTGTCTGGTTGGATCGACGCCAGCGGACGCGGCAAAGTGGTCGGCAACGGACTGGCAGGCATGGATGGCAATTATGCGTACACCGTAGGCTTTGCGAATGCCACCGCACAATACTGGACAGCGGCCAGCACGACTAACGGCAACTTTGTCCGGTCGGGCATGAAACCCGGCACCTACACCATGTCTGTCTACAAGGGCGAATTGGCTGTGTATACAGAAACAGTAGCTGTCAGCGCTGGCGGCACTACCACCCTGAATACCCGCACCATACAGGGCGATCCTTCGGCAGATACGGCGGTATGGCGCATCGGTGACTGGGACGGCACACCAAGAGAGTTGAAAAACGGTCAGACATTTAATGTGCGTCATCCTTCCGACGTACGTAACGCCAGTTGGGGGCCTGTCACCTACAACATCGGTGCGGCAACCAATAGCTTTCCGGCTGCGCAATGGAAAGACCTGAACAGCCCGACTACCGTCACCTTCAACCTCAGCGCTGCCCAGGTGGCAAATCATACCGTCAGGATAGGTATAACAGGAGCCTACGCTGGTGGACGGCCGAATATCAAGATCAACGCATGGACAGCAACGGCACAGGGCGCATCCACCCAGCCTAATTCACGCAGCCTGACGACAGGCAGCTACCGGGGTAACAACACCATGTACAGCTTCAGTGTTCCCGCCAGTGCTTTTGTGACTGGCACCAATACCATGACTATCAGTGTGGTATCCGGTTCCAGCGGCACCACTTACCTGAGTCCGGCATTTGCTTTTGATGCTTTGGACATGCTGTAAGCCTGACGAGGGAAAGCTATGCAGAAATCTCCGGTCATGCCGGAGATTTTTCCTGTTTCCACAGCCAGCAGTCAATTTCTTGATTGTTTCCGCACGCAGCTTCAAGCCCGCGCATACTCTCATAGAATATCTTGCGCCTCACCTGTCCATCATCAATCCGCTCATCATCATTCCGCTTCAACGGATAAGAATCATTATAAAAAATATGACATCAATCACCACATCAGTCAGGCAGGGATGGAAACTTTATGCCATCAGCATTCTGGTCCTTTGTTCATCCCTGTTTTCATCTTTGGCCCTTGCTGAAACTGGGCGTGAGCGTTTGTCGCTGGACCGGGGCTGGTTATTTCATCTGGGTGATATCCCCATGCCGGACATCAAGGGACATGGCGCGACCTATGGCAATGCCAAGGCAGGTAATGCCCAGGGGGCAGCGGGTACCCGCTACAATGACAGTGACTGGCGCAAACTGGATCTGCCACATGACTGGGCGGTGGAAGGACCATTTGACCCCAAGGCGAATATCTCGCAAGGTTATCGCCCACGTGGTATTTCCTGGTATCGCCGTTATCTGCGGGTAGATGAAAGTGAACGTGGCCGTTATTTTGAATTGCAGTTTGACGGCATTGCCACCCATGCCAGCATCTGGGTGAACGGCAATATCGTGCACCGCAACTGGTCTGGCTACAATGCCAGCAATATCGATATCACACCCTATCTGCGTTATGGCGATGCCAGCAATACCATCGCCATCCGTGTCGATGCCGAGCAGATGGAAGGCTGGTGGTATGAAGGTGCAGGCATCTATCGCCATGCATGGTTACTGAAATCAAATCCTGTCCACATCATCACCGACGGTGTACATGCGACACCCAGGCAACTGAATGACAAACAATGGCAAATCCCGGTAGAAGTGACACTGGATAACAGCGGCAAGCAAGCCGCCGACGTCAGGGTCGAAGTCACCGTCTTCAGCCCGGACAATAAAGTCGTCGCCAGCAAGACACAAACAGTCCGCGTTCCCTTGCTGAGGCAGACCATCGCCAGTTTGCCTGTGACAATCAAACAGCCAGAACGCTGGACCCTGGACAAGCCTGCACTGTACAGCGTTAAAACCGTGGTGCTGCAAGACAGTAAGGTAATTGATGAAGTGCATCTTAAAACGGGCTTTCGCAGCATACGTTTTGATGCCCAGCAAGGCTTCTTTCTCAATAACCAGCATGTCAAGCTGCAAGGCGTTTGCCTGCATCAGGATCATGCCGGGGTCGGTGTGGCCGTGCCGGATTCCATCTGGGAATACCGCCTGCGACGCCTGAAGGAACTGGGTGTCAATGCGATACGTTTTTCCCACAATGCACCAGCCCCCGAAGTGCTGGACATGATAGACCGCATGGGTTTTCTGGTCATGGATGAAAATCGCAATTTCAATCCTTCGCCAGATTATATGAAGCAACTGGAATGGATGGTACGGCGTGACCGCCATCATCCCGGCGTGATCCTGTGGTCAGTATTCAATGAAGAACCAGTGCAAGGTACCGAAATAGGCTATGAAATGGCAAGGCGCATGACGGCTGCCGTCAAAGCCCTGGACGATACCCGTCCGGTAACAGCCGCGATGAATGGTGGCTTTTTTACTGCACTGAATGTATCGCATGCAGTCGATGTGCTGGGAGCCAATTACCAGGTACCGGATTATGACCGCTATCACAAGGCCAATCCCAACAAACCCTTCACCAGCGCGGAAGATACCTCGGCCTTCATGACACGCGGTGAATTCACTACAGATAAAAGCAGGAACCTGATTGCCAGTTATGACGATGACTTTGCCAAATGGGGTAATAGCCACCGCGATGCCTGGCAAGCCATAGACAGCCGCCCGTATGTCGCCGGTGGATTTGTCTGGACCGGATTTGATTACCGTGGCGAACCGACGCCAAATGAATGGCCATCGGTCAGTTCGGTATTCGGCATCATGGATTTGAACGGTTTCCCCAAAACAGCCTACTACATGCATCAGGTGCAATGGATCAAGGATCGCCCGCTGATCCATATCGCCCCGCACTGGAACTGGCAAGGCCAGGAGGGCAAGGAAATCCGCGTCATGGTGATGGCCAATGTGGAACGTATCAAGCTCTTGCTGAATGGCCACGAACTGGGCGAGCAACAGGTTGACCCGTATCGCATGAATACCTTCAAGGTCACTTATGAACCCGGCAAGCTGGAGGCACTGGGCTACAAAGGCGGCAAGGAAATAATACGCACCAGCGTAGAAACCACCGGCAAGGCCGTCAGGCTGGAGCTGCTGCCAGACCGCGCATCACTCGCAGGCGATGGGCGTGACGCCATGCCAGTTACTGTACGTGCGCTGGATGCACAAGGCCGTGCCGTGCCGATAGACAATAGCGAGGTCAGCTTCGATATCTCCGGTGCGGGTCAATCCATAGGTCATGGTAATGGTGACCCCAATTCCCATGAAGATGAAAAAGGCAAGACACGCAGACTGTTTAATGGCCTGGCGCAACTGATCTTGCAAAGTCGCTTTGACAGCAATGGTGAGCTATTGATCACCGCTACAGCACCCGGCTTGCAAGCAGCCAGCGTGCGAATACCGGTACAAAAAACGGCGGGCCTGCCCTTTGTCCCGGTGAGTGATGCACCCGTGCTGTACCTGCAAAACTGGCGCATCTCGCCCCCTTATGCAACACGACCCGACCCCAACCAGATGCTGGCAGACAATGATATGAATACCTGGAACTGGGGCCAGCCACCTCTGCTGGAAAGTGGCACCAAAGAGAGTGAAAACAAAGCAAATCACTTCCATCTGTTCCGCAGCGATTTTACCCAGGACAAGAGGCTGGGCAGCGGCAAGACACGTCTGTTGTTTTCACGTATCAACGGCAAGGCAGAAATCTGGCTGAACGGGAAATTACTGGGATCAAAAATCTCGCTGGGTACGGGTGATCTCAGTGTTGACCTGCCCGCTGGCGAAGGGCCAGCGCAACTGACGGTACTGGTGGAAGCCGAGCCCGGCAAGAAGGCCGGACTGGAAGGAAATATTATTGCAGAGCCGAAAAAATAAGCACGACTACTCAAATACCGCATTGAAGAACGAGCTGGGCATTTGTCTGCAACAAGCAAATGCCCAGACTTTCAACTCCGATTTCCTCAGGATTTTCCTGGGTTAAAAACAAACAGTTTCAAGTCCGTTGCTGGTACGATTTCCGTCAGCGGCAAATCGCGATGCGGTACCTGCGCTGTCCATGCCAGACGGTATACCCTGCCGTTGGCGTCGCTTGTTTCAGTGGCATTGATCTGCATGTCCGGCCCAGGTTTGAAATAGGTGCCGAACATCTCTGCGACACCCGCCACCTTGTTTTCTGAGACAGTTTCCAAGGTTCTGGAATCGACACTGAATTCCAGTCTTTGCCCAAGACGTGTCACGGCCACCAGCAGTTGCCCTGGCTTGCCTGGGCGTGCGCCTTCGACAAAGATTTCAGAATTCAGCGAGCCATTGCCTTTAAAGTCCCAGCGATAATTGGTCCAGGCGCTGATCTGTTTTAATTTCCAGCCAGCCTTTTCATGTCGCGCCAGCCAGATTTGCGTATTCCCTGCGGCATCATATTTATGGTAAGTGATGATGGCGCGCCCTTCTTCATCAAACCCCAACACTGTATTGTTATTGATCATGCCACCGCTTACAGGCACGGGGTCCACAATCTCGGCCTGCTTCAGGCGTATCGGCAATGTCAGGGGGCTGCCATCAGCACGTTCCCAATGTACAAGGTCGGGGCTTTTTGCGTACGACAGGTCATGATTGGTTTCGGCACTTGGTGATTCACGCCATACCCAGGCAACATGGAAATAACCGTCCTTCCCCCTGGTCGGTCCCATGAAATAGGCATTGCGCTGCCCTTCTCCATCGGTCAGCGGGCTATTTGTCAGGGCTTTCCAGCTTTGTGATTTCTCGTCATAGATGTTATAAATTTCATTGCCACGACCACTGCTGCCATCGCGGTATTTGAAAATCAGTTGTCCCTGATGATTTTTCAGGAACACCGGATAAGTCATCGCCTTTTCTCGCGCTGCATCCAGCATTTTTGGCACTCGCTGCAAGGTGCGTACATCGCCCGTGGCGTCCGAACGGAACATGGTCAACGGGTCTACATGCATATTGGCGGCAATATGCACTGCACCAGAAGCATCCAGTGTCATCGCGATCAGGTTATGGCTATCCCAGCCCAGCCAGGTATCAAGCTTGTGATAGACCCAGTGGCTGGGCGCATTCAATGGCCGCTGCGCCACCGTCAGTTGACGGTTGGCGTCATAGTAAGCCAGATACAGATGGTCTTTACTGGTGGCCATGGCAAACGGCACCGTATGCCCTGACCAGACCCTGTCTATCGCTTCTATGGATATGGGTAGCTGAGCAGGTGCAGAGGCAAGCATCGCTGTCGATGTATCGGCAATTGCCAGATGACTGGACGCCAGTGCCAGCGTGAATACCAACGTACATACCAACGGACGGCTGATCTTCAGCATAGGTGATCTCCTTGATTTTTTATCCGGCAGCAGTGCATCTTTTAACCAACTGCCATGAACCTGTCCTATAGACGGCTTACGATTATAAGTTTAAGGACCAGCGCAATGACCATGATCACAGGTTTCAGCCGCATATGCGCAAAACTTTGATTGGAATAATACTGTAGATTACTGTAGCTATGAGGGCGTATTGCACTAAAGCCTACAGCAGCAACACGGCAAATATTGCCGTGTTGTCAGGGGATGGAAGGGGATAAGAGAGGCTGGGCAGGGCTGGGCTTAAGGGCTTTCTGCTACAGGCAATTTCTTTTCCAGTTTCAGGCCTGCGGCTGTGCGGGCAGGAAAACCCTTCCAGTAAGTATGGTCTGGTTTGGGCAGGCCATTTGCATCCACACTCCATTTCCCATCCCGCGCATTCTCTGTCAGATCCAGGTAGGCATCCATGCTGTTATCGTTTTTCAGGTATCTTGCCAGGAAGGCAGTGACAAAGTGCTGCGCAATATTGTTCATCCTGTTGTTATCCCAGACGGCATCAATATAGGTTTCTGCCGGAATTTTCTTCAGACTGGGTACAGGCAGCCAGGCTTCCTTCGGAGCAGGTATGGGGGCACCGGCATTGTGGTTGGCATTCTCAAAGGTCAGCAGATAACGCCGGGCATTGACACTATTTTCATAGATATTGCGCACACCGGGTGCATAACCGGATATGTCATCAACGCTGCCCGCTACAAAGAAGACAGGGGTACGGATGGCAGACAAACCTGCGGCATCCCACAGGCCTGCATTCCAGCCCCAGGGTGCAAATGCAACGGCTGCCTTGATGCGCTTGTCCTGCGATGCCAGATAGGCCGCATTGCCAGCTTGCCGGACAGCCAGCGCACGGTTGGGTACAAAAGCCCCATCCACACTGGCCGCTGTCAAACCACCACCGATGGTATTCACCACGCCATAGCCGCCCATGGAATAACCGATCAGACCAGTATTGTCTGCATTGACCAGGCCGTTGAACCTGCCGCTGGTATCCGCCTTGTTCAGGGCTGCCATCTGATTCAGGACAAACAGCTGGTCCAGCGAACGGTTCAGCAAGGTGCTGGAAAACGCCTTGAGATCATGGTAATTACTGTCGGTATGGTCGATCGCGACCACCACATAGCCTTTACTGGCCAGGTTTTCTGTCAGATGACTCAGCAGGTAACGATTACCCGGATAACCATGCGACACGATCAGCAACGGGTATGGGCCATGCTGTTTGTCTGGTGCTGCGTCGCGCACTGCCTGGCCGCTGAGGCTGATTTCTGTCTTGCCGTCGCGCAGATAGGTCTGGTACTTGCCACCTGGTGCCTGCTGCGGTTTCAACGTGGCGGGATACCAGATTTCCACCGTCAGCGGGCGGTCGTAATACGCCGTTTCGCCACCAGGCTTGCTATTGAGAATATCGACCTGCCTGGGGTTCAGCAGGTTCAGACTGGTGACGCCCACCCTGTGCTGACCATAGGCAGCCAGTTCGGGGGCATCGGGCCGTATCTGGTCTATGCGGTTATCCTGCGCGCTCACCCAGCAGGGGGCAAGCAAAATACAGGTGGCAATCAAGGTACGCAGTTTTATCATCATCATGAAGTATTTCATCAAGAGTCGCAAAATCAACAGGCAAGATCAAGAGGTATGCCGCCACGGTGGCCAGCATACCTCAGAAAAAAACAGCGAAAACTATTTTTTTGGTAAGGCCAGTCCCAGATTGTCACGCAAGGTCCTGCCTTCATAACTGCGCCGGAACAGGCCTCGCTTTTGCAATTCCGGCACCACCAGTTCGGCAAAATCTTCCAGCCCGCCTGGCAGATACGGTGGCATGACATTGAAACCGTCCGCTGCTTCGTTTTCAAACCACAACTGTATCTGGTCGGCGATCAATTCTGGCGTGCCTATCAGCGTAAAGTGACCACGGCCACCGGCGATGCGCAGATACAGCTCACGTATGCTCAGGTTTTCCCCCTGCGCCAGTTGGGTCAGCAATTTTTGCCGGCTTTGCTGGCCATTGTCGGTCAGGGGTAATTCTGGCAAGGGTTCATCCAGCGGATAAGCCGACAAATCAAAATTGCCTATCATACGGCCCAGCAGCGCCAACCCATCTTTCGGGACAACCAGGTCTTGCAATAGCTGGAATTTCTCTTGCGCTTCTTCCTGTGTTCTTCCCACCACAGGGAACAGGCCGGGCATGATCTTCAGACTGTCGGCAGGCCTCCCGGCATGTACCACCCAGCTTTTCAGGTCGCGGTAAAAAGTCTGGGCAGATGCCAGGTTGGGGTGTGCGGTAAACACAACATCCGCCGTTTGTGCCGCCAGATTCTTGCCTGCTTCCGAACCGCCAGCCTGCACCACCACCGGTTGTCCTTGCGGACTGCGGCTGACATTCAAAGGCCCGGCAACAGAAAAATGATCGCCCTTGTGGTTCAAGGCATGCAGTTTATCTACATCGAACTGTATGCCTTTTTCCTTGTCATTCAAAATGGCATCGTCTTCCCAACTATTCCACAGACCTTGCACCACCTGATGAAATTCCCTGGCCCTGGCGTAGCGTTCGCCATGGGCGACATGGTCGCTGCGGCCAAAATTTGCGGCCTCACTGGCGTTGTCGGATGTCACCAGATTCCAGCCGGCACGCCCGCCCGAGATGCGGTCCAGCGAGGCAAATTTACGGGCGACGTGGTAGGGCTCGTTATAGGTAGTGGTGGCAGTGCCGATCAGGCCGATATGCTCGGTCACTGCCGCCAGTGCTGACAGTAGTGTCAAGGGCTCCAGACCACCGACGCCGCTGGTCAGGGCAACACTGTCGGCAAAGAAGACCGTATCAAAACAGGCGCGCTCTGCCGTCTGTGCCAATTTTTTATATAGCGCAAATGGGTCACGACCACTATCGGCCTGCGGGTGCCGCCAGGCAGCCACATGATGACCGTTATGCAGCAGGAATGCGCCCAGTTTCAATTGACGTGTTGCCATGGCTTCAGAAATCCTTTCTGAAGTTGACACCGAAATAGCGCTGGTCATCGCGTGGTACCGCACGTGTCACCGTATTGGTTCCGTTCACCAGGTTGGTCGCATACGATTTGTCACCCAGGTTCTTTGCGATCAAGGCCAGACGCCAGCCATTTTCTGGTGCAGCCAGTGCCACACTGGCATTCCACAAACCAACGCTGCCCTGTATCGTGGTGGCAGACTGGAACAGGTCATACTGCACCTTGCTTTGCCAGCTGAAATCGGTCGCCAGATCCACCTGCAAGCCATTGCTCAGTGGTACCACATAGCTGGCGCGGGCAAAGGACTTCCACTTCGGTGAAAACGGTAATGTCTGGCCATTCAAAGAGCAGGATGCTGCCGCTGCCACCGGGCAGTTGAACTGGTCTATGCGTGCATCCACATAGGCCAGCGAAGCACTCAGGTTCAGACGGGATATCGGCCTGGCTTCCAGTTCCAGTTCAAGCCCACGGGTAGACACGTCACCGGCATTGATCAAACGGGTTACCACGGCACCAGCCACGGTGTCATAGAAGTTGGCCTGATAATTCGAGTAGTTGGTTTGGAAGGCAGCCAGGTTGATGCTCAGCTTGCGGTCCAGCAGCAAGGCCTTGAGGCCGATCTCAAAAGAATCTGACAATTCGGGTTTCAATGCCAGCGTGTCACGATTCAGCATATTGAAAAACACATTGTATGCAGGCCCCTTGTAGCCGCGAGACAGTGTGGCATAACTGCTGATGTCGTTGCTGATATCAAACTGCAGACCGACGCGACCAGAAAACGCACTTTCTGTGGTGGAACCGGCATTCGCCGTTGCCGGTTGTACGCCAGGGAAGGCCACAGTCTGGGTAGAAATACGTGCATGTGCATAGGCCAGCTCATCACGGGTCCAGCGCAAACCCGTCAGGACCTTCCATTGCGGGCTGAATTTGTAATTGCCTTCACCAAACAGCGAATAACTGTCACTCTTCACGCTATACGGTGCATAGCCATAGTTGATGACACCTGGTGCAGTGGTAACGATGCGCTGGTAAGTTTCTTCATCTTTTCCATGCAGGTAATAGGCACCGGCAACATATTCAAAGGCCGTATCTTTCGGCGATGCGACACGCAGTTCTTGTGAAAACTGACGGAAGTGCAAGGTGCCGATATCACGCGTTGCCGGGAAGGATGCATTGATACGCGTTACATCCGCACTATTGCCGATGGCCGATGTGGTAGTGCGTTGTTCGTTATCCCATTGTCTTGCAGCGGTAATGGATGTCCAGGTATAGCCCTGGTTGCGCCAGTCCACCTGCGCTGACAAACCCTTGTTAAAATCAGTGATGGCATTTGGCAGATCATAGACTACCGAGCGATTGTTCAAGCCGGGTTGCACTGGTGCGATGGCTTGTAGCAAGGCGGCATTGCTGGATTGCAGTACCGCATAAGTCGGCGAACTGGTGGAACGCAGATAATCTGCAATGACACTGACATCCAGATCTTTATTGGGTGTCAGCAGAAACTTTGCACGCGCGCCTTGACGGTCATAGCCATTCACCTTCTTTTTCGTGCTGACGTTATCGATGTTGCCATCGTAAGAACTATCCAGCGCAGTGAAGGAAGCACTCAGCAGCTCTGGTGATAGGGTGCCAGAAATACCGGCACGCAGACGTTTCTCATTGCCTTCAAAATAAGATGCATCGACAAAGCCTGTGGTTTCTTTGCCTGGCTTGCGGCTGATAATATTCAGCACGCCGGAAGATGCATTCTTGCCGAACAGGGTGCCTTGCGGACCACGCAATACTTCGATGCGATCAATATCCAGCAAGTCCAGCGTGGCCTGACCCGGACGGGCAAACACCACGCCATCCACCACGGTGGATACCGTAGGCTCTACACCTGGCGATGTCGAAATAGTGCCTATTCCACGGACAAAGATGGTCGAATCCTTGTTGCCACCCTGCTGACGAAAATTCACGCTGGGCAATTCAGCAACAATGCTGTCTATGCTATTGCGATTTGCCTGTTCCAGCAGATCACCATTCAGCACCGATATGGCGATCGGCACCGAACGCAATGAAGCTTCACGCCGCGTTGCTGTCACGGTGACAGAGGGCAGCGTCGCCTGTTCATCAGCGGCTGGGCGGATGCTGCTTTCTTCAGCCACAGCCACACCCGAAACGGCACCCATCGATATGGCGGCACCGGCAAGCACACTGCCCCATTGCTGATAACGCCGCTGTTGTGAAAACTTATTCTTTGTATTGACTTTCATACTAAATCCTTTGATTAACGACCGTTGCACACACTCTTATTTGAATTGGTAATAAGCATCGAAAGAAATGCAACTTCGTTCACACAACAGCCGCTGCTAGAATTCGATGGTACCGATACCATTTTTAGTTTCTGTGATGCAGATGGGTTCAGTCAAAGAATTAAAACAATCATCGATATGTCTTTTGGAAATATGCAGAGATGACACAAGAAAGCGAAGCACGAAAACGCCGTGGATCAGGACGCGCCACCATCCATGATGTGGCACGGGCGGCTGGTGTCGGCTCCATCACGGTATCGCGCTACTTCAAGCAACCGGCGCAAGTGTCAGCGGCACTCAGCCTGCGCATTGCCGCAGCGGTAAAAAGCCTGAACTACCTGCCGAATCTGGCGGCAGGCGGGCTGGCGTCTACCCATGCGCGGATAGTCGGCATGGTGATACCGAATATCTCGGGGCCGATCTTTGCACACACGATACAAAGTTTTAGTGATGTACTGAGCGCACATGGTTACCAGCTATTGCTGGCATCCAGTTATTTTTCTGTTGAGCAGGAAGAGGCGGCGGTACGTACCTTCCTCGGCTGGTCACCGGCAGCACTGGTGGTGACCGGGCAATACCACACCAGGGCCACTGTGCAATTGCTGAATACAGCCAATATCCCGGTGGTGGAAACCTGGGATTACCAGCCGCGCCGCAAATACATGCAGGTAGGATTCTCGCATTACGAAGTCGGGCAACAGGCTGCACGCTACCTGTTGAAGAAAGGCTACAAACGCATCGCCTTTGCACAGAACAGCGTGGCAGGTGATGAAAGCGCCATAGATCGCCGTGATGGCTATGCCGATATCATGCGGGAAGCGAATCTGGAACCCTGGTTCTTTTTACCCACCGCTGCCACGCCTTTTGACGCTGGCAAGCAGGCCATGGAAACCCTCGCCATGCGCAAGCGCAATGCTGCCCAAGCCATCATCTTTGCCAATGACAACCTGGCAGCATCCGCGATTCTGGCAGGGCAACGCGCAGGTATACGCATGCCGGAACAATGTGCGATTGTCGGCTTTGGTGACTATGCCATGTCATCCATGTTATTGCCCAGCCTGACCACCATACGACCACCGGCAAAAGAGATAGGCGAGATTGCCGCCATGCGCATACTCGAAAGCCTGGGTGAAATACCAGCAAGCAAAAACGTACAGCGCCTTAACCTCTTGCAATGCGAACTGCTGGAACGCGAAAGCGCCTGAAACTATCAAAAAAGCTTAAGCCAAGTCAACGCAAACTGAATGCAAATTCAAGACACCATCAAGAAAGTGATTTATGAAAAAATTAGTTTTACTTCTTTTGCTGAAAACCAGCCTGTTGTTCAGTCTGCCTGCACAGGCTGCCGATGACAGGCTGATAGGTATAGGCTTTCAAAAAGGCAGCGGTCTGCTATCCGTCCTGAAAGCGCAGGGTACGCTGGAAAAAGCTCTGGCAGCGCAAAAATTCCAAATCAAGTGGATAGAATTTCCTGCCGGCCCACAATTGCTGGAAGCCTTGAATAGCGGCAATGTAGACTTTGGCCTGACCGGCGCACCACCACCGATATTTGCCCAGGCCGCTGGTGTGGATTTGCTGTATGTCGGCGCGGAACCATCCTCGCCCACCTGCGAAGCCATACTGGTACCGAAAGATTCCCCCATCAAAAGTGTCGCTGAACTGAAGGGAAAGAAAGTCGCCTTCCAGAAGGGCTCCAGTTCCAACCTGTTGATACTGGCCGCCCTGCGCAAGGCTGGCCTGGGTATGCAGGACATACAAGCCATCTACCTGTCGCCGGCAGATGCCCGTGCTGCCTTTGTCAGCGGCAATATCGATGCCTGGATAGTATGGGACCCGTATCTGGCATCAGTACAGCACAGTTTACCGGTCAGGGTACTGGCCGATCATCAGGGCTTGCTGCCAGCGAACAGTTTTTACGAAGCTTCACGTCGCCTGGTAGAAAAACATCCACAGGCTTTGAACATCATCCTGGGTGAACTCGCCACCACCGGTGCCTGGGCCAGCAAGAATCCACAACAGCTTGCCAGCATTATTGCGGCCCAACTGGGCATGCCACTGGATGTGATCAACACCTGGCAACAACGCAGCCGCTACGGCGTCATGCCGGTAAGCGCTGCGGTAGTGAATCGCCAGCAAGAAATTGCCGATCTGTTCTATCAAAACAAGCTCATACCCAGAGCCGTCAAGATCAGTGACAAGGCATGGGTATGGGTGCCAAAGGCGGACAAGTAGACACATCACTGATGTGCGTCGCTTATGTACCTCACTGAGGTACGTCAATGAGGTGCATCACTAATGCATCTTACTTGTGCGGCACATCCGGCAAGCTATGCGCGAGTTCAGCAATCTTGTCCTTGCGCATGAATACCACACCCGGATGTTGCAGCGCATACTGCAAAAACTCGCCAAGCACCTTGACACGGGCGGGTGTGCCGGCGATACGGTCATGGGTGGAGATGGACATCATGCGCCGCCTGTTGCCAGCTTCCATATAGAGCTGATCAAACTCATCGCGCAATTCCTGCCCAAAAGCCTGCGCTGTAAGTGGCCCCTCGGCACCGAAGCGGGCGATGTCATTATTGCGCAAGGTATAGGGCACAATGGCAAAGTCCTGGTCATTGACGCGGGTGAGCAAGGGTTCATCCGCACTCAGATCATCAATGTGATAGCGAAAACCCAGTGACTGCAAGATACCCAGCGTACGCGGCGTACCACGCAGCCAGAAGGCATTGAAGCCCACTGGCCGGGTGCCGGTAGCCGTTTCGATTGCTTCCATATTGGCGACATAGGATGCACGTTCTTCTGCCTCTGTCATGATCCAGTGTGGTGTCCAGGTATGGCCATGGGCAGCCGCCTCATGTCCACGGCTGACGATTTCTCTCGCCAGCTCAGGACGCTGCAAAACTGCCTGGCCAACCATATGTGAAGTGACTGGTATCTTGAACTTGTCCCATAAATCCAGCATGCGCGGTATGCCTTCACGGGCACCGTATTCAAACCAGGTACGCGCCGGCAGGTCTGGCAAATCGGTTTCCTGCATCGCCGGGAAAGGCGCACCATTATGATGTTCACTTTGCGCACCCGATTCAAACTGCATGGAAACCGATATCACCATACGTATGCCATCTGGCCAGAACTGGCCTGGGGCTAATATTAATTTGTTGGACATGATCATCTCTCTCATCCGATAAAAAAATCAGTAAAAAAATTTAAGCAATCAGGGCACCACTGTCGAGATCAAGCACCGCACCAGTCAGGGCACGGGCCTGCATGGCAAACAGATAGGCCGCCGCCGTATCATCATCCGTTGCCACAAACCCCACAGGCAAGGTCTGGCCCAGTTTGGAAAACATGGCACTGCGACTGGCTTCATCAGCAAAGTTCCAGCCCGGGGTATTCACCGGCCCGGGACTGACAGCATACACACGCAATGGCGCCAGTTCTTTTGCCAGTTGCCGTACCGCTGCTTCCAATGCCGCATTGATGACAGTTTTGATGAGCGAATTGAGCGCAGGCTTGCGCCCCAATACACCAGTAGTAAAACCGATGGAACCACCTGCACCCAACTGCGGCGCTGCATATTTGGCCACCAGCAAACTGCCGCGCAGTTTCACCTGCATTGCATTGTCAGCAGCATCAACATCCAGTGTCTGCAATGGCGCAGCAGCAATCGCTGCACCGGCAGTCACCACCACATGATCAAGCGGCCCCGCATGCCGGAAGAAGCTGGCGACCTGTTCTTCATCACGGATATCCAGCACAGCCGTATCCAGCCCCGGCACCTGCCCTGCCGCATCGGCCAGCCGGGCCACATTGCTGCCGGCTATCAATACACTGGCACCCTGCAACCGGGCAGCACGGGCAATCGCCAGACCTATGCCAGAACTACCACCAATAACGACAATGCGCGCTTCAGAAAGTGACATGATTGCCTCCCTTAATTAATGTATGGCACCGAGTTGCTGCAATAAGCTCAGGTTATCTTCCAGATGCCAGTTCTCAGCAATGCGGCCATTGGCAATGCGATAGATATCCGTCGCGATGAAATCCACCTTGCGGCCATCCCCCTGCCTGCCCTGAAAACTGCCACTGAAATGTCCGGTAAAGTGCAGGCGGCCGATCACGCGGTCGCTCACCAACAGCATTTCGTCCACCTCCAGCGTCAAATCCGGCACGGCAGCGCGAAAGTTTTTCGATGCAAACAAGGGGCCTTCTGGCCCTTGTGGCCGGCCGGCAGGCAAGTTCCTGTCCGTGAAATTGTCTGCCAGTGCGATCTTTGCGTAGCGGCTTTCCCCGGTATGCCAGAACGCGTAATAACGTCGTGCTGCCAGCGCCATGTCCTGCCTTTGTGCTGCCGGAATGGAATTGTCGGCAATGACTGCCAGCGGCTGCGGCAAGTTCTCTTCCTGATTGGCTGCCTGTACTTGCAGGCTGGCAGCCACTGTGATGGCCAGGCTGGATAAGAGTTTGGTGAGCATGGAAATATCCTTCAAGTATGCGGTTGAGCGGTATAAATACGGCGAAATGTGCCTGATCGCTACTGTGCTACCATTCCATATAATTGATAATAGACTTTATAGAGTAAGCATCTATTCCAAAAAGGAACAGATGATGTAAAGGATGCGGTAGATGATAGAGCTGGCGGACATGAAGTTATTTGTGCAGGCTGTACTGAGTGGCAGCCTGTCTGCGGCTGGGCGCGAACTGGGGTTTTCACCCGCGGTAGGCAGCAAGCGCATGAGTCGGCTGGAAGCGGCTTTGGGTACGCGCCTGCTGCAACGCAGTTCACGCCGCCTGAGCCTGACTGAAGAAGGCGCGCTGTACTTTGAACGCTGTCAGGCCATCTTGCTGGATGTGGCCAATGCCGAAGCCGAACTGGGGCAAGGCCAGACAGCACCACGCGGACTGCTCAGGATTTCATCCCCCGTGGCACTGGGCAGGCATCATCTGGGTCCGGCCCTGGCCACATTCGCCAGCCAGTATCCGGGCATACAGGTACAGTTATCCCTGAGCGATGACATCGTGGATGTTATCGAAGCTGGCTTCGATTGCGTGGTACGCATAGGTGCCAATACTGATTCACGCCTGGTTGCCCGCAAGCTGGCAGACAACCGTCGCGTCGTCTGCGCCGCCCCCTGCTATATCGCCAGAAAAGGCCAGCCCCAAACACCCGCCGAACTGGGCCAGCATAGCTGCATACTGATGCAGCAATCCAGCGCCATGCATACCGACTGGCATTTTCAATCCACGGACAGCAAACAACAGCAGACCGTACGCATACACGCCAACTGGCTCACCAACAATGGCGAACAGGCCCACGACTGGGCCATCGCTGGCCTGGGCCTGGTCAGAAGATCCATCTGGGACGTCGCCCCCGCACTGGCCAACGGCAGCCTGGTCGAAGTCCTGCCCCAATGGAGCAGCAACAGCGCACCGATACAGATCATGTACCCATCACGCCGCTACCTGCCATTACGGACCAGGTTGTTTATTGATTTGCTGGTGGAGGTGTTTGGAAATAAAGTTGATGAGATTTGAAATGTCTGTCGCCATTACATTGCCTCAATATGCCATTAAAAATGAGGGTCTTGTCAGACCCCATGAACAGAAATGCATCCTCAGTCCATATTCACGACACTACAACACAGGCCATCAAACTGTACGTCTCTTTTTTATGAAATCCAATATACTTTTCCAGCTAATAATTTGATGCGGTTTAGATGTCGCGTCGAATGCCGCAATTGACAGTTTTCTTGACACAGAAAATGCTGCAAATAACATGAGCAGGAACTGTAGTTGAGAGAAATTGAAATTGATCCAGGATTCGTCCATCCGTATATCTGAAAGTAATTTTTCTGCCTGTTTTAAGGAATCCCAATCCTGATCAGAAAAATTCTCTCCTGCTTTATTCAACATGTCCATGTTAAACAAGGCTGTTTGAATATTATCCTGTACGTCTGATTCGCTCCTGTACAGCAACCCATCGCCAGCTTTTGTTAAGGCATTCTGAATTACCAAACATGTTGTTTGGCGATAATATTTTGAAATGCAATAGGAAGGCGGCATCACCTTAGAAGTGATCAAACGCACTTTCTGCAGATTTTCAAATCTCACAGCCACATTGTTTTTATCATCTTCATAGCCAAAACGAAAATACATTCCGATAAAGGCAATAATTGCGATTGCAGAAAAAAACTCAGCCCACAACTTTTGTCGATTAATCAGTTTGCGACAATCAAGATCGGACTTAAGCTCTTCCACGCAAAAACGATTGTAGATTTGAATTGCCATTATCAAAGAACCACCGATAAGAGAAAGTGCCAGACACACGTTCAAATACCGCATTACTGCATGGTCATGCGCCCGGATAAAACATGAAACGACAAAATATTGAGTGCTCACAAGAAGTAGTAATTTTCCTATCCAGCCATTGAGGTAGAGTTTCTTTTTTACGCCCTCTTTCAAACAGGCGTGAAGAAAAAGAATTTGGCGTCGAATCATATTCCCGGAATATCTCAGGATTAATTTGCACACACTTGCAATAGATATAAAAAGACGCTTTGAACGTAAGAGAAACTGGCGAAAAGAAAGTGTCGTCATAGTGAAGTATTCATTGATTTCTTAAAATTTGAGATGTTCTACCCGGACATGGTCAAGCCATACGGACATACGCAAGACTTCGATTCTTTGTCACGTCAAATTCAGTCCTGTCGAACGAATGGTATTTACGTCAGTAAATTTATTCAGTTTTAAATTCATCAAAGTAAACAGAACAATGGGGTAATAATCGCGCCAGATTATCAATATTACCAAGAAGCAACAAAATATTTGAAGAGAACACTTTCTGCAATTGCCTTATTGGCAATTCAATAGTATGCTCAATCACTGCTTTATCCTCACCGTGATCTCAACACAGCAAGAATGCTGGCTGCGTACTTAATAGTAGGGCTAAGGTCGAATGAAAGCGCACACCACTCCTGCAGAAGCAAGCCAGCAAAGCCGGGCCATTCCAGCCCATACACAGGCCACGACCGGTTTTGTTGATGCACGCCCGCAGATGGCCGCACAAATGGCACTGAAAGAAGCAGCGGCGGGAAGCAAGCAGGCCAGGCAATTAAAAACCATGCAAGCAATGCTTGATGCAAGCCCACAAGCAAAGCAATTGCAGGGCATCAAACAATTACAGGCCACGTCCACACCAGACAAGGAAACTGGCCATACCAGTCCTAATCGCACCGGTCTTCCAAACCAGCTCAAGTCTGGCATAGAGTCGCTATCCGGCATGAGCATGGATCATGTCAAGGTGCATTACAACTCGGCACAGCCGTCACAATTGCATGCCCACGCGTATGCGCAGGGTAGCGACATTCACATCGGACCAGGTCAGGAACAGCATTTGCCCCATGAAGCCTGGCACGTCGTACAGCAGGCTCAGGGACGTGTACGGCCCACCATGCAAATGAAGGAGAATCTTCCCCTGAATGATGATCCAACGCTGGAGCAGGAAGCGGATCAGATGGGACAAAAAGCCCTGTCTACACCAGAAAGCAATGTTGCAGGGCCAGCGCTAATACCTCAGGCGGGAAATATTCAAGCAAATATGCTGCAAAGAAAAGTGGGGCTGGAACTGGAGTTTCCTATCATTGCAGATGGACAAGGTATATTGGACGAACCTAAGAACCAAGCGATGTTGAAAGCACCAGAAGATGAAGACCGGGCGAAATTACAGGCTGAATCCGTGCTGGACAAAGATATAAAGATGGTGACTGGAAAAGGTTTCGTTATTTCACCAGATCACAATAGCCGGGTAAACCCGCTCGTGACTTCGACACCAGCCAGAGGATTTGCCAACAACATTCTTGAATACATTTTCAAACCTGCCGTTGAAACGGAAGAAGAAATGTTTGCCGTTCTGGATAATATTTTTGCGCATGTCAGCGATGTTCGCGCTGCGACCAAGGGCTTTACCGAACGCGCACTACTAGGTGGTAATTATTATGCAGGGCCGATCAACACGAAAGGTATAAAGCCGGATGAAATGGATGATAAGGCCTATTCCATGCAGGTTAATATTGGCGTAGAGACACAGAAAATCCCGGATTTACTTGCCCTGTATTCTCAATCAAGCGAATTGGCAGAAACAGAAGATGATGATGGACAAAATGCAGCGAGAATTCATTTCAAGAAATGCCTGATTGAGGCAGTACGTGACGCTGCCGTCATGGAAGAAGCCATGAGGGAACGCGAGGGTAGCGATAAAGAGGTGCCACTGCTTGGATTGAAAGGTATTTTTGCGGTTATGGCACTATATCTTCGGGTGGGATCAGGTGGCGTCCCAGCAGGTGGAACAATCAAAAATTTCACCCCTTTACTTTTGAAAACACCCATTTCAGATCTGGTCGATAAGACTCTGTCTGACGAAGAAAAAATAATCTACACCCGCTATCGAAATAAAATTCTGGCTGTTGCACTTCAACGCGCGAGAGGAGAAGACGCAACCACAGAAGATCCCCTCGTTGATGAAACTAACAGATCAGTGAAGTCTGGCGTTAAAGTTGCTGGCCTAAACCCTACAACATTCAAAGCACCTTTTGTTGTTGGCGGAAAATCCATAGGTGCTGATTCTGTCGGACCTGTGCGCGCCCCCGAAACCGACAGTTCTGTGAACAAGAGAGATAATCGCAGAAAAGGTGGTATTTTCGAAACCCGTATGAGTGGTGGGCAATTTGGATTAAACGAGGCAAAATTAAAAGCCAAAGAAATGTTCACTCGTGTTAATACATTGCACAAAGTCAAAGATACACAACTTCCTACCTATGGAGGAACTGCAAGTTTCAAAGATGGTAGTGCCGGAAAAAAAGTAGAGAAATATCAAGATTATCTTGTATCGGAAGTTGAAAAAGCCCGGGTAGAACTTACGTCCAAAGCAAAACCTAAAAAAGAAGAGATACTCGTAAGAGATAAAAAGGATGAAAAGCAAGAGTTGGTTATTTCTTCTCCGTCAAGTCAGGTAGCCAAGGAAAAACCCAGGGAGCACCGTATAGAATTAAAAGAAGAAAAGCGCCCGGTCAAAGTAGTTGCGAAAGTTACTGCACAGGATACAGTTACAGCATTCGAATCGCTGATCAATGACGTCAAATGGGAAAGTGAAGGCGAAGCATTTATTGGTAAAAAACTTCCCGGCGGTATCGGTAAGTTGCGAAGCATACTCAAAAAAACAAAAATCTCATGGGAGCAAATGTTGACTGAATTAGCACAATCAGCTCAGACAAGTGCCGATGCGGAAAGTACACGCCGTTCTGTTGCTACCGGCATGCTTTATTTTATTCTGGCCAAGGCGGAAGCAATTACCACCGTAGACAAGTTACAGGAAGAAATTCGTACAGTTCGGCTGTACCTGGATGAATAGAAATCGAGGTTCGGCCAAGCCAATTGAGCGATAGACTGACGATACTGTTATCGTCGGACTTGAAATAACTGCGTCATCGTATCGGCGTACCGGAATTTCGAATATTACAAAAATATTTTCAAGTGCTTGAACAAAGGTTTGGCACCGCTCAAGAAGAAAATCAAAATAAGGTCTAATATGGCCTTGACTTAGAGCGCACTCTAACTTCTACACTCCTTGCCATGACGACACCTCTGACCATACAGCAAGCTGCTGCGGTAACCGGATTAACTGTTCACACCTTGCGTTATTACGAACGCATAGGCTTGCTGGATCCGGTGACGCGGCAGGACAACAAGCACAGGTTGTACCGCGAGGAAGATATCCTCTGGATACAGTTTTTGCTGAAGCTGCGCACCACCGGCCTGCCCATACGCGACATGCTGCGGTATGCCGAATTGCGCAGGCTGGGGAATACGCCAGAAAGTCTGTCAGCACGGAACGATTTGCTGAAACAGCATACCCGTACCGTGGAAAAGACGCTCGCTGAACTGCAAAGCAATCTGACGGTCTTGCACCAGAAGATTGCCATGTACGCCAGGATGGAAGCCGCATTGCCAGCGAACGTCGTTACGCAACCATCATTTTCCGAGGACGTTACGAATGAGCACAGCACACACATCAGCAGCCCAAACACCAACACAAACACCAACCCACATACCAACACGCCGGCTGGGCGCTGACGGCCCTCTGGTTTCCGCCATCGGCCTGGGCTGCATGGGCATGAGTGAATTTTATTCCCATCGCGATGATGCCGAATCCATCGCCACCATACACCGTGCGCTGGAACTGGGCATCAATTTTCTCGACACGGCAGACGTGTACGGTCCACACACCAATGAAGAACTGGTCGGCAAGGCGATCAAGGGCAAACGCGAGCAATGTTTTATCGCCACCAAGTTCGGCATCGTACGCAATCCGGCGAATATCCATGAACGCGGTGTCAGCGGTCGCCCGGACTATATACGGGCATCGGTGGAAGCCAGTCTGAAACGTCTGGGCATAGAAACCATAGACCTGTATTACCAGCACCGTATTGATCCCAATACGCCGATAGAAGAAACCGTGGGCGCGCTGGCAGAACTGGTGCAAGCGGGCAAGATACGTTACATAGGTTTGTCCGAAGCATCACCTGCCACATTGGAGCGCGCACACAAAGTGCATGCGATTACCGCCCTGCAAAGCGAATATTCACTGTGGACCCGTGACCCTGAACAGGGTGTGCTGGCCATGTGTCGCAAACTGGGTGTGGGTTTTGTGCCATACAGTCCTTTGGGCCGTGGCTTTCTGACGGGTGCGATTACCCGGCCAGATCAATTTGCTGAAGATGATTACCGTCGCAATAGTCCGCGTTTTCAGGGAGACAATTTCAGCAAGAATCTGCTGCTGGTAGACAAGGTAAAGCAGCTTGCCACGCGTTATGACTGCACACCATCACAACTGGCCCTGGCCTGGGTGCTGGCACAGGGTGATGATATCGTCCCTATTCCAGGTACCAAACGCAGAACCTACCTGGAAGAAAACAGCAAAGCCCTGTCAGTCAAGCTGACGGCCAGTGATCTGGAAGAACTGAATCTCTTGTTCCCAATGGATGCAGCAGCCGGCACCCGTTATACCGCCGAAGGCATGAAAATACTGAATGGCTGAATGGCTGAATGGCTGATTGACGAATCTGTAGCTGTTAAGGGCTGTCATTATCCAGACTAGTGATAGCCCTTCTTTACATATTGTAGGCACATAAAAAGTCAGGTAAAACATGATGCCAGAGCTCAATCCCTGGCAGTTGCCCCCATGCTATAGCGCAAACCCACCCAGATCATGCGTGGTGCACTGGGGGTATAGAAGTTGGTGCCTTTGGCGTCGGAATTACTGTAACCACCATTGGCAGTGATGGCATACGGTCCCAGCTGGCCAGCGGTGTAATAGCGCTGATCAAACAGATTGCTGATGTTGATAAATAACTTCAACTGTGTAGTGGGCCGGTAGCTGCCAGACAGATTGACGACGGCGTAACCCGGCATGCTGCCAGAGCCCAGCTTATTGATGCCATCGGCAACATGGGCGTTATTTTCATTGCCACGCAAAAAACTCTTGCCTATGGCCAGCAATTCAATGCCGGCGGAATAGCGTGTATCGAATTCGTAATTGGCGTGCGCCTTGAAAATCTGTTGCGGTATCAGCGGTATCTGGTCGCCGGGTTTGACAGTGATGTTGCCACTGGCATTGGCCGCACTATTGTACTGCGCCCCCAGACTATCGCTACTCTGGTAAGTCGCCTTCATCCAGGTGTAATTCAATCCGAAGGAGGCGTTATCCAGCTCGCCAGAGATACCTGCTTCCAGCCCTTGCCGTCTGGTCCGGCCAAAATTCTTGAAGTAGCCAGTCGCGGCAGAGTTGGCAACAAAGAGGATGTCATCCAGATTATCACCACGGAATAAACCGGCATTCCAGGTCATTTTTTCTACCAGTTTGCCCAGCAATTTGCCACGCAGTCCTGCCTCCCAGGTTTTGGACACGACCTGCTTCAATGCCGGGTCGCCAGCCATAGAATTAGGCAAACGGCAGCCGAAATCCGGATCGGCACAGCCAAGTTCTATTGAGGTGGGTGCGCGACTACTTTCGCTATAACCCAGGTAGGCATTGATGGCGGTATCTGGCGTAAAGCTGACGCCAAGAGCAGGATTGAAACGCCGGAAATTATGATCACCATCCAGCGAGCCACGCTGTCCACCCTGGGTAGTAGCGTTGTTATAGGGATAGAGCCTGTCAGTATTTTTCAGTGCAGTATTGTTATAACGACCGGACGCCGTAATATGCCAGCGATCATCCAATGACAGGGTGTCGCTGCCGGACAGGCTCCAGGTCGCCGTCTGCCCACTTAAATCGACTCGCTGGTCAAAGGCATTTTCTGAATTCTGTGTGCCGTCTGCATAGGCATTGACAGGGCTAATGCTGCGATCGGCGTTCAGATAGCCGAACTGGCTGGCCTGCGAGAAACGGGTGCGGCTGGCGTCATAGCCTGCGCCGACGACGAACTGATTGCTATACCCGGTGGCCTTGCTCAGGAAACTGAGCTGGCCGCTGACACCATAGTTTTGCTGATGCGTATTCGTATTTGTAATCAGGCCGGTACATTTTTCATTGGGTTCGGTATTCGCGCCGGCCTGGGCAATGCAACGCCAGGTGGGGAAGGCATTGGTGGTGCTGGTCCTGCTGTTGCTGCTTTCAACGACCGGGCTGTATCCATGTGCCAGCAACCAGGCCTTGTCTGCCGCCTGCCCGGTGTAATACACAGATTCACCGAGCGCATCTTCATTCAAATCACCATTGATGGTGGCCGTGCGGGTGTTGCGGTAATACACATTGCCAGCCAGCAGGACATGCTCGCTGAGGCTGGATTTAGCTTCCAGATTGACAAAACCGGCGTGGTTGCGCGTCACATCCGGTTTGGTATAGACGCTGGCATAGTTATTCGCCAGCAACTGCTGTTCCTGCGAGCCATTGCCCGTCATTTTGCTGCTGGCCCATGCATAACTGAGCTTCAGGCCGGTTTTGTTGTCATGCCAGCCCAGCTTGCCAAAGAATTGGCCCAGGCTGGATGGCGAATCATCACGCCATCCATCTTCCTGATAAGCATGCGCTACCATGAACCAGTCCAGCCCACGCTCATTGGCGCCGCCATGTTCCAGACCCAGAGAACGCCGGCCATAGCGCCCTGCACCGATTTCCAATGCGGTACCGGCATCATGCAGACCATCCTTGGTTTGCAGGGACAGGGCACCGCCCAGGGTGTTCAGACCAAACAGAGGGTTGGCACCAGACATCAGAGTCAGTGAAGAAATAGCGTCTTTGGGGATCAGGTCCCACATCACGACGTCACCAAAAGGCTGGTTCAGGCGTACCCCATCCATATAGACGGACAAGCCTTGTGGCGTACCCAGCAAGGGTGAGGCGGTATAACCCCGGTAATTCACATCATTCATGAAAGGATTGCCCTGCACGTCATTGACGTGCACGCTGCCCAGGCTACGATTGAGAAAATCAGAAAAATTCAGGGCACCACTCCTAGCCATGTTACGGCTAGTGGCGGTCTGGACCGCAGCAGGAATCTGCTCTCTGGTCAAGCCCAGGTCCGGCAAAGGTGTGGTGCCTATGATTTCCACTACCGGCGCCGTCGCTATATCTACTGCCATATCTACTGACACGTCAGCCGCCATCCCAAACTTGCCAGCCAGGCCCATGAACAAGGCAGAAAGTAAGCGAACCTGAAGTCTAAGCGCAGTTGGAGCAGGCATGGGTGCACTTTCACAAGTTATGCAATAGATATTAATTTAACATTATTGCAATACTGTTGTCACGGAAATAATGCATGCCGTATCAGCAGGCATCAGGCCCTGCAAACTGTGTTTTTGCGCATGTTTGACGTACGTTTGGCGTACGTTTGGCATATGATCGACGCGACCGTTTTTTTGTTTTCGTTTTTATTGTAGGTATTTTTTACGCCAGGCCACACAGAGGAAGAGATGAAGATATCCACCACACTCATTTGCAGTTTGCTTTTGACCTGCTCAAGATTTTGTATTGCGGCACCGGCAGACCCTGCTCGCCCCATGGTCGTTGTGAATGAAGAAGATGTAAAACGCGATGAACCACCACCCCACGGTGCCATAGGCATGTCCACCGCTTACCGCATCAGTGATGCCGCACCGGCACCGCGCAGTATGGAATTCAGGAAACGTATCCTGCATCCCAAGGCAGAAATTGGCTTGCACCGCATAGACCATGACGAGGTTTATTACGTATTGTCAGGTGAAGGTATAGTCAATTCTGACGGCACGACCCAACCCCTGAAACCGGGCATGGCTGCGTATTTGTACAAGGGTGCCACAGTCGGCATCAAACAAACCGGGGCCCAGCCACTGAGCCTGATTGTCAGTTATCCGAATGCACCCTATTGAGGATTTAAGAATATATCCATTGTTCAAGTCTATCTCGTTGTCACTTCGCTGCTAAAGGACCGAGCCAGAGCCAATAGAGCATACTGCTGAGCAGTACAAAAACTCCGATATATTGAAAATAATTTATGATATACAAAAGAGTAACTTTTATATTTAAATATAAAAACTTCCAATGTCCGAACTTGTAGTTTTCTGGCATATCGAGCTGAGCACGCACATAATCAGCGCGAAAGTCGTTAATGGCGGCAGTTTCATATAGCTTTAAAATGTCGTGGTATTCGTCTTTGAACTTGTTGTATTGTTCTTGCGTACCACTCTCAAGATAAGGGTAAATTTTCTGCTTTAACTCGCCCAACTTTGAAGCACATGAATACATTTTTTCAGATAAGCTAGAAAAGTCATTTTTATCAATAAGAAGCGAGTACACCAATACTGTAATTGATGAAAATACTTGAATTAAAGCCAGATATTTAGACTTAATATTCACTCCAAGTTCGTACGCCTGCATCAACGAAGTTAAGATGAGCGCTAAAGAGATAACAACAATCGTCGCCGTTGAGAGCTTGGTGTGCAACTTTAACCGCCGAGACGAGTGAAAACGAGTTTTCGATGTTGCATCTATCTTTTTATAAAGATTACCAAAATCATTTTCTTTTTTCATCTGCAAGTCTAATTTTGAAATTGTATTGAGATTTTTTATAAAGATGGCTTACTTCTGAAAGACAAGAGGTTACTCTGACGAAAAAAATACAATCGGTGAGTCTCGATGTATAACAGCTGAATATAAATTATCCGTCTTGACGACTTCTTATTTTTGATATCTATGAGGGCCAGTCCCAGTTTTTCTTTTATTAGTGCTAAACCTAGGTCCAGTCCGAAGAGCCCCTCTTAATTTCATAACGGCTTCAGTCGGTAAAGCGCCTGCACTCACCCACCTATCAAATTTTTGAGAATTAAATCCTCTCCCCCCCCCTCCATTCATAATATATGTCCCTATAACATCTTTGACACTGCCGTCCAACTTTGCAACTACGGCAATAAGATAACGACCAGCTCTTTTTCTAATCAAACGAATTTCAAATTCACTTTTTTCAGACGGCGTATCTGTGTCTCGATTTCCTGCACCTTTACCACCAGTAATAAGCCTCAATGTTTTGGGTGGGCGTGCTGTAACCTTATTTAAATTTGCGTTTTCAGTTGGATGAGAAAATACTTTATTTTCGAACCCTGACTCAGTCAATTGATCCGAAAAATTTTTCATAGCCGTTTTCACCCGATTTAAAATCAAAGAGTGAGAAGGGGCTGCCGTTTTTCCATTTTCAAAATCTCTCGCAAGCTCTTCACTTCGTGCTTTGACACTCTTCAAGATTAAAAGATCGTCTGCTAATTTATTAACGTCTCTTGTCCTCAAACTGTCTCTAATCAAATCATTTTCTGACGAGTTAATTAAAGAAAGTATTTCAGAAACCATTTCATCGGCGCTCATGCTGTATCCCTTAGAATAGGTACCGAGCCCATAAGCTCGTCAATTCTATTTGTCAAACTTTCGGCTAATTCAAGAATCGAAGTATAGAAAGATTCGCACGCCTCAGGATCACAGGCGGGTGCTTCAAAAAAACCAAATTGCTCTCTATTTTCTTCATCCAAGTTACCTAACATTCTCGACACTTCCTTTGACCTCAAGAACTTCGCAATTATATCCATTTGAGAAGATTTAAATATTTTGAGAATTTCGACGATTTCGTCCTTTAATCCAGCCATTAAAAACCATGAAAGCGCTCTCTTTAAAGCTTTGATAGCATCTGCGCTCACACTACTAGTATTTTTCGTAGCAGAACTAATATAGTTCCCTATTTCGCCTCTAAGCCAATTTAAATAATGACCTATCTCTTCCGGATCATAAAGTGATCGAGGTGGTATGTCGTTTAAATCATTGAGCACTACAATTTCTTGATATTGAAAACTTCGTTTTAAATTTATTCCTTTATCGGCGCCATCTACGAGCAACACAACGTTAGTTGCCGCTATACGACCTAAGGTCTCAATGTTTGCAATCAAATCTAATTTGACATTTATTTCAGTTGATGTGCGCTCATCCCAAAGCTTCTCATCAATTACGACATCATTAGCAAATGGATATATGTAAATTAGTTTGTCAAATTTAACTCGAAGGAGTCGGTTGGATGTCAGTAACTTAGTTTTGCTATTTATTGCGGAAATTAAGTTGCTGTTAACAGAAAAGTACTCACAAAAGTCAATATCTGTAATTGCTTCCGTTTGTCCCATAAACGTAGAACTTCCACTTATACAAAACGCACTAAGCCTATTGAGACGCGCATCACAAATCAATCCATCCAAAGCAATTAATTGTTGTTCAGAAGGGAAAACTCCTACCAATCCATAGGGAACAAAATAATTGTTTCCCCCTAAAGTACGGCACAAATATCCTGGAGCAAAAGTGCTTACAATAAAATTTTTATTGAAATGCGCAGTAACTTCGGCACAAAATACAGTGTATTTTGCAATTAATTCTCTATCTGCGATATCAGGTTCTATGTTGCTTTTAACCAAATTCGCACAATAAATTGCTAAAGAGGAAAATTCTCTTCCCAACATAGTATCTTTCAGAAGAAATGTAATGACTTTAGTTCAACATTTTCAACTTAAACTGTCAATACTTTCTATTTTTCTGTGGTTTTTTTATCAATCGCCCAGGTCGATCAGACCCGCCAGCGGCACGCCCTGGGGCACCTGGTACATGGTAATGACCCAGGCCTGGGTTGAATGTTGTGCAAACTGGGTAAGCATCTTCACCACAAAGTTAATCGATGCCTTGTCCAGTGCGGCAAAAGGATCGTCGAGCAAATTGATGGTGGCACCAGCAGCAAAGGCTGCCGCCAGCCATACCTTGCGCTTGCTGCCGGTCGATAGCATGAACAGATTTTTATCGAAATGCGGCATCAGTCCCAGCCCTTCGATGACGTTTTCCAGCAGTGTTTCATCAAACAGTGGGTACTGTTTGTGCAGGGAAGCGAAATACTCCATCACTGTCATCTGGTCAAAATCTTCCGTCGCCGGATCTACCCAGAAGATCTGATTACGATAGACATCCGGCTCTGCGTGCAGGTAAGCACCCTGTATCTGCAACTGCCCCTTCTGCACAGGTAGCACCCCAGCCAGCAATTGCAGCAAACTGGTCTTGCCACGGCCATCGCCACCGTATATCAGAGTAACGCCCGGTGTGATCTCACCAGACCAGTTGTTGAAAAGGGCCTGCCCCGGGTAGGCAAAGCTCAACTCGGTTGCCTGCAAAAGAATAGTATTTTTTGTCATCATGCGGATGCGAAATAGTCGCCCATGTATGGACACGGGTCATCACAGCATGATATTGAAAATCTGCCATGCCTACTGTTACGCTTTGTGACCTGCATTTCAGTAGCCATGGGGTTTTCGTGCATGCAAGCGTGCCAGGCACATGACACATAATAACGAAAACAGGGTCGCACTCAAGAGTGTCAGGTGATAATTATGCCCAGAAAAATCCAGTGCCGGGCCCTGTATGCTGCTTCCCAGGATGACCGCAAGCGTGACCATGACATCTTTGCTTGAGTTATACCGGACAAATTGTGCACTGGGAAACAAGGCCATGGGCATGGACGCTGCCGCCGTGTAATACGCACCAGAGACAACCACATGGGCAACATAAAAAATACGGAAATTCTGTTCGCCGTCCAGCCACAGATAACCCGCCGCCGCTACCACAAAATACAGGCTCATCATGATGGCAGAAATCAGGATGGCACCATAACGGTCAACCAGCCAGCCTATGCCAAATGCGAGAAAGATCGACACCCCATACGAATACGCCGTCAAGGTGCCCAAAGTAGCCTTGGAAATACCCAGTGTACCGGCATAGAACTGGCAAAAGGTATGAAAGGGGCTGAAGGTCATGCTGGCCAGCATGAAAGCAGCGACAGCCCATAGAAAGAAAGGACGGGAAAAACATTCCAGAATATGCGCACGCGGCACGAAAAACGATGCACGCTTTGCATTGTCTGTATCCACCTCATCCGGATAGCTACCTTCTTTTACCATCACGCACATCAGCAACACTGAACCGCCAAAAACCAGGCCAACAGTGAGTAATATTTCGCGCAGATAGTTTTCAGTCAGGGCGAATACAAAGCTGTTGAAGGCTATGCCTATACTCAGGCCAACGATGCGAAAACCCGCGTAAAATCTGCCAAGAAAACGGTGTGGCATGACATCATTGACCAGACCGGTGAACAGGGCGAAGGTGGTGATGGCGGTGCATTCAAAGATGGTCCAGAACACACAGAAATACGCCAGATTACAAATGCGGACACCGGGCGACAGACTGGCAAGTTGCACATGCGTCCATAGCCCCATTTCGGAAGATAGCGCCAGGCCGATCACTGCTGCCGCACCAATTGGCGCGATGGCCATCAGGAAGGGACGCCGCCGGCCCCAGCGTGTGCGCAGACGGTCAGAATGGTAGCCTATCAGTGGTAACAGTAACAGGCTCAGAACCGCTGGTACTGTCGATATCAGCAATGAGGTAGTGGTATCCGAGGCTGCATTCAGTCGCAAAAATTCCAGCCCGCTGGGCAGGGCAGAACGGTCGCGCATGGCAATGCCCAGTTCGCCCACCAGCAACCACAAGATGGCGGCGAACAAGCCAAGGCTAGTATAGTGCAAAGTCCCTGCACTATAGCGCGGACTATCCCTGATGCCGGGCATATCGCCTGCGGTCAGATGTACGCTGTCACGCATGCTGGTCCGTGGCCACTTATGAAACAGATTGCGCAGATTTCTTTAGCGGCGCAGTGGAATTTCTGATGACCATATCCATAGGAAACGCAATCTTCGCTGCTTTGATTTCCCTGCCCTGGATAATTTCCACTACCTCGCTGACGGCACGATTAGCCATTTCAGCAAAGGGCTGGCGCATGGTGGTCAGGGTCGGAAAGACGTAGCTTGCCGTTGGAATATCGTCAAAGCCGACGACCGACACATCATCAGGCACCTTCAATCCCTTGCTGTTGATCGCATCAATGGCACCAAATGCCATTTCATCATTCGCACAAAATATGGCCGTAGGCGGAACCGCGAGTGACAACAGGATTTCAGTCGCCGAATACCCGCCCGACTGCATGAATTGCCCCTGCACGATCAGCGCCGGATCAACAGACAGGCCGGCTGCCTGCATCGCATCCACATAGCCTTTTTCACGCTCGGCACTTTGGCCTGTGCCAGCGGTGCCGGCGACGAAACCGATGCGCCGGTGCCCCAGCGCCAGCAGGTGTTCGACAGCCGTACGTGCGCCATTGCGGTTTTCTGCCACGACGATGGGCATGTTCATTTGCCTGGCATCAAAATTGACCAGCACACAGGGAAAACCCTGCTTGTCTATCAGATCCAGATAGCTGTCGCTGGCATTTGGCAACAACAGCAAGAGCCCATCGCACAACTGGCTCAGCATATTACTGGTTTCGATGCGACCGGGGCGATCAAACCTTTCTGCATTGAAGACAATCAGGTCGAAGCCCTTGCGCCGTGCTTCCTGGGTGATGGCCTTGATGATTTCATGCAGCACCAAAGAACCATAGTTGTTCACAAATACGCCGATCAGATTACTTTTGTCACCGCGCATGCGGCGCGCCAGCATATCCGGCGTGTAATTAAGTTGGGCTGCTGCTTCCATGATACGTGCGCGGGCTTCTTCTGACACATAGCCAACACCGCGAATCGCACGCGAAGCAGTAATCGGCGACACGCCGGCAATCTTGGCCACTTCACTTAACTTGCTTACTTTGCGCATTGATCTTCCAAAAATTAGAGGGTCGAACAGTTGTTGCCCGGCATTGCCGGTTTCACACCAGGCTGACGAGCAGAATTGTCCCGCAAGCGGCAAAACAGGGCCAGTATTTTCATGTGCAAGAGCATGAGAAAATTTCCGCCCGAACAATAAAAGTGGCGAAAAAGCTGCCATCGCCAACAACAATCAAATAATTGATTATTGTTGGTTTAATTTTCTGCATGTGGTAACGATACCACATCATTTCGCCTTAGTTTCAATATTTTTTCATGTTTAAAATCAATAACTTAACATAGCTCATCATTCACCCGCCTAGCTGACTTTGTACATTCTGATTTCATGTGGTAACGTAACCATGTCACTCAATCAGGATGAAATACCGCCCGTTGAAGTGATGAATAAGCGATTACTGAAACACATTACTGAAAACTTAAAGCAGTGCGGAATACAAGTCGCCAGATTGAGCGTCCCCGTGCTGTATTTACATCATGCAGCCTTCAAGACTGTCTGTAATTCAACGGAGACCATAGTGAAAAAGAAAATTTTAGCCACCGTGCTACCACTCGCCCTGGCGGCCTTTTATGGCGCTGAAGCCACCGCGCAAGAAGCGTCTGCTGCAGGCGCGCAGGCCAACCCGGTCAAAACTGATGTGCCAGCCCAGCCAGCAGAAGCTGAAACCGTGGTTGTGACCGGATTTCGCTCCAGCCTGCAAAAAGCACTCAACCTGAAGGCCAAGGCGATAGGCACGCGTGACTCCATCGTGGCTGAAGATATCGGCAAGTTCCCGGAAGCGAACGTGGCAGAATCGCTGCAACGTGTTCCCGGTGTCATTCTGAACCGCGATGAAAGTTCAGGCGAAGGCCAGCGCATCTCTATCCGTGGTTTGCCGACCGAATACTCAGTCACCACTCTCAACGGCGCGCCCGTCAACACAACTTCGACCAGCACTATCGGCACTGCCGCACGTGGTTTCAATTACGACGTGTTCGCGTCTGAACTGTTCGGGCGTGTCGATTTCTACAAATCGCCACTGGCCGAGTTGACCGAAGGCGGTCTGGGCGGCGTGGTCGACTTGCAGACACCTCGGCCATTCGACAACCCGAAACAAGCCATACGCTATAGCGTATCGGGCGCGTATAACACCATGTCCAAGCATGTTGACCCAACCGGCTTTGGCCTGTACTCCAATACCTGGGGCAATTGGGGCTTCCTGATCGGTGGATCGCATTCTGGCGGTGTCAATAACCGTTCCGGTTTCGAAGCGACTGGCGGTTACAACAATTCATTTTATGGCAGCCAATCACCTACCAAGGGCTTCTTTGCCATGGCGCTGGATTATGATGACCCGCGCGCCAACCTCAGCGGTTATTCGCGTTCCGATGTCGACAATGCCTATCTGCCGCGTATCTATCGCTTTTATGGTTCCCGCAATGAACGTTCGCGTGATGGTCTGGTTTCTTCACTCCAGTACAAAAGCGGCGGTCTGAATCTGAGCCTGGATACGATGTATTCCAATCTGAAAAACAAGCGTGATGAAATCACATTCGGCCTGTTGATACGCAACAGCCTTACCAACAACCGTGCAGCCGCCGCCGGCCAGGCTGGTCACACTGGTCTGGTGCCTATGGACATCAGGATTGATCCGGCAACCAACCTGATGACGGGTACCTTTGGCAACACGGTACTCAGTAATGGCGTTACCTACAGCGACGATGAAACCACCTTTGGCTATACCGCATTGAACGGTTCATGGGAAGCCAGCAAAGACCTGGTGTTCAGCGGCCAGGTCAGTTTTAACCAAAGCAAAGCTCTCAGCTACCAGGATACCCTGAGTGGCAATATGTACGGTATCACCTCTACAATCGGCTATGGGTCTGACCACGTTTATCCATCGATGTCTTCAACCAGCAGTTATACCGACCCGAATAATTATTCCGGCTTCGGTATCGGCACCAGCCTGACCCGTGAAACTGACAAGGGCAAGCAGGCACGTATTGCTGCGGATTGGGACTATGGTCTGCCTGGTGACTGGAAAGGTCATCTGAAAGCCGGCCTGACCCTGGTTGAAACAACGAAAGGCATCAACAAGCGCAATGGTACAGCGGCTGCCACCACCCAGTTGAACGCGCTGGGGATTGCCAGCCTGCGCAGCGGCATGGTGCCGAATCTGCCGATAGACAATCTCGATATCGGTGCCGGTTGGCCGCAAGCCTGGTCCAGCTTCACCCGTGGCTATACCTATGCGAATTTCAATCCGCTGACCTATAACTTGGAAGCCAGTTTCACGCCGGCACAAAGTTTCACAGCCAAAGAAAAAGTATCGACTGCGTATGTGCAATCCGACTTCAAGGGTCAGATCATGGAGCATGAACTGCGCATCAATGCAGGCGTACGCTATTCAACCACCGACACCAACATCGACAATTTCAAAAAGACCGGTACTGGTGGCACCTATCTGCCAAATACTGAAAACGGTTCTTACAGCAATGTCCTTCCAGCCGTCAGCGCTGCTCTGGACCTGACCGATAATCTGATGTGGCGCGTTTCTTACGGCAAAACAATCAGCCGCGCTTCGCTGTCCATCATCGCCGCCCAGACTGTTATTCCCAACCCTTTCGACAATACGGCAACCGCTGGCAATCCTAATCTGCTGCCACAAAAATCGAAGAACCTTGACACCAGCCTGGAATGGTATTTCCGGCCAGGCAGCCTGTTATCGCTTGCCCTGTTCAAGAAAGACCTGTCCGATGCAACAGTAGCCAGCACAACCAACACCACCTTCGGTGCACTGGGCCTGCCGGATACGTCACTGGGCGCAATTTTCCAGAACGCGCAGGGTAAAGTCGACCCTAACCTGCCTATGGTATTGCGCAGTTATAGCAACGCTGGCCAGCAGACACTCAAGGGTTTCGAAGTCGCCTACCAGCAGGCATTCGACTTCCTGCCAGAACAGTACCGGGGCTTTGGTGCACTCGCCAGCTATACACACATCAATCCATTTAACAGCGCCAAGTGGATCACCAATGCGGGCAAAGAGATTGAAGTCAATTCCGTACCCAAATATGCCTACAGCGTCACCGGCTATTACGAAAAAGGACCACTGGCATTGCGACTGTCATACAACTACAAGGGCAGATCGCTGCATGGTGACAATCCGACCAATACCGGAAATGACCTGATACGCTGGCGCGCTGCCCGTGGCTATATGGACGCCAATATCAGCTACAAGCTGAGCGAGTCGTTCGAGCTGCGCATAGATGCACTCAACCTTTCCAACACCCTGGCCTATGACTACTTCGAAGACGCCACCGGTCGCTATGGTGATGGACAGAAAACGCGCATGGATTATGCCAAGTACGATGGCCGCACCATCAAGATAGGCATACGCGGAAAAATATAAACATCCTGGTTGCTTCGCTGCATTCAGCATTGATTGTCACTACGAATGCAGCAAGCTGTGGCACAAGGCGGACAGGCATTTTTCCTGTCCACCGCCACCTTCCAGTTTTAACAAAGATCACGACGAAAGATCACCACCTATGACGAGACGTCTATATTTGCAGGCAGCGATGGTAGGTCTGGCGCTGATGGCAGGTGCTTGCAGCACGGTGCCAGTCAAACAGTCAGCCAGCATACCTGCTACCAGCAGGGCCGAAGTGATGGCAGCGCTGAATCTGGCCAACGGCTACTGGCAGCGCAACAATCCACCTGCACAATCGCCATTCTGGGACATCGCCACCTATCACACCGGCAATATGGAAGCCTATGCATTGACAGGCAACCCTGCCTACCGTGATTACTCGACTGCATGGGCAGAACACAACCGCTGGCGCTCTGCCAATTCGGATATTAAGGCCAGCTGGAAGTACAACTATGGCGAGACCGATGAACATGTGATGTTTGGCGACTGGCAAGTCAGTTACCAGACGTATATAGACCTTTACAATCTGGATGCCAGCAAAGACCCGCGCAAGATAGCACGAGCGCGCGAAGTCATGGAATACCAGATGAGTACGCCCAACAATGACTACTGGTGGTGGGTCGATGGCCTGTACATGGTCATGCCGGTCATGACCAAGCTGTATAAAGTCACCGGTGACCGCCGTTATCTGGACAAGCTTCAGGAATATTTTCTGTTTGCCGACCAGTTGATGTTCGACCAGGAAAGCAATCTGTATTACCGCGATGCCAAATATCTCTACCCCAAACATAAGAGCGCAAATGGCGGCAAGGATTTCTGGGCACGTGGTGATGGCTGGGTATTTGCCGGCCTGGCGAAAGTACTGGCCGACCTGCCTGCAAGCCATCCCAGCCATGCTCTGTTCGTGAAACGCTTCCAGGGTATGGCCAAAGCCCTGAAACCATTGCAGCAAGAAGAAGGCTACTGGACCCGCAGCCTGCTGGACCCGGCCCAGGCACCTGGCAGGGAAACCAGCGGCACTGCGTTTTTTACCTACGGATATCTGTGGGGCATGAATCATGGCTACCTTGATAAAGCAGAATACACACCGGTAGTCACGAAAAGCTGGCACTACCTGAGTACAGTCGCATTGCAGCCGGGTGGCAAGATCGGCTACGTACAGCCTATTGGTGAACGTGCCATACCGGGGCAAACCATAGACCAGAATTCATCCACATCCTTCGGCGTCGGTGCTTTCTTGCTGGCGGCGGCTGAAATGATCAGGTTTATTGATCATTAGCGGCGACGCCTGCCAATCCGGCGCCTGATGGTGTGCTGTAGTGGTATCGTTTATTCCGTCCAGGTTTGCCTCTCCTGTCCTGGGCGTTTCACCAAAGGTTGCCTTGTAGGCTGCCTTTGTTTTTATTAATGTAGGACGTACGCAAAACCGCCCCAACTACGTTGTAGCTCCTAACCGTACTAAAGTACTGTCTTCGTCGCTACGCCTTGTTGGGACAATTTTGCGTAAGTCCTAAAATGGTGATTGCGTAGTGATGCGTATCATCCCCACGTCAACTATTTAGATCATGAGCACATATCATCCGCGCAGACGTCTTATCCAGGGCGCAGCAGCAGCCGTTGGCAGCATGCTCTTTCCACTTGCAGGCAAAGTACAGGCAGCAGAATCATCGCGTTTTCAGATAGGCCAGAACGATTTTTTACTCGATGGCAAGCGCCTGCAAATCCGTTGTGGCGAATTACATTTTGCCCGTGTGCCGCGAGAATACTGGCGACACCGGCTGCAAGCCATCAAGGCCATGGGTTTGAACACCGTGTGCGCCTACCTGTTCTGGAATTATCACGAATGGCGCGAAGGACAATATGACTGGAGCGGCCAGCGCGACGCCGCCGAATTCTGTCGCATCGCCCAGCAGGAAGGTTTGTGGGTCATCCTGCGCCCCGGCCCCTATGCCTGCGCCGAATGGGAAATGGGTGGCTTGCCGTGGTGGCTGCTCAAGCACCCCAAAGACAATTTCCTGCGCACGCGTGACGATGCATACGTACAACCGGCTCGCCGCTGGATGCACGAAGTAGGCCGTGTACTGGCACCTATGCAGATTAGCCAGGGCGGTCCGATTCTGATGGTGCAGGTAGAAAACGAATATGGCTTCTTTGGCGAAGACCTCGAATACATGCGGGTGATGCGTCAGGCATTGCTTGACGCAAAATTTGACGTGCCCCTGTTTCAATGTAATCCGACCAATGCGGTCGTCAAATCACATATCCCCGAACTGTTTTCAGTCGCCAATTTTGGCAGTCAACCCCTGGCCGGGTTCAAGGCACTCGCCTCGGTACAGCAGGGGCCGCTGATGTGCGGGGAATTTTATTCAGGCTGGTTCGACACCTGGGGCGCGCCACACCGCCGTGGCGATGCCAGCAAGGCGGTTGCCGATATCCAGACCATGCTGAAAGCCAATGGTTCGTTCAGTCTTTACATGGCGCATGGCGGCACCACCTTTGGTTTATGGGGTGGTTGCGACCGCCCCTTCCGTCCAGATACCAGCAGCTATGATTACGACGCCCCTATCGGCGAAGCAGGATGGACAGGTGAAAAGTTCAAGGCATATCGCGATGGTATTCAACCCTTCCTGGCAGAAGGTGAAAGCTTGCCACCGGTACCGCCGCGCATGTCAGTGATAGAGATTGCCGCCTTTGCGCTAAAAGAATCTGCCAGCGTGTTTGCCAACCTGCCGCCACGTGTCATCAAGACTACATCACCACAGCCGATAGAACAGTACGACATCAGCCGTGGCCTGGTGGCCTACCGCGTCACACTGCCGGCTGGACCAGCAGGGGTACTGGAAGCAGCCAAGGTCCGCGATCTGGCCTGGGTGTATGTGGATGGCAAACAGGCCGGCACCATGGATACCCGCCACAATCGTTTTCGGGTTGAGCTGGCGGCGCGCAGCAAGCCTGTCACGGTGGACATTCTGTTGTACACCATCGCCCGGGTGAACTTTGGGGTAGAAATCCACGACAGGAAAGGCTTGCACGGCCCTGTCAGTTTCAAGCCAAAAAATGGCCAGGCACAGGCACTGGAAAACTGGGAAATCCGCGCCATTGATTTCGATGTCGATGGCAAACTGCCACCACTGGCCTGGAAGCCGGGGCGTCCACAAGGTTCTGTTGGATCAGCAGGTCCGGCATTCTGGCGCGGCAGTTTTGATGTCAGCTCCAGTGGCGACACCTTCCTCGACATGTCGACCTGGGGTCAGGGCGTGGTATGGGTCAATGGCCGTTGTCTGGGGCGGTACTGGAGCATAGGACCAACCCAGACCATGTACCTGCCCGGCCCATGGATCAAACCTGGTCGCAACGAAGTCGTGGTGCTGGACCTGACAGGACCACAAAGCGCACGCATTGCCGGGCTGAGCACACCTATACTCGATCAACTGCATCCCGAACGCGACCTGCCCCGCCCACCGAATACAGCAAAGCCCAAACTGGATGGCCTGACACCTGCGCAAGAAGGACAATTCCAGCCCGGTAGTGCGACACAGGATGTACGTTTCGACAAACCCGTACGCGGACGCCAGTTGTGTCTGGAGTCACTGGATGCCTTCGATGGCAAACAGTTTGCATCGGTGGCGGAACTGGCCTTGTTGGGGGTAGATGGCAAGACACTCAATCAATCCAGCTGGACCATCGCCTACGTCAGCAGCGAAGAAGCAAACAAGGAAGACGGCTCGGCCTTGAATGCCATCAATGGACAGATCACCGATCACTGGCACTCTGCCTACAGTGGCAAGCCACCGTTCGGTGCCCACCCACACAGACTGATTCTCGACCTGGGAAAACAGGTTGAGGTGGCCGGAATACGCTATACGCCACGCCAGGGTGCTGACAATGTCACCGGCCGCATCAGGCATTATCGAGTATATGTCGCTGATACTCTGGTTGTTCAGGATTAAGTTGAACAATAAGCTAAAAAAATAATTACGCAAACTCATAACAAGAGGAAGACATGGAACGACGACATTTTATGCGTGCAGTGGTAGCAGGCTCTGCCGTGAGCGGCTTGCTGGGAAGCAGCACACAAGTGCAGGCTGCCACCTTGCCTGACAATGGTAACGACCGTGCCTATATGGCAGGCTTGTTGCAAAAAATGGCGGAGCCAGTGTTGTCGGCCATGGCAAAAGGCGAATTGCAAAAGAAGTTTCAGTTGGAGCTTAGCCCGACCTGGGATGGTCGCGACAAGCAGGTCGCCTACCTGGAATGCTTTGGTCGCCTGATCGCAGGTGCAGCCCCGTGGCTGGGCCTGCCAGAAGACAATACACCCGAAGGCCGCACACGCAAGCGCCTGCAACAAATGGCCCTGCAAAGCTATGCGCATTCGGTAGACCCAAAGAGTCCGGATTATCTGTTATGGAAAGGCCACGGCCAGGCGCTGGTGGATTCAGCCTATTTCACCAATGCCCTGATGCGTGCTCCCAAGGCATTGTGGGAGCCGCTGGACAGCATCACCAAACAGCGTATCATCAACGAGATCAAAGGCCTGCGCCGGATAGAACCACCCTACATCAACTGGATGCTGTTCGCAGCGATGAACGAAGCCTGGCTGATGTCAATAGGTGAAGAATATGACCCCATGCGCATGAATGTCGCCATCCGTAAAATCAATGAATGGTATATCGGTGATGGCTGGATCAAGGATGGTGAAGCCTTCCACTTCGATTATTACAATTCGTTCGTGATGTACCCCATGCTGTATGAAGTGCTGGAAGTGCTGGTCAAGTTCAAAGGGCCATTCTGGAACGCCAAACCGGCAGACTTGCAGGCGCAAGCCCTGAAACGCATGCAGCGTTATAGTGAACATCTGGAACGTTTCATATCGCCGGAAGGAAGTTACCCGCCCATCGGTCGCTCGCTTACCTACAGGACAGCAGCATTCCAGCCGCTGGGGCTGTTAGCCTGGCGCAAACAATTGCCCCCCAGCCTGCCAGAAGGCCAGGTACGCGCCGCCATGCAGGCAGTTCACAAGGCGGTCTGGACCGAACCCAGCAATTTCACCAGCGATGGTTTCCTGACCATAGGTTTTGTCGGCCATCAACCAGAATTGGGCGACTGGTATTCCAATAACGGCAGCATGTATCTGGCATCCGAAGGCTTTCTTGCGCTGGGCTTACCAGAAACAGATTCTTACTGGACCACGCCACCGCAGGACTGGACGCAAAAGAAAGCCTTTGGTGGACGCAAGTTTCCCAAGGATTATCCGGTCAATTACTAGAACAAAAAAAACAGCGCACTCTGCATTGATACCAATACAGGTGCGCTGTAAAAACCAGAATACACTCTGGTCGAAGGGAACGTTAATCGGCTTTCGCGACGTGGGTCCTGGTACCTGCATCACTGGTGACAGTGTCTGACGTGTGACGACTATCCCAGCCACCGCCTATGGCACGTATCAGACTGACTGCCGATTTGGCACGCGCACCATCCAGTTGTGCGGCGATGCGCTGTTGCTGCAATACGGTGCGGTCTGCATCGATGACATTCAGGTAACTGACCGAGCCTTCGCGGTACTGCACATGCGAGAGCTTGGCGGCACGCTCTGCCGCCTGTACCGCATTGTCTTGTGCCTGGGTCTGGTCACGCAGTATGCGCAAGTCGGCCAGATTGTCTTCGACTTCCCTGAAGGCATTCAGTACTGTCTGACGATAATTGGCGACATCTTCTTCATAGACTGCCCCTGCCCTGTCCACACTGGCCTGCCGACGACCACCGTCAAACAGGGGCATGGACAACAAAGGCCCCAGCAGGAAAGTACGGCTGCTCCAGTTCAGCAAATCACCCAGGCTGGCAGATTCATAACCGGCGGAACCAGTGATATCCAGTCTTGGGAAAAAGGCTGAACGTGCCACACCGATACGGGCATTGGCGGCAGCCATGCTGCGTTCTGCTGCGGCAATATCAGGACGGCGTTCCAACAAGGCCGATGGCAAACCTGCCGGGATGTTGACAGCGATGCGCGACAAAGGCCGTGGCAAGAAATTAAATTCTGCCGGTGTCTTGCCCAGCAAGACTGCCAGTGCATGTTCTGCCACCGCACGGCTGCGTGCAAGGCCCAGCGATTCAGACTGTGCCGTTGCCAGTTCTGCTTTGGCGCGGGCCAGATCGAGCTCGCTGATATCGCCTTCATTAAAGCGGGTTTGTACCAGCTTCAGGGTTTTCGAGCGCAGTTCTACCGTGGCAGCATATAAAGCCTGTTCTGCATCCAGTTCGCGCAGCAAAAAATAGGCTTGGGCTACATCGGCTTGCAAAGCCAGTTGTACGGACTGGAACAGGGCCTCATTCTTTTGCGTATCTGCCGTTGCCGCATCTATGCTGGAAGCCACGCGACCAAACAGATCCAGCTCATACGATGCACCAAGCTGGGCATTGTAAGTCGTGCTGGTAGGCATCCTGGTATTGTCAGGCAAACCCTGGGACGCCGGTGCAGCACGCCCACGGTTGGCACCCAGGCCCGCATTCACTTGCGGGAACAGGCCAGCACGTGCATCCTGCCGTAAGGCACGTGACTGCTTCAGGCGTGCAGCAGCGGCTTTGAGATTCTGGTTGGCCGCCATGGCCTGAACCTCCATCTCGTTCAGACTGTCGTCTGCAAAGATTTTCCACCACTCACCACGAGCAACTTCTTCTGAAGGTTGTGCTTCTTTCCAGTTGCTCGAGTTACTGCTTGCCTGCACTTCTTTATAGGCAGCAGGTGTTGTCACTTCCGCTTTCTGATAAGTCGGTGCAACTGAACAGCCAGCCAGCACCAGCAATAACATCAACAGGGATGAAGCCGACTTCAGGGGTTTGATTGTATTCATCATCATGCTCTCTCAAACTTTAACAGTAGCGTGCTCATGAGTGTAGTCATGTGCAATGGCTGGTGCTTCATGCACGACAGCAGAATGCAGCTTGCGGCCACCTGCAAGAGTACGCAGCAATACATAAAACACCGGTGTCAGGAACAGGCCAAACAGGGTCACACCCAGCATCCCAAAGAACACCGCCACACCCATAGCATGACGCATCTCGGAACCAGGGCCGCTGGAAATCACCAGTGGCACTACACCCATGATGAAGGCGATGGATGTCATCAGGATAGGACGCAGACGCAAGCGGCTGGCATCAATCGCCGCCTGCAAGGGTGTGCTGCCCTGCAGTTCAAGCTCCCGTGCAAATTCCACGATCAGGATGGCATTCTTGGCCGATAGCCCCACCAGCACCATGAGACCAATCTGGGTGAAGATATTGTTATCACCACCTGTGAGCCAGACACCAGTCAGGGCAGCCAGCAAACTCATGGGCACGATCATGATGACTGCCAGTGGCAAGGTCAAGCTTTCATACTGTGCTGCCAATACCAGGAAGACCAGCAAGACACTGATAGGGAATACCCAGACACCGGCATTGCCAGCCAGGATTTGCTGGTAAGTCAGATCCGTCCATTCAAACTTGATACCGGCAGGCAGGGTCTTGGCAGCAATACGCTCTGCCGCAGCCTGCGCCTGATTCGACGAATAACCGGGGGCTGGGCCACCATTGATATCCGCCGCTGTGTAGCCGTTATAACGCACTACCATTTCAGGGCCAAAGCTTGGTGTCACCTTGACGAGGGAAGACAGCGGCACCATTTCACCAGCAGTGTTGCGGGTTTTCAGTTGCAGGATGTCTTCAGGCTTGGCACGGTAAGGCGCATCTGCCTGGGCACGTACCTGATATACGCGGCCAAAGCGGTTGAAGTCATTCACGTACAGGGAACCAAGATAAATCTGCATGGTGTCAAACACATCAGTCACCGGCACACCCAGTTGCTTGGCCTTGACGCGGTCGAGATTGACATCCAGTTGTGGCACATTGATCTGGTAGCTGGAAAACATGGGCCCCAGTTCTGGTGCTGTTTTGGCAGCAGCAATAAAGGCTTGTGCAGCGGCATCCAATTCTGCATAGCCCAATGCGCCCTTGTCTTCTATCTGCATCTTGAAGCCACCCACTGTACCCAGACCCATGACAGGCGGTGGCGGGAAGACGGCGATGAAACCATCCTTGATTGCTGAATATTTCTGGTTCAGCTTGCCTGCAATTGCATCGGCTGCCAGTTCCTTGCTGCGGCGTTCTTCAAAAGGTTTCAACGTCACAAAAACAATACCGGCGCTGGAACTATTGGTGAAGCCATTGATGGACAAACCAGGGAAGGCAACTGCACTTTCCACACCCGGTTCTTTCAAGGCGATGGCCGACATGTCACGGATGACTTTTTCAGTCCTGTCCAGCGTCGCACCATTGGGCAATTGCGTGAAGCTGATCAGGTATTGCTTGTCTTGCCCCGGCACAAAGCCGCCCGGCACGATGTAAGAAATACCAACGGCTGCCGCCAGCAATACCACATACACCACCATGCTGGAAGCCTTGCGCGAGATCACGCCAGCCACACCCTTGGAATACTTTTCAGAACCGCGATTGAACATGCGGTTAAAGGCATCAAAGAAACGGCCAAACAAGCGGTTCATGACTTTCGTCAGCCAGTCTGGTTTTTCATCGTGGCCTTTGAGCAGGATGGCTGCCAGTGCTGGTGACAGAGTCAGAGAATTGAAAGCCGAGATCACAGTCGAAATAGCAATCGTCATCGCAAACTGTTTGTAGAACTGCCCGGTCAGACCTGTCATGAAGGCCAGTGGTACGAATACGGCAACCAGCGTCAGGGCGATAGCAATGATAGGGCCGCTGACTTCACGCATGGCGCGGTAAGTCGCTTCTTTTGGTGACAAGCCAGCCGAGATATTTCTCTCCACATTCTCTACCACCACAATCGCATCATCGACGACGATACCGATAGCCAGCACCATGCCAAACAGCGACAAGGCATTGATGGAATACCCAAAGCCCAGCATCAGCGAGAAAGTACCAACGATGGAAACCGGCACGGCCAGCAAAGGGATCAACGAAGCACGCCAGGTTTGCAAGAACACGATCACCACCAGCACCACCAGCGCAATCGCTTCCAGCAAGGTCTCGACCACTGCATGAATGCTTGAACGCACGAATTGTGTAGGGTCATACACGATCTTGTATTGCACTGAGCTTGGGAAGTCTACAGACAATTCTTTCATCGCCGCACGCACCTGGTCAGACACATCCAACGCATTGGCACCAGGTGCCTGGAAGATAGGTATCGCTACTGCCGGTTTATTATCCAGCAAAGAACGCAAGCCATATTCAGAAGCATCCAGCTCTATGCGCGCCACATCCGCCAGGCGGGTGACTGCACCATCGGCAGAAGTCTTGAGTATGATCTCGGCAAATTCTGCCTCTGATTTCAAACGGCCTTGCGCATTCACATTGAATTGCAAGGGCGTACCCGGCACATTTGGTGATGCACCAATGACACCCGCTGCAACCTGCACGTTTTGTTCGCGTATGGAGTTGACAACATCAGAAGCAGTCAAACCACGCTGTGCCACTTTTTGCGGATCCAGCCAGACGCGCATGGCGTAATTGCCAGAGCCAAACAAGCCCACTTCACCCACACCCTTGATGCGTGCCAACCGGTCTTTGACATTCAGCACTGCATAGTTGCGCAGATAAGTCATGTCATAGCGGTCGTCCGGTGAAATCAGATGCACAACCATGGTCAATGCAGGTGAACTTTTGATGGTCGTTACACCCAGACGTTGCACGTCAGCAGGCAAGCGTGGCAAGGCTTGCGAGACACGGTTCTGCACCAGTTGCTGCGCCTTGTCGGGATCTACACCCAACTTGAAGTTGACGGTAACAGTCAGGTTGCCGTCACTATTTGCCTGTGACTGCATGTACAGCATGTTTTCCACGCCGTTGATGGATTCTTCCAAAGGCGAAGCCACGGTTTCTGCAATCACCTTGGGATTGGCGCCGGGATACTGCGCCCGTACCACGACAGAAGGCGGCACCACCTCGGGATATTCCGAGATGGGCAACTGAAACATGGCCAGCCCACCGGCCAGCAAGATAATTACCGACAGCACCCCGGCGAAGATGGGGCGATCGATAAAGAATTTTGAAATATTCATGATAGATTTCGTTGTCTATATTTTTTACGTAACGATCAAGACTTTTTGGCAGCAGTTTTTTCTGCTGTGGCAGCCGTCTCGGGTGCAGCAGATTCAGGAGATCCAGCAGGCGCAGCAGCCACTTTGCTCATCGGTACCATGTTCGGCGTGATGGTGTCACCGGGACGTGTACGTTGTAAGCCGTTGACGACAATGCGTTCACCCGCTTTCAGGCCAGATTCAACGATCAGCAAATCTTCCTGTCTGGTGCCCAGACGTACTTCGCGATAAGCGGTGTGATTGTCTTTGTCCACTGCCAGCACGAAGCGTTTGCTTTGGTCTGTACCTACTGCTTTTTCATCTATCATCAATGCTGCATGCGGCGCACTGCCACCAAGGCGAATACGGGCATACAGACCAGGTAGCAACAAGCCATCCTGGTTTTCAAACACTGCACGCACGCGTATGGTCCCGGATGAGGTGTCAACACGGTTATCGATGGAAGTTACCTTGCCCTGGCGGGAATAGCCTTCTTCATTGGCCAGGCCAAGGAAGACTGGTACCTGGGTATTTTTTGCCTGTGCCGGATTGACGTATTTCAAAAAGCTTTGTTCATCCACATCAAAAGATGCATACACCTGCGAGACGGAAACCAGCGTACTCAAAGCTGGTGAGCTGGCACCGACGGCAATGACATTACCCACAGTAACTTCGGCACGCGAAATGCGGCCAGCAACAGGTGCCGTGATTTGGGTATATTCAAGATTCAGTTTTGCGGTTTTTAAAGCTGCCTGTGCTGCCAGTACATTGGCGGCAGCTTCACGCGAAGCATTTTGTTTTTCTTCAAAGTCACGGCGGGCAATGGCATTTTCGCCCAGCAGTCGTTCACCACGTGCCACATCAGAACCTGTATAGGCAGCGCGTGCTTCGGCGGCGGCCAGTTGCGCCTGGAACCTGGCGACTTCAGCAGCATACGGACGCGGGTCTATGGTGAATAACAAATCACCTTTCTTGACCAGGCTACCGTCCTTGAAATGTACGGCTGTCAGCGTGCCACCAACCAGCGGGCGTATCTCTACCCTGTCGACGGCTTCCAGTTTGCCGGAATAGTTTTGCCAGTCAACGATATTGCGGCTGACGACTTCGGCGACATCAACGGTCGTTGCCGGCGGTGCGCCTTTCGCGTCGGTATTGCTGGCCTGGACCCGGATTGCGCCTACGGTGCCAGCCCCTGCGATCAAAAGAACAATGGCGGTGCTGATGGCGATGGACAAAGAACTGCGTTTGGCAGATGAAGTGATGGTATTGGCTCGATTAGACATGATATTCCTCGTGGATAGTAGATAGCGGATAGTGGATACGCGGGTGGCTGTGTTCTTTACATTCTGCTGTTGTGTTGTCAGGCATGGTCTTGCTCGTCTGTGGATTCAAAAACTGGCTGTTTCAATTCAGAGGGCGCGGCCAGGCGACGGCGCAGGAATTCGGCCACTTCCACCAGCACGGGCGCATGTTCACGTAGCGACGCATGCTTGACACCGGCAAAGCGGGCCACCTGGGTGGGCACGCCGACCGCGATCAGCGCTGTCGCATATTTTTCTGCTTCTACATGCAAGACATCATGCTCAGCCGTGGCGATAAAGGCCGGGGACAAACCACCCAGGCGACGCGATTCCAGCGGCGCTGCATACGGATGCAGCCTTTGCAAAGACATGGGCAGGTACTGGCGATAACAATTCGCACATTCCTGCGGTGTCATGTCGGATTCCAGTTGTTTTGCGTCACCCAGACGTGTCATGCTGGGATCAAGCATGGGGCCGATCAGGGCCTGGGCCAGTATCGGTGGAGCATTGCGGTCACGGGCAATCAGGGTCAGGCAGGTAGCCAGGTTGCCACCGGCATCATCGCCAGCGACAGCCAGACGGCTGGCATCGGCATGGATGCTGGCGGCATTCTTGCCCACCCAGACCATGGCTGCATAAGCATCTTCCGGCGCAGCGGGAAAAGGTTTGGCCGGTGCCAGAGCATAATCAACCGACAAGACCAGGGCATTGCTGTTTCTGGCAATAAAGCGCGCTGGTACATCAGCGTCATGCAGCGACCCGCTGATGAAGCCACCGCCATGGAAATACAGCACCACGGGCAAGACTGCATCACCTTGTGGCCGGTACAGGCGCACAGGGATGGAACCCAGCGGGCCAGGGATAAGAAAATTGCTTATATGCAAAGCTGGTTCAGCCGTTTTGGTGATCTTGCTTCTTGTTTTTCGGGCAATGGTACTTGTTGCGTTCATCATGTCGTCGCGGATATCCGCTCCAGGGATTAAGGATTGGAACGAATAGTAGGCGCTACCCGATTCGGGATAAACACCGATAATCCAACATCACTATTCCACCAGGTCGACTAATCAGAGCCCAAAATGCATTTATACTGGCTACACTTAAAAATCACTCAACGCGTCTACGCTTTATCAAATGTCATCTCCGGCATCATGAAGGGAATCAATAATGGACCGCTTTCAAGCAATGCAGGTATTCACCCGGGTGGTGGATTCAAACAGCTTTACCAGGGCCGCCGACAGCCTGGGCTTGCCACGCACGACCGTGACCACGACCATCCAGAACCTGGAGAGTCTGTTGCAGGTGCGCCTGCTAAACCGGACCACACGCCGCCTTAGCCTGACGCCGGATGGTGCCGCCTACTATGAGCGCTGCGTGCGCATCCTGGCGGATGTGGATGAAACCGAAGCGTCGTTCCAGAATGTGGCACGCGGGCCGAAAGGCCAGTTGCGCATTGATGTACCTACCTCGATAGGCAAACTGATATTGCTGCCGCAAGTCTGCGAATTTTATTCACGCTACCCCGACATCAAACTGGTCATGGGTATGGGCGACCGTATGGTGGACATGGTGCAGGAAGCCGTTGATTGTGTGATACGGGTGGGTGAACTGCAGGATTCCAGCATGATCGCCAGACGCATAGGCACCTTCCAGAGCATCACCTGCGCGGCACCAGATTATCTGGATACCCATGGTGAACCGCAGACCATAGACGATTTGCAGCACCATCAGGCCGTGCATTATTTTTCCAGCCGCACGGGCCGTAACCTGGACTGGGATTTCATCGTCGATGGCAAAACCATAGACGTCACCGTCAATGGCAAGATTTCTGTGAATGATTCTGAAGCCTATATCGATTGCGCCATCAAGGGCTTTGGTTTGATACAGGCACCGCGTTTCATGCTGATGCCGCATCTGCAGTCGGGTGCACTGCGTGAAGTATTGCCGCAATGGACGCCTGCGCCCATGCCTATCTCTGTCGTGTATCTGGCCAACCGGCATTTGTCACCCAAGGTACGCGCCTTTGTTGACTGGGTGGCTGAACTGTTCCCGCGCTGCCCATTGTTCAGCGGACGTGATGCAGAACTGTTGAACGGCATGAGCGAATGTGAATTTGCCGGCAAACAGGATCAACAACGCAGTACAGGCAATACCCTGCGCGCCGTGCTGGAGCATCAGAATATCGCCGAAACGGTGTTTTAATTAATATTTTCCATTGCGCATTTCGTAGTCAAAAAAATGGTGGATAGCTGTCTGGCTATCCACCATATTTATTTTGAGTTCCAATACTGGAATTTTTCTAAGTCAGGCTTTACTTGAAACAGACTTATTCAACAGGCAGCGCTCTTACTGTATAAAACTCGCTGGCTATTTTCCAATGACCGTTGACCTTCAGCAGGTGCAGCAGTTTCCAGCCAAAGCCCCCTTTTTGTGTGCCTGCCTCTTTGGTAATAAAATCCAGTGACACTTGTGCGAGTGCACCGTCCTGATTGATTTTCACATTGAAGAACGCCTGTTCCAGCTTGCGTCCGCTACCAAAGACACCCTCACGAAAATCTGCATAGCGACGGGTATCCAGCGCATCGCCTTTGTTAACAATATCAGGCACACCGCGCACCGCCATGAACGGTACTTTTTCATCCAGCAGCAATGTGGCGAAGGTCTTGCCATCACCGTTACTGACTGATGTGGTATAGCTGTTGAGCAAATGCTCAATAGCCAGCTTGTCCTCGGCAGTGCTCAGGTAATGCGATTGAAAATCAACTGGCGACGGAAGCGACGCAGCAGCGACACTGGCCATCGTCATGCTGCTTGCAAGAGTAAGTAGAGAAATTAATTTCATGGCTTTCATTCGGCGAAGTTTATTCGTTCACTGTAGCCAGACATCAAGCATTAATAAATCGAATATTCATAATGCAATGCATTACAAACTCTAATGCATGAATCATCTGAATGCGGCCATGAAAATTCTCAGCACAGGGATACCAAGGTTTTGCAGCCAGCAAACAACGCATGACTTCACGATGCATGATTTTCGCAACGCAAAGCTGCGCCTGCAAGACAGGTCAACACGCCCCGACAATGAGTTCCAGTCAAATCCCTCTTCCGCAATGCTGGCCGCAGGCGTTGAGAATTTGTTTTAATTAAATATATTATTTTCTTAGCATCCCAGGCCTTTGTGTCTTTTCCGCATTAACAGCAACATGACTTTCCTTGACAAAGGGAAAAGAAATACCTATAACGTGAACTGGTATTGGTTGGACCAATTTGCATTTGGCCCAGCCAATATCGGTTTCACCCAAAAAATTACATAATCATAATATTTTATTAGGGGACTTTTATGACTGCAATCAATGCAATTCGCTGCCATGCCTTAACCGCGACATTACTCGTATTTTCTGCCTCTGCCGGGGCACAAACTCTGGCCACTGGCGACAGCCGCACAGTAACCGAACCGACTTACCCTGGTGTCTGCACCACGCTTACCGCGCAATTTACAAGCTCGCAACGCGCAGCACCACCCTCTTCTGATGACACAAGCCGCTTGCAAACTGCCTTGACCAATTGCGCAGGAACCGGAAAAAGCGTGGTACTCGCTGCATCAGGTTCAAAGAATGCTTTCTACAGTAACAGTTTGAACGTCAATGGCGCTGGCCTGGTCATTAATTCCGGTGTAACCCTGTATGGAAATAATAGCTATGCCGGCAACGCGCAATTCATCCTGTTCAATGGCAGCAATGCTTCGTTGATGGGGCCGGGTGCCGTTGACGGGCGTGGCGATATTCTCAGTGGCAGTGCACGTCTGGTGCAAGCCAAAAACATCACTAACTTTACTGTCTACAACGTCACCATCAAGGAATCCGTTTTCCCGAATCTGTATGTCGAGGGCGGCAACGGTTTCACCGCATGGAAGCTGACAATACGCACACCGTCGACCCGCACCAATGCTGACGGTATTGATATTGACAGCCTCACCAATGCAACGGTCGCAAATTCTTCCATTGAAGCCGGGGATGATGGCATTGCAGTCAAAACCAACTCCGGTGATGCCTCAAACATCACCGTCAGAAATAGCCAGCTTTACGGCACGCACGGGCTTTCCATCGGTAGCATCTACAAAAATACCGTCTCAAATATCCTGTTCAAAAATAACTATGTGTACGGCGCGGACCTTTCTGGAACCACCTCAGCCAACGCCAATGCCATCAACATCAAAACCGGCCCCTGTGCTTTGACGGTCAGCAAAGTTAGTTACGTCAACACCTGTATTACTGGCGCAAAACATCTGGTTATCATGGATACCAACTACCATGCATGTCCTGTATCTGGCGGTACACCAACGCTGTCAAACATTGTTGTCAATGGTGCCTATGCAACTTCATCCGTATCTGGCGCCTATACCCGCATAGCTGGTCGCAACGCCAGCTTTCCGGTCAATGCTTATCTGGCACATGTCAATCTGGACGCGACTGCACAAAGTGGTGACCAGTATGCCAATGTCGGACTCGATAGTTCGAATGATGTCCCATCCGGCACGGGCGTTACTACCAGTAACTTTACGATGAGTGGCGCTGTTCCCAGCTGCACGTTCTGATTTTTCCCGCTGTTCAATTTAACCCCGCTCAATTTGATCTTGCTCAAATGAGCGGGTGAACAGACATCCGGTCCATAAACAAATAAAGCAGTGAATCAGATCACTGCAATAGCCGGGACACGGCCATCGTGTCCCGGCACAAGGAGACAATATGAAACATAAAAATAGCGTATGGAAAATTGCGTTGACCGTCGCATTGTTATTGAGCAGTGCGGCGAGCAATGCCATTACGAAAGTAACAGTTGGCGGTACTGGTGCAGGTCATTACACGACCATTCAGGCGGCCGTCAACGCATTGCCGTCCAACGGTGGTGAAATCGATGTGACAGCTGGAACCTATACCGAACAGGTGACGATTACCAAACCCAATGTACGCCTGGTAGGCCAGGGCGCGCATGCTAGCTCTACCGTTATTACCCAAAGCTATTGGGCGCAAAAATCCAACGGCAGCGGTGGAACTGTAGGCGACAAGGGCTCATCAACAGTCATCGTCACAGGTGCAGGTTTTTTTTCAAACAATATCACCATACAAAACACTTACACCCAGGATGGGAATGCTGAAACACAGGCACTTGCACTGTATCTTGCATCTGATAAATCCGTACTGCGCAATGTACGCCTGATCGGCCGGCAAGATACCCTGTATGTCGGCAGCCTGGGTTGTACTTCCACGACCTGCATTGCGGCCCGTTCTTACTTTTATGGCGTAACCATCGAAGGCAATGTCGATTTCATCTTTGGTGATGGCGCCGCTGTCTTTGACAATTGCGTCATCGTTGCTGACCAACATGGAAGCCTGGGCGGAGAAGTCACCATTACTGCGCAAAACAGACATTTCACGAATTATCTTAGCGGCTATGTCTTTTATAACAGCACCATTTCCAGCAATCCGCAGACTGGTCTGACGAATGCTTTCCTGGGTCGTCCATGGGGTGCATTGGCTTCCAACATATTCATCAACACCAATATACAGGCGCCAATCAATGCAGCAGGAATGATTGAATTTACCCCAGGGTCCACCAACAATTTGCCAACATCGTACTTTGCGGAATACGGCTCTTCCGGACCTGGTGCCGCAGGTTTCACTGCAAAAAAACGTGAAAAATATACCGTCTACCTGACGTCTTCCCAGACTACGCAGTACCAGCCAAACAATTTCCTGGCTGGCTCTGACGCCTGGGTTCCCACATCTGTTTTCTAAGCCGCTGCCGTATTTTTTGCATCAGGCTTTTTGTATAAAATTTTTCCGGGGTATGGGCTGGATACAGCATTCCAGCCCATGCCCATATCGATCAAACCGGCAATTTATACTCACTCGCATGTCGACTTCACTCAAAGACCAGGCCAAGAAACACTACGGGATAAATGTCCCTGTCACCATTGCGCTAGTCATGGTTTTGTTATTGATACGCTATTTCTGGCAGGATGAGCCGGAAGACATTGCACCGATACGTGCAAAGCCAAACCTGTCCAGCATGGTCTTTGGTCCGGGCCAGATGGCGCCGTCAGGTAATACTTCGGAAATTGCATTTTCTGCGAATTTTTCTGCGATTGACAGCCGCTTGTTACCTACCGGGCTTACAACTGAAAATCAACAACTCGTCATCAATAGTGCGCTACTGGACGTCATCAATTTTTTCTTGCTTGAACAAGTTTCGCCAGACCGTGCAAGTGCATTGCGCAGCCATCTAAAAAGTATGCTGCCACCGCCTGCCTATACGGAAGCAATTCTCATCGTCGAACACTATCAGGCCTACATGAAAGCGCATGACGACTTACTTGCAGCACATAATTTCAATGGCGCTGGCAAAGATATCAGCTTGCAAGATATACGACGTATCAGCACCTGGCGTGATCAGCGGGATCGCCTGCGACTCGGCTTTCTGGGTGAAGTAGTCGTGCATGCGTGGTATCAGAATGATGATGCGCAGTTAACGCAGATCTTGAATGAATTAACACAGCTAAAAGACATATCGAGACAAGAGAAAACGCCTGACATGCTCTCATCTGACGAGCAAACAGGCGCTCCGCGTCCACCAAGCTGGTCCAACAAAAGCGATGAATTGCGTCATGACCTATACATGCAATGGGTGTTAGGCAAGGCAATTCGCAGTTTCAGCAACTGGGCAGGTACAGGGCCACAACTGGCAAACCGGCTGACCAGCTATCTGGATGCCGCCGGCCAGATCAATCAGAATCACCAGCTTAATTTTTCTGAACGCGTTATTCAAACACAGGAACTCCTGATCAAGTCTTTTCCCGTTGAAGCAGAGCGACAACGGGCACGCGATTTAATGTTTCCGTCGCATTGAACTTTTACCTATTCCTATATTGTTCTTCACTCAATCTCAACTAAAGGATTGGCCTGCAAAGACAAAATACCAGATAGGGCTTACTATAACCGACTGTCAATATCTCAGAGCCACGTATTTATGTGTGCTCAACATTTCGAAATCTGTTAACTGATCCCAGCCATGAAAAATCTCGACATAGGATTGCTGAGGACATTCTTGCATGTAGCCGAGACTGGCAGCATGACTTTCGCTGCGCAAAGGCTGCACATGACGCAGGGCGCGGTCAGTCAGCAGATCAAACGGCTGGAACAAATGATGGACAGGCGTGTTCTGGATAGAGGCAAGGGTGGTGTGCATCTGACGGTTGAAGGCGAACGCTTGTTGATCAAGGTACGCGCTATGGTGGAAATGAATGATGAGATCCTATCAGCGCTGACAATCACAGAAGTGACGGGCACCATACGCATAGGGGTGCCACATGACCTGATGGTCATGCACCTGCCGAACATCTTGCCTGCGTTTGTCAAAACCTACCCATCGGTAGAAATATCTCTGATGGCAGGTTCATCCACCGAATTAACGAAAAGCTTTGACAGCGGCTTGCTGGATCTGGCCATCATTGAAGAACCTGCTACCCATGCCAGGGGTGAACTATTGGTGATGGAAAGACCCGTCTGGGTAGCCAGGCGGGATGGCGTCGCCTGGCAAAAACGGCCATTGCCCCTCTGCCTGGTGTCAGAAACCTGTGCCTTCAAACCCACGGTCATGCGGGAACTGGCCAGGGCCAGTATAGACTGGCGCAATGTTGTCGATTATCCCAGTATAGAAGCCATTACCGCCACCGTGCAGGCAGACCTGGCAGTGACTGCCTTGCTGCCATCGACAGTGCCGCCCGGGCTGGACATACTTGGTTCAGAAGCAGGTTTACCCTTGCTGGACGAATTTGCCATCAGCCTGCGCTTGCCTGCACACGGGGCCAGCGCCGCCTGTCTGGCACTGGCGGAGGCGATACGGCTTGCTTATGCTGTTGAAGAACATGATATCTGACTTGTTTTAAGTTCGGGGAACATGCGGCCCAACCTGCAATTAACCGCACTCACCCACCAATATGCGCGGGTGAAGTCAGCAAACTCTCCAGCCGGTCTACCGTACCAGGAATACGCTCCAGGCGCGGATAACGCAGCGAACCCGTGTAGTTAATGCTGACAGTACGGGTTTTGCCATCTGCCATGAAAGTCAGTTCTATCGCTTCCTTCGATACCGCTGCCGCCTTGATTACCTGCTTCAATACGGTGTCCGAGTATGCTTCTTTGCCGACATTCAACAAGCGTGCGCCAAGGCTGATGCCGGCGCGGAAAGCCGGGCCTTCCCAGGTGACGCTGCTGACCATGCCTTTGCTGTTGACCGTGAGCCCCAGCGATTGAGAAAAATCGGTCGCTCCTGCATCGGCTTCCATCTTCGTGAAATAGTCTGTCGGCTCATCCGTGTAAATCAGACGGTAGCCGCTGCGTGTCAGGCCATCAAGTGCATGACCGGCATCGTGCGCCTGCAGGCGGGTAGTGAAATAGGCAGCCCAGTCATAGGGCACGATATGATTCAATCCCTTGCAGATATCGGCGAAGGTATAGGTGCTGGTGATACTGTTCACCTTGCTGCCACCAAAGAAACTGCCAGCAAAATCGGCCAGCCCTTTTTTGCCGGATGAGCGTTCGCGCATCAGCATTTCTACATCCAGCCATAGCAGCACGCCTTCGACATAATAATCTTCACGCCGTTGCCAGTCACGCCAGCGCACTGAAGATTTTCCACCTGCCATATAGATGGGATCAATGGTGCTGTCTTGCAGCGACTTCCATTGCCTGCCGACGCGGGCGCTGACAAATGCTGCATCCATCGCCAGTGCATCCAGACTTTGCTGACGTGTCATGAAACCCAGGTGCGACGTCAATATGCGCCCCCAGAATTCTGTCTGCCCTTCATACATCCATAGCAGGCTGCCGCGCATGGGCATGTTCAGGTTGGGTGTCCATAAATCCGCAGGCTGGCGAAAGCGCCCATTCCAGGCATGTGCATATTCATGCGGATGCAGGCTGGCAATGCGTAATTGTGCGTCGGAATTATTAAAGAAATCAGCAGGCAGATTGATCTCGGTCGATTCCGAATGTTCTGCCCCACCGCCAGAAAATACCACATCCGATAAGCTCACCAGAAAATCAAAATGTGGATAAGGCTGTCCCCGAAACAGCCTGGGCATAGCCGTCACCATCGTTTGATACTTGCTCAAAAAATCCGGAGTAATGGCAAGCGCTGCTTCCGAATCACCCACCAGGTTCAGGCGTACTGGCACTTTGGCACCAGCAGTCGTCAGTTCTACGCGTTTGAAATACCGCCCCGCATACACGGGTGCATCCATCAATTTTTCAAAGCTGGTTTGCTTGAAACTGACTTGGTTGCCGTCAACCCTATCACTATCAAGCGAAGTGGCGAACTGAAAATCCCTGGGCAAGCTAAGGGATGCATTGCTCGCGATATTACGCAGGTACCAGCCTGCCGGGTACAGCGCAAGTTTGGACCATTGCAACTTCAATATATCTGGCGACAAGCCGCGACTTGCAGGCAATATCTGAAATTCCAGCCTGAGTTCAGGCACATTTTTTGGCACCGAGATATGAAAGGCAAATGGGTTCACCGCATCACGTTGCCATTCCAGCCTGGTATCACCCGCCATGATGAGCAAACCTGCCAGGTCGGCCACCGATTGCGTTGCTGCATGGCTGGCTGTTTCCCATTCGGGATACAGCAAGACCATGGCGCCACTTTTTTGCACAGGTATGGTTTGCCGTACACGGATGATCTTGTGCACGGTATCAGATGCATCCACATCAAGTTTCATGACGCCACGAAACACCCGGTCACGCGGTGCTTCTATCTGTGGCATCGGCGCTACGGGTCTGGGCCCTGTGTTCACAGATGCAGCCTGCGCCATGGCAAGTTGCGAGAAAGTCAGGACAAGGGCAGGCAGTATTTTATTCATGGCTAATCTGTCAATGGAAGTTCTCAGGCCGTTTTTGCAGCAGGCATTGAAACGGCCTGCGCACGGGTAGTGCTTGCCTGGTAATGCGTGTCTGGCCATTGTCAGGCCATCTCTGGCTGAGAAAGTTCCGCAAAACAAAGTATCTACGGATGTTTGCATGCTTACCATTGATAATCTCATGCGCAGGACCATTGCCAGAATTTGATTTGCCCGTTGCGGTGGTTTTTAAAAATACCATGCGGGCACTGGTCCGGCGTTATCACCATACACATCCCACACGCTGTTTTCTGGTGCTGATGCTGCGGCGGCGACCATGGCAGCGGCCAGATCAGGCCTTGCTATCGTGCGTTTCATGTCGAGGCGGTGATTAGCCTGGGCAGATAATATGGCGGCTGTTGCTGGTCTGGTCGTTTCAATTTCATTTTCTAATACATCAACCAGGCGCGGTGCACGCAAGATCACATACGGCAGGCCGCTATCGACAAGTGCCTGTTCTCTGTCCACGATATTCTTTTGCATGCCGCGCTTGGCCAGATTTAACAGAAACCAGGTCAGTGATGGCTTGCCCGGCCCCATGACAGAGAGCAGGATGATGCGTGGCGGCTTTGTACTACGCTTAGCACCGCCCAGCACATTCACGAAACCATCAAACATCACCGAGCGTATCAGCTGTTTTGACGCAAATGCCTTGTGGATATCTACCGTAAAAAATACTGCTTCCAGTTCACCCGCCAGTGCTGCGGCAATGGCTTCCGGCTTGCCTACATCGGCAACGACAGGTTTGATAAATTCTGTTGCTGCGGGTGGCTTACGTGCAATGGCACGCACAGTATGACCTTGACTTGCCAGCAAACGGGTAATTGCCAAACCTGTGCCGCTGCTGGCACCGACGACTGCGTATTCTTTCATATTCATTCTCTTTTCTTGTCGGACCTACACAAAACCGCCCCAACTGCGTTGCAGCGCCTAGCCGTACTATTCGTACTGTCTTCGTCGCTACGGTGGAGGCGGGGTTTCAGACAATATATTGTCTGCCGACGTAACGAACCATCCTTGCAAAGGTGGTTTCCTAAAGCATGGCCTTGCTGGGACAATTTTGTGGAAGTCCTGGGTTTTGTTTAGATGTTTTTCAGAACTGCTACCAACTGGCCATTCATGACAGGTGCGCTGGCAACAAAATTGGGGCTGGATAAAGTCCATGGCTTGCCTGACCAGTCTGTTATCTGGCCGCCAGCTTCAGTCACCAACAAGGAACCGCTGACCAGGCCAGACAAGACATTGCCGTGCTGCCAGAATGCATCCAGTTGCCCGGTAGCGACTTGCACCAGTTGCATGGTGGCAGGTACTGCCATGCGTACCAGCAGTGCGTATTCCAGCATGGCCGTGACAGACTGACCTATCTTGCTGTAAGCCAGCTTGCCTTCACCCGGCGTCGCCTGGCCAGTGCTGACCAGGGCAGCCGCAAGGCTGGGTTTTTGCGATACACGCAGGGGCTGGCCGTTCAGATATGCACCACCGCCAAGCACTGCCGTATAAAGCTTTGCCGCCAGCGGTTCAGCGACTACCGTTAGTACAGGAACATTGTCACGCACCAGTGTTGCTGTCACTGCCCATTCAGTCGTGCCGTGGATATGGTTGACGTTGCCTTCTGCCGGGTCAGCGACCCACCATTCGCCCGCAGGCAGCGGGCCGCTGGATTTTTCATCGTCCAGCCATTGCGCATGGGGCCGCAGTGCCAGCAAGGACGCACGCAGTTGTTCGGTAACGGCATTGTCATTGTCTTCTATCATCTTGATCAACTGCGGCAAGTCAGCAGGACGTGCATCAGACTTGAAACGCTGGAGTAAAGAGTCTGCTGCAAGGCGCACGGCGATTACGGTGTCATCCAGCAATTGTTGGTCGTTTTTTTGTTGATGGTGGTTTTGTGTTTGCATGATTATTTGCTTTCGCCAAGGTAGATAAAGTAGAGATATAATATGAGTTATCGCTCATATTTAAAACTCGCATTCATGCCCAAGCCCATCAGCAAAGCCACGACCCCGCTGGCCCCTCGTAAAAGCCCCACGCAAGCCCGCTCTGTCGCGACCGTAGAAGCCATTTTGCAAGCTGCTGCTCACATTCTTGAATCTGAAGGTCTGAGTGCCTGCTCCACCAATGCTGTGGCAAGAAAGGCCGGTGTCAGCATAGGTTCGCTGTACCAGTACTTCCCCTCTAAAGATGCCATCAGCAGGGCCCTGATACTGGAACAGACCACGGCACTTGTCGAAGACGCCGAGAAAATAGACCTGAGCCAGGGCGGCCGCAAGGCACTGGAAGATTTGATCGATGTCGCCATCACCCACCAGCTAAAAAGACCGGCATTGGCAAAGATACTGGATGCAGAAGAGCTACGCCTGCCAGTAGCCTCAGACCTCAAACGCCAGTCCGCCCGGCTGCACAAAACCGCGCACGACATACTCTCTCAGTCCGATATGCCTGAAGGTGCCAGCGATACAGAAGTCATGGCCGACTTAATGGGCATCATCAAGGGCATGGTCGATGCGGCGGGAGCGCGCGCGGGTTCAGAATCCCCCGCCAGCGCTGCCAATTTGCGCAAGCGGGTGCGACGGGCGGTGTTTGGGTATCTGGATGCGGGGGAGTAAATATCTCCTGCAGACAACAGCCTCGCAGGTTGATTCATTGCAAGGTGGCGTATAGTCCCGGTAGGGTGCGCAGCATCTTTCAATGCATGCGCCATCTTTTACTGCATGCGCCAAGTTGCTACGCACAAAGCCTTGTCTCTTCAAAATTTGGACAAGGGGGCCGGTGCGCGGAGCGCATACATGGACGCCCCCCATTTGCAAGAGCATTTTCAAATTAAACCTGACGTAGTCGATTGCAGCCATACATTCGGTCTTTATTGCAGCCGCTTGATGACTGCTGACGCATGATGAAATACGCT
>NZ_JBMPOW010000013.1:0-187411 GCF_049340205.1 Undibacterium sp. Ji49W | reverse complement strand
GCCAAATCCAATCCAATTACGGTAATCTTTTCCATGACGCTTCCCTTCTGTTAAGTAGTTTGTCGAAACTCTACTTTGGCACATCACGATGCCGTTTGGGAGGGAGGCGTCCATTTCATTACCCTACGTCGGGAATTTCACCGCAAAAGCAGGAATAAATTTACAGCCTCCAGCACTTCTCTGTGGCTCTGTGCCTCTGTGGTGAGCTTTCAGGTCTTATGTTTTTCGTCTACCAACACAGTGCGTTAAAACGCCTCACAGTCAAGCATGTTTTGCATATGAATGCTGGTATCTCTGTGGCAGCGCGAAGGCGCATTACCGTCGTTGCAAGACTCGACTCTTTTGCTGTGATCATGCAGCCATTTCTGTGAACCGTTTAATAACGGGACGCTTTTGCTGCCTTGCCTGCCATAAGTCATAGTCTCTTTGTATACCTAACCACATACTGGCGCTGGTGCCGAGTGCGGCTTCGAAGCGCAAGGCCATATCAGCAGACAGATCACTTTTACCATGCAACAAACGCGACAAGGTCGTACGGTCTACCCCCAAATGTCGCGCAACTTCTGTCACAGAGCGGCCCTCTATGTACTCCTGCAACAACTCACCTGGGTGCGGTGGATTAAATTGGGTCAGCATCGTTTACTCCTAATGATAGTCTTGATAATCAACCAGAATCACATCAGTGTCTTCAAATCTGAAGGTCAGACGCCAGTTGCCATTCACTGTCAGCGACCAGTGGCCTTGCAAGTTGCCCTTCAGTGCATGCAGTCGCCAACTTGGGGCATTGAGGTCTTCTGGCTTGGCGGCTTGGTGCAAGGCTGCCAGTTGCAATCTTAGCTTGCCAGCGTGATGTGCCTGTATCCCCGACTTGGTGCCAGTCTCAAAAAACAGCTGCAAACCCTTGTGAGAGAACGATTTAATCATAAAAATAGTGTAGCGCATAACGCCACATTTATCAAGTTGAGCAAATACCGGCGCTTATAACGCATTGCGTCAATAAGAATGAGTGCGAGCAACACCACCTGTTTTAGGACGTGTTATCACAGAGCGCTCTTCACCGAACGCCGCCACAATATATAGCCAGCGACCTGAACTTTAGTCTGGTTCACATAAACCCGAAACAGGCATATCATCCATTTACTTTTCGTGTGATCCATTTTTCGAGAAATAAACACCATGAATTCTTCATTGAAACCAGCTGTTTTATTATGTGCAGCCATCGCGCTTGCCAGCTCACCGAGTGTTTACGCAGCGGATAAACCTGCTGCTCCGTCTGACCTGGCGCTTTCCTGCCAAAACCCGGTAAAGAAAGGCGATACTGCACAGGGCCTGAAGAAACGCTATCCAGGAAACGCCTCGGTGCAGGAAGTCGATGGCGCGGAAGGAAGTACACAAAAAGTACTGGTCCTTTATCCACAAAACCTGATGAAGCCCTACAGGGTAGAAGTGTATTTTGATGATGACGCAATGACCCGACTTGTTTCCGTCAATATCAATATCGAGAAAAGCCAGTGGACTTATCAGGGCTTGAAGACACTCGATTCTATCCAGGCTGTAGAAAAACAAAACGGCAAGCCGTTCACCCTGTATGGCTTCGGCTGGGATTACGGTGGCCACGTCACCAGCTTCAATGATGGCGCATTTTCAAAACCATCCGGCGATTGCACGCCGCATTTCCGCTTCCAGCTACCCCCTGGTAAAAATACGCCCAAGGCCATTCTTGGCGAACAAAAAATCAAATCCAACCTGCCCGCAGTGATCCAGGCACAGCCTTATCTGAGCGAAATATCGCTTGATTTTGTTGAGCAGAAATAGCAAGGACCTTTACAAAGCTCAGCCAGCATAAGCCCGTGCAGGTAAGGTCGCGCACGCATAGTGCCAGAGTGCATGCCTGCAAAAACAAACGGCTGCTGAACATGTATCTGTTCAGCAGCCGTTTTAAAAAGCAACGCTGGTGGGCTGTGACAGCCCACTCAGTACCAGGGTTACAAAGATCTCAGGAAAGCCAATACTGCCTCGCGATCTGCTTTGGACAGGTCCTGGAAGCGTTGACGCGCTTTATCCGCTTCGCCACCATGCCACATGATCGCTTCAGTCAGGTTACGGGCACGACCGTCATGCAGGTAGCCGACCTTGCTGCTATTGCCCATGACCTTGTCGGTATAACCGATACCCCACAGCGGTGAAGTACGCCACATATTGCCCTGTGCCTGGCCTTCAACCAGCTTGTCAGCCAGACCTGCGCCCATGTCATGCAGCAGCAAATCGGTATAAGGGCGTATGGTCTGGTTGCGCAACTCTGCAAACAGATGGCCTGAGCCTGTCTTCATCTCTGCCGTGTGGCAAGACGCACAGCGCATACCCTGGAACAGCTTGGCACCGGCACTTACCTGTTGCGCGTCGACACGGTGTTCATCCAGCGGTGCTACACCTTTGGGGAAACCACTCGGGATACTGCGTTGCGCAGGCACACCCACCAGCGCCAGATAACGCGAGATCGATTGCAGATCGGCTTCCGATATACCCAACTGACGTGGCGCTGCTGCGCAACCGGCAGGGTCAGTCGTGCAACTGCGGTTAGGGTAAGGTGCAGAAGTCACACCCATATCCGCTAGCAATGCAGCAGCCGTCTGGTGACGCAAGGTTGCCTTGGATGCCTTCCAGCCAAAACGACCCAGGCGCACCGTGCCTGTTTCAGGTTCAAACACAAAGTTGGCCACACCCTTGACACCATCTGCATCTGGTGCGGTGCGTGCACGGGCCAGGATATCTGCTTCCGGTATTGCTTCGAGCAGGCCCATGCCTATCATAGGCTGGGCAGCGCGCAAGGAATAAATTGCCGGTACTGCACCTTCGAAAGCCAGTGTTGGCTTGCGCAATTCAACCACCGTGCCATCTGACAGCTTGCCTGAAGTGGTTTCAAATCCGGCCACGTTGACATTGGTGCCCCAGTTTTGCGGTACACCAGACGTCGAAAATGCATTCATCTGTACCACACTGCCATACTGCGGATGTGGCAACTGCTGCCCTGCTGCATTCAACGCAGCTACCCGTACCGACATGCTGTCCAGACGCTGATTGGTTGCGGTTGGTGCCACACTGCGACCATTGTTGACGTGACAGGCAATACAGGCAGACTGGTTGAAACGCGGCCCCTGCAAGCCAACAGCCTGCTGGTAACGATCATTGCCCGGTTCGTTATGATCACCAGTGGTGAAGTTGGTATGCACCAGACGACGGCCTTCAACAAAGCGCTGGATGTTTTGCATACCCGCATTGTTGTGCGGTTGCTGGAACATGAACAAACCATTGTCTGAATAGTTGTAAGACACCGAACCCTGACCACCAGACAAGGTCTCTTCCGGCAAAGGCACAGAATTCAAACGCGGTTGCACGCCATACCATGGCTTCAATCCGGAACCCACCACATAAATCCACTCGGCTGAGTAATAGCGCACACCGCCGCTATCCCCTTTGGCAGCCATGCCGTCAGGCGTCGAAAACATCGACGGCGACACTTCAATCACATCACCGACAACCAGTGGGCGGGCCGGAATATTTTTGCCATTGGGGAAGCCATTTGCATCCAGATCGTCATGCCCTGGATAATCCTTGACGCGCAAGGTACAGGCGCCGTTGACACCATCAGCACTCGCCAGTTTGCCATTGGCCGGATAAGGAACCGGCTTGCAGATGGCAACATTGCGGTCGACCAGTTCACCCGGATTCATCCAGCCATAACCCGTCACACCTACGCGATCAAAACCACGGAAGAAAGCGACACCCCCAGGTAAAAAGTCCACGGTATTGTATTGATTGACGGTGAGCGTCGGCTTGGTCACACCTGCTACGCGACTATTGTCGAGTATCTCAAAACCCCAGGTGCGGTTCTTGAAGTATTGGGCAACGAAGGTCAGGTAATTGCCCGGCCCCTTATCAACCGGCAGACCTGTTGCGGCATCGACGGTTTCGTTCGGGCCATAACCGATTTCATTCCATTCTTCGCCACGTTCACGACCATGGCGAGCCAGGCCGCGCGCGCCGAAGCGTGTCACCAGCGTGCCATCAGGCAGCGTGAATTGCAGTGTTTCCAATGGCTCGGCGGCGGCAGGCAATGCTGCCCAGCCACTGCCACTGGCAGGGAATTTCAATGCCGATGTGGTGGCATCGGCTATGGTGTTGTCACTGCCAGGCGACTTGAATTCGACTTCAAACAATGAATACCCGTATTGTGTAGCACGGGCCACACCTTGCAGGCGTATATAGCGGGCATTGGCACCGAGATTAAAGAATTCTTCCGTACCGCCCTTGCCACCGCTGACATAGCGCAATTGTGACCAGGTCTGGCCATCATCCGACACACGCAATGCATATTCTTTGCCATAGGCGTTTTCCCAGACCAGCTTCATGTAGCCAACTGGTGTCTTGGTACCAAAATCAAACTGTATCCACGCACCGTCTTCAGACGTACTGCCCCAGCGCGTATTCATTTTTCCGTCAATCGCCATGGCAGCCGACATGGCCTGATTTTCTACTGCGGAAGAGCTTGCCGCCACAGGTTTGACTGCCACACCAGGCTTGCTCAAGTCTACCTGACCTGGTTGACTTGGCTGGCTGGGCTGTGTTGGTTGCGTTGGATCTGTACCCGGCTGCGACACCACTGGCGTACCAGAAAAAGCCTGGATTTCAATAATCGAATACCCATACTGTGTCGAACGCTTGATACCTTTCATACGCAGATAGCGGCCCTTGCCGTTCAGATCGGTCAGGTCTTCAACACCGCCCTGGCTGTTATCTACCGTCTTGATCGTGGTCCAGTCTGCATTATTGTCAGACACCTGCAACAGGTACTGTATGGCATGGGCGTTTTCCCACTGTATGCGCACGCGGGTGATGGTTTCGGTTTTGCCGAAATCCAGTGTCAGGTACTGGTCATCAGTAAAACCACTACCCCAGCGCGTGTTGTCATTATGATCGATTGCCGCAGCAGCAGACAGGTCGCCACGTTCCATGGAACTGGCAGTAGCACTGACAGGTGTCAGCACAGTTTCGGCAGCCGGTGCAGCTTGCGGTGGTGCCGCCATGGGCGCATTGCCTGCGCCATTCTGAGCAGCAGAATCAGCACTGCTGGAACCTCCGCAACCTGACAGTTGCAAGCAGAGTAGAGATGACGCCAGACAGACGGTCGTCATGCGGGCAGATAGTTTTTTCACGTAAGAACTCCTGGTTTATACGTTAGTCATTTTTGATGGAGCTTGTGTGCGACATCTTTTGAAATCCATGGCGCATGCTTGTGGATGCGCACGAATAATGAACTGCCTGTAATGCGATGAATTCAAAAAAGAAAATGGCCTAACAGTGGGTGTCTTTGTTTGTCGAAGCGCCACAGTACCCAGTCACCATGCGGCTTGCAAGCCAGCCCGGGCAGATACGCAACAGACCAGGAAGACCATAAACCCTCACTGAATTGAGACATGGTTCATCTCAATTTTTGTCAGTGCACTGACAGATTTGGTCAGTTTCAACATCGTTCAATCACTGCGCTGAACAAAAAATCGTGATGCGAATTGCAGAATTTTTCATTCCGCTGACTTCATCATTCATTGACACGCATCTCACACGCGGAATAAGACACCGCACCATTTTTATTCAGACAGGAAGCTTGGAATGGAGTTGGATTCCGGACGTGAATTCATTTGCAATCATGGCAACGACGAAGAAACTCAGCACTTCATATCGTCTGCAAATAAAATAGAGAGGAAAGAGATAGTGTATTACCGTGCATCCAAATACGACGATAAGGGTACAGCGCTAATGCCACTAACAATACCCGGCAAAGCCGGTGACAAAAAATGGCCGCAAGAAGTGAAGGTACATCTTGAATCGAACAAAATTTTGCACAAAAACGAAAGTGGTATTACCGCTCCGGTCGTTTATGACAAACCTGTAAGACACAAATTGATTTTTCTGTTACAGAAAACTTACAAATAATGGAGGTCACAAATGGCGCAAACGGCATTTGCGGTGGCGATTCAGTAAGTCTTGGTCAGCGTTCAATAATAGTGTGATTAGAAATAGCTACCTGCTTTAAAAAATAACACGCTCTAAATTAGGGTATTAAAACCGCCTCTACCTTGCCACCAGTCAGATTAATCAATTTACTCTCGCCGTTTTCAAATCGTATCCAGGCACATGGGAATTCCACTTCTTCGTGATAGGCAAATACTTCACCAACACCAAAACGCTCATGGCGCACTCGCTGACCGATATTGAATGGCTTCTGGCTATTGCCCTGATTCTGCTTTAGTACCTGTATTTGATAGTAATGCCAGATATTCTCTTCTGGCCCGTTCTTGATGCGCTTGTATGCACGCATCCAGGGCCACAACAAATTAGTATTGCCTTCGCATTGCAGGCCCGGCACATCCTCCCCTTGCCAGCTAATCACACCCCAAGTCGCACCATGGTTACGACGATAAACTTCACCAACATAGCTGCCGAACATTCTTGCAAACGTCTGCACCTTGTCATCGTCCGGCGACATATTCGGTAAAGTTGCGTGGTACTCCGCCAGCATGGTTTCAATATGAGCGACACTCGCATCGGTCCAATCCAGTTCATGCTGATACGTTTCCCTTGCAAAACGCAAAGCTTCTTGCGCGTGAAGTTCTGCGTTTTCTTGCACCTTGTGGTCAGCAGTAAATATCGGCGCAGCAGCCTGAGTAGCGGCCATCGTTGATTGAACTACTTCCGCCATGTTGCTGGAATTCTTGCCGCCTAAGAGTTTCTTTAGCCAGTTCATTTGGTTTCGTTCAGTTTGAATTAGTAGTGTTCTGGTTAAGCCTACGGGATGCGGTTTGACCAGGCATACAAAGAAGTAGATATTTATTCTTGTTATACATTCCGCTTCGATATTGTCTACTGCAATGCTCGATTACTTTGGCGTAGTGAAATGGGAGTTTTAGCAGACGACGACTTCCTTTTCTTAATCGGACTTGTAACTAATGGATGAGCAGGCTTTGTGACACGGTCAGGTAGTGGCACGCATGAAATCGCATGAGGAGGTGCTGTCAGAGATGCAGGCAACTTTTTTGCGGCCTTGGAGAGTCAGTACAGGAGGCTTAAACTTATCTTGCTGGTCGCTGTGCTTGGGGATATTTCAGACACAACAATCAAATCCAAAATGTCGTAATGATAGACCTAACCCCAGCTTTGTTCAGCTTTGTTAAAAACTGCACGCCACTTCTCGCAGCTTGACCAGGCATTAAATCTCTTATAAATCGAGTTCCAGCGACCAAACGCTTTCGGTAAGTCTCTCCACAGGCAACCCACTCTCAACCGATACAGCATCGCTTCTACCATCAGGCGTAAATTGCGCTTGTTATAAATTCGTTCTTGAAGCAAAATCTTCTTTAGCTTCGACCAAAGCTCGTCGTTGAGCAGCAATCGGGGCATGGCAAACTCGTGTTAATCCGGTGTGAGAACCTTAACAATACAAGTTTGCCTTTCTTTTTCAAAGGCTTACGCTCAAACGTCAACAGCCCCTAGTCACTAACCAGAAAGATAGGAGATGGATTTGACAAAACGAATCAGGCACATCACCGACGTGTGGACTGCAATGGAAATTCTCCGAACGTGTAGGATGAGGACTTCCAGCTGCAACACACTAAACGCAGACTCAGGAGCTAACTTCTTACCCATTGGCGGGTTGAAGTCACAAGCAAATCGACAGGGCGCGGAAATTCGATGCCTGTGGTTCGGTCAATGTCAAAATGCCGGACCGCTGCCGTACAGAACTAATATCTTACATCGGCAAGGCCTTTGGCGTGAGGTCGTGCCTCTAGGCTCGAACCCTAAGCTTCTCCGGCTCATTGGCATCAAGTTTACTGAATCGGAGCTTGATAAATACATAAGCCCACCATGGTGGGGCTGGGCAGTGAAAATCCCAGTAGTGGGCAGATACTTTGAGCCAAGGCTTGATGATTGGAGGCGACAAGCTCGTATTGACTATCGTCGACACGTGCGCACTCTCATCAGGTCTAAACCGAGATACATAGAAGTAGGCTAGTTTCAATCATACTACGACAGTACCGCCCCAAGAGAGCGCAATCACCGATGAACGTCTTTTAATTTCTAAAAGTGACATATCGGAAGCCTTCGCTAAGCATGAGCTAAGTCATTCAGGCAAAAGCTGCTAAGCAATGCCATAGGATGGCTGCCACGATCAACCTTGTCCTCGCTCGCTCTACTTTATTCGACGGCGTGAATCTTGATTGCATTGAATATAGCTGGTTGAGAGGAAGACCTGAAAGTGGCTCGGCAGACGATCAGTAAATTAAGTTGGTCGAGGCAGGTCGGACGATATCGACCCAAAGCGGAACTACACTAGCTCTAACTCACCTCGACCGAAGCGCGCATTTCGGGAGCGAGCAGAATGTACAGCAACACTCCGACCTCACAACTCCGAATCAAACCAAAATACCCTAAGCTCCAGATCACAGCGACAGGCTTTCGCAAGACGCGTGGCCCAGGCGATGGCGTCCTCTCTTGAAGGAAGCTCAAGTACAGTGAATCCACCATTGAGTGGAGGTGCCCAAGGGTAGCCTCCCTCAGCGACTGCGCCATTGGCTGATACCAGAACGGGCGGCACTGTTTCATCAATACCACCGGCGAAAACATAGACGCCTGCTTCCTTAGTCTCGCGTATCACAGCATGGGCATCTCGCCCCACTGCCTCCATCTCACTGTCGGGTACTTTCATTGCAGCACTGGGAAATGAAATGAGGTACTTTGCCATGATCTGCTTTCTCCAAAAATTGGGGGCTTGGTGATCATGGCAATGTAACTCAATATACTGCCCTATTCAACCGTCACACTCTTCGCCAAATTCCTCGGTTTATCCACATCCGTCCCCCGTGCCAATGCCGTGTGATACGCCAGCAATTGCAGTGGCACTACGTGCAATATTGGTGACAACTGCCCGTAATGTTCTGGCAGGCGTATCACGTGTACGCCTTCGCTGGAGGTGATGCGGGAGTCGGCGTCGGCGAAGACGTAGAGTTCGCCGCCGCGGGCGCGGACTTCCTGCATGTTGGATTTGAGTTTTTCTATCAGGGTGTCGTTGGGGGCGACGGTGACGACGGGCATTTCTTTGGTGACCAGGGCCAGGGGGCCGTGCTTGAGTTCACCTGCCGGGTAGGCTTCGGCGTGGATGTAGGAAATTTCTTTGAGTTTTAATGCGCCTTCGAGGGCGATGGGGTAATGCAGGCCGCGACCGAGGAAGAGTGCGTTTTCTTTGCGGGCGAATTCTTCTGCCCAGGAAATGATTTGTGGTTCCAGTGCCAGCACGGCGCTGATGGCGACGGGCAGGTGGCGCAGGGCACGGATGTGTTCTACCTCATCAGTTTCGGTGAGGCGGCCTTTGCTTTGTGCAAGGGACAGTGCCAGCAGGAAGAGTGCTGCCAGTTGTGTGGTGAAAGCCTTGGTGGAGGCGACGCCGACTTCGACACCAGCGTGTGTGATGTATGACAAGGCGCATTCGCGCACCATGGCGCTGGTGGATACATTGCAGACAGTGAGTGTGTGCAGCATGCCCAGGCTGCGTGCATGTTTTAATGCGGCCAGGGTGTCTGCGGTTTCGCCACTTTGCGAGATGGTGACGACCAGTGAATTGGGGTTGGGTACACTTTCGCGGTAGCGGTATTCGCTGGCGATTTCTACATTGACGGGGATTTTAGCGATTGCTTCTATCCAGTATTTGGCTGTCAGTCCAGCGTAATAGCTGGTGCCGCAGGCGAGTATCAATACTGAGTCTATCTGCTTGAAGACTTTGTAGGCACCATCACCAAACAGTTCGGGCATGATGCTGATGACGCCTTCGAGCGTGTCTGCAATTGCACGCGGTTGCTCGAAAATTTCTTTTTGCATGTAGTGGCGGTAAGGGCCGAGCTCTGCTGCGCCGCTGTGGGCGTGTACGGTTTTTACTTCGCGCTGGACTGATTTGCCTTCGCTATCGACTATCCATACTTTTTGCAGTTGCAGGTCTACTACGTCGCCTTCTTCCAGGTAGATGATCTGGTCTGTGGTGCCTGCCAGCGCCATGGCGTCGGATGCGAGAAAATTTTCGCCCTGGCCAACGCCGACGATCAACGGAGACCCCTGGCGTGCGCCGACGACGCGGTGTGGTTCATCGCGGCAGAATACGGCGATGGCAAATGCGCCAGTCAGGCGCTTGATGGCGATTTGCACAGTCTCAAACAAATCACCGCTGTAGAGGTGGTCTATGAGGTGGGCGATGACTTCGGTGTCGGTCTGGCTTTCAAAGACATAACCGGCCTGTGTCAGTTCGGCGCGCAGTTCTTCATGGTTTTCTATGATGCCGTTGTGCACGAGAGCGATGCGGTCACGTGAAAAATGCGGGTGGGCATTTGATGAAGACGGTGCGCCGTGCGTGGCCCAGCGGGTGTGGGCAATGCCGGTGAAGCCAGCAAGGCCGGACTGGTCTATCTGCGCTTGCAAGTCGGCCACGCGGGATGTGCTGCGTGAGCGTTGCAGGTGGCCATCTACATGCAGGGCGACGCCGCAAGAGTCATAACCACGGTATTCAAGCCGTTTCAAGCCTTCGAGCAAGACGGGGGTGATATTACGTTGTGCAACTGCGCCGACGATACCGCACATGATGACCTCTGATGAAAGAATTGATATGTAGCCATGCTAAAGCAGATGGAATGATGTTTTCTTTCAAAATTCAATCATTATTGAAATTTAAAGAACATCAATTTCATATTTGAACTATTATTTCATTTATAGTCATTTCAAGAAATAATTAGCCACATGTTTACCATCGACGAGTTGGACAAGCGTATTTTGCAACAATTGCAAAAGGATGCATCCCTGACCAATCATGAACTGGCCTTGCGCGTGCATGCGTCTGCCCCTACCTGCCTGCGTCGCGTCAAGCGGCTGACGGATGAGGGTATTATTGCCCGCCAGGTGGCGATACTGGATACCACCAAGCTGGGAGCTGGCCTGACGGCGATTGTGGAAATCACGCTTGATCATCAGGCGACAGAAAAACTGCTGGAATTTGAACAACTGGTGGCGCAGGAAATCGCCGTGCAGCAATGCTACCGGATATCACCCGGGCCGGATTTTGTATTGGTGATACAGGTGGCGGATATGGCGGCGTACCATGCGCTGGCGCACCGGCTGTTTGCGGCCCACGCCAATGTGCGTAATGTACGCAGCTTTTTTTCTATTCTACGTAGCAAGTTTGAAACGGGCATTGCCCTGTAAGACGCTATCAGCGCGGACGTATGCTTTCCATCAGGACGCTGGCGGGGTAATAGCGCATGAAGCCTTTCCAGACTGTGCCGGATTTGGCGACTTGCTCCAGCAGGTCTTTCAAGGCTGCCTTGTCTTCCTTGTTGAGGGATCTGTTTGAAATATAGGCACCGCTATCACCCCAGGGTAATTCAGGAATAGGTTCAACACGCAGCTTGTCCAGCATGTCTTGCACACGGGCATCGTCCATCATGGCGCCGGCAAGTATGGAGGGTGCCATGATGGTGATATCGGCAATGCCCGCCTTTAACAGGCGGGCGACGGAAAGCGGATCGGCATCAAAAAACAATCGCCCCTGTTTGTTTAGCTGCCTGATCAGGTCCTGATAGGTGGGACCGTAATCAAAGCCACGCACCAAAACCACTTTCAGGTCTTTCTTGTCCAGCAGATCTTGCGCTGATGTAATTACAGGGCGATTGCTGTCTATGGAAATGATGGTAGCGCGGTTGTAGATCATGGGGATAAAAATGCCATGTTCATCACGCTTGGGGGTTCTGCTGGCAGGGATGAGCAGATCGGCCCGCCCGGTTTCAAACATCAATTCCATCCTTGCCCTGGGTACGGCGGTCAGGGTGAATTTGCATGTCTCAGTCAGGTTACGCAAGATGTCCGGGTAGATACCGTCAATCTTTTCTCCATTGATGATGACGCTGCGCCCCGTGGCAGCAAGCGGCACATTGATGGTGCGCGAACATGCGGCCAGTGCCTGTGCGCCAAAAACACTGACGCTAAAAAATAGGAAGATGCGCAGTAGCGCTGTATTTCTGCCAAAACCCATTGATATATTGCCCAAATACTTCATCTACAGTGAATATAAAACACAGTAATCACGCCTGGCTACACTTAGCGAGGGCGGTTGCCTTCTTTCAACACCTCTGGTTTGTAATAGCGCAAGAATCCCTTCCACACCGCGCCTGAACGCGCTGCCCGCTCCATCATGTCCTGCAAGGCATTGCGGTCATCCTGGGTCAGTGATTTTTTGGACAGGTAGACGCCGCTATCGCCCCAAGGCAGTTCGGGGATGGCTTCAAAACGTAATTTCTCGGATAAATCATCGACCCTGGCATCGGCCTGCACCGCACCGGCAAAAATGTATGGAGCCATGATGGTGATATCTGCCACACCTGCCTTCAACACCCGTGCAACGGAAACGGCATCGGTTTCCAGGATCAGCCTGCCCTGCCGACCAAGCTCAGCCGAAATGGACTGGTAGGCTTCGCCGTAGTCATAGCCACGTACCAGTGCCACTTTCAGGTTCTTTTGTTCCAGCAGTTCTTGCTGGCTGTGTATGGCAGGGCGTGCTGACTGAATGGAAATCAGGGTGGCGCGAGTATAGATCAGCGGCACGAAAATACCATGTTCATCACGGCGGTTGGTGCGAATGGCGGGGAAGAGGATATCTGCCTGGCCGTTTTCAAACTGTAGTTCCAGCCTGGCCCTGGGTACGGCAGAAAAATGAAACTGACAAGTTTCCCTGGAAGCAAGGCCTTTAAAAATATCCGGATAAATGCCGGTAATGTTGTCACCATTGACAATGACGCTATGGCCCTGCGCGGCAACCGGGGCATTGATGATACGCGAACAGGCAGCATGCGCCTGCACTGCCATACTGCTCAACAGCAGGTAAAGAAAGCCACCGCGCATGCCATACCATTTTGTCAGGAAATTCATCACAGCCCGCCTGAAACAAGGAGTCTGTCTACAATAGACCAGAACGCCGCTTTTCGCAAAGAAACATTTCACTTAAGAAAATTTAACAAAATTATTCTTTGTCGCAGTAATTGGCCAGCCTGCTTTCTGATCGTATTTCTATCTTGCCATAAGCCAGCCTGATCAAGGCATTCTGGCTGAAAAACTGTAATTCTTTCGACAGGGTCTGGCGAGTTATGCCCAGCATCATCGCCAGCGATTCCTGCGTGACTTTGACCATCGCATGGTCACCCTGCTGGCGGTTGGCAACATCTGCCAGCAATAACAGGCGACGTGCCACCCTGGCCCTGACTGATCGCAGGCCGCCATCTTCCACGATACCGTATAACAGGCGTATGCGTCGTGCCAGCATTTGTGCAATGGCTGTGGCAAAGACTGTTCTTTGCATGAGGATGGCAAAAGTTGCCGGGGGCAAGACCAGCAACTCGACTTCATCCAGAGCGGTTGCGTCATGGGTGCGTGGCTGGCCATCAATCAATGAAATTTCACCAAACCAGGTGGCGGCGTCAAGAATGATGAGTATGGCTTCGCGCCCGCCTTCGCTTAGCGTGGACATCTTGATACTGCCGCTGATGACAGCATAGAAACCGCTGGGCATATCACCCTGGCGAAACAGCATTTCACCAGGCCGCAAGCGCAAATGCTCGCCTGCGGCTACCATAGCCTTACGGTCCCGCGCAGGCAGGGCAGCAAACCAGGGATCGCCCAGCAGGATGTGCATGGTACTGTCGTCAGGGGTTATGGCCAGCATAGGGATCAAATTAATCAGGGCAGAATTATGTAAACGTCCAATTGTAAAATATTTGACAGTTTAAGATAAGAACAGCGTTGTAAGGTATGCCGACAAGCATTTACTGAGGAGACAGTCACATGCAACATCACGCCCAATTTGTCCGCATGGAGGACAGTACAAAAGAAGACTGGCAAGTCATCGGTGGTGAATTCATGCAATTTGCCCAGCACCTGCCCGAACGGGTCATCAAGCATTTGCGTCTACTGGAAGGTGATTACGGCGGTTTCCCGATAGACCGGTTCACCCATTCATTGCAAACAGCCACCCGTGCCATGCGCGATGGCCGTGATGATGAATATGTGTGCTGCGCCCTGCTGCATGATATTGGCGATACCCTGGGCTCTTTCAACCACCCGGATATTGCGGCAGCCATTCTGAAACCCTTTGTCACTGAAGACAATCTGTGGATGGTGCAACACCATGGCATCTTCCAGGGGCATTACTTCTTCCACCACATCGGCATGGACAGGGATATGCGCGAGCAATTCCGTCAGCACACCCACTTTGAACGCACGGCAGAATTTTGTGCCTTGTACGACAACCCTTCATTTGATGCGCATGCTGAAACTTTTCCGCTGGTGGAATTTGAACCGATGCTGAAGCAATTATTCAGCAAACCACGTAATACGATCTACAAGACAGCAGTCAGCGAAGCTGTAGTCAAATAAGTGCTGATACGTAAGTCTCATTCAAAAAAACAACACTGGAGATAGTATGAACATAGCCTCAATCAAGGATCAGGTCAGCGCAGAAGAATGGCAATTGCGCGTCGATCTGGCCGCCTGTTACCGCCTGGTCGCCGCCTATGGCTGGAGCGATCTGGTATTCACTCATATCAGCGCCCGCATCCCGGGCCCTGAACATCATTTCCTGATCAATCCGTATGGGCTAATGTTTGACGAGATCACGGCGTCGTCTCTGGTGAAGGTGGATCAGCAGTGCAACAAGGTGATTGATTCGCCCTTCCCGGTGAACCCGGCTGGCTTTGTCATCCACAGCGCCGTGCATGCGGCACGTGAAGATGTGCAATGCGTATTGCATACGCATACCCGTGCCGGGGTGGCTGTCAGCGCGCAAAAATGCGGGGTGCTGCCACTGTCGCAGCAATCGACTTTTGTGCTGGCATCGCTGGCTTATCATGATTATGAGGGCGTTGCTTTCAGGGAAGATGAAAAACCACGCTTGCAAGCTGACATGGGACAGGCTAACTTTCTGGTGTTGCGCAATCATGGCTTGTTGACAGTGGGTAAATCGATCGCCGATGCCTTCCTGTCGATGTACACCTTTGAAGCTACCTGCCAGATACAACTGGCAGCACAGGCTGGTGGAGGTGAACTGGTTCACGTCAATCCCCTGATCGTCAAAGGGGTGTCTGAAGCCATGCGTGTGCAGACGGGTGGATTGGGTGGTGCCTTTGTGTGGCCGTCCCTGATACGCAAACTGGATCGCATGGATGAAAGCTATAAAACATGACTGAAAAACACAAGGTCGTCATCATCACCGGCAGTTCTGATGGTATAGGTGCAGAAATGGCGCGTCAGTTGGCACGCACCCACGGTGCCAGACTGGCACTGGTGCTGGCTGCCCGCAATGAAGATGCCTTGAAAAAAGTGGCTGCTGAGTGCAAGGCGTTCGGTGCCGTATCGCTGGTGGTGAAAACCGATGTCGGCATGGAATCGAATTGCCGCCAGTTGATAGAAGCCGCTGTAGCACAGTTTGGCAGCATTGATGTGCTGATCAACAATGCCGGTAAATCTGCACAGGCGCTGTTTGAAGAGGTGGATAACCTGGGCTGGTACCAGGAACTGATGCGTATCAATTTCTGGGGCAGTATCTGGTGCACGCATGCGGCACTGCCCTACCTGAAAAAATCGCGTGGCTCCATCGTTGCCGTTTCTTCGCTGGCCGGCTTGATCGGTGTGCCAGGTCGCACGGCTTACAGTTCCAGCAAATTTGCCATGGTCGGTTTTTTTGAAAGCCTGCGTGCAGAGCTCAGGGGTTCAGGCGTCAGGGTCACGCTGGCTTACCCTGGCGTGGTTGCCACCCAGATCCGCTATCACGGTTATAACGCCGCAGGCGAAGCTGCTGGCAGCAGTGGTCTGAAAGAAGATGATGCGATGTCGATAGAAGAATGCGCCGCCCTGATCATACGCGGCTATGAACGCGGCGACCGCGAAGTGGTCATGACCTTCAAGGGCAAACTGGGGCGCTGGCTGAAATTGATAGCACCAGGCCTGGTAGAAAAAATGGCGATGGCGGCGCTGAAGAAAGAAGTCAGGCCGCACTAGGAACATAAACGAACAGTTTCATCAAGCAAAAATGGCCTGAGCTGCAATCGCAGTTCAGGCCATTCAGTTTTCTACTGCACTACTTGATCAGAAACGATCAGAATCGATCAGAATCGATCAGAATCGATCAGAAGCGGTGTTGAATACCTACCGTCGCAGACGACTGATTGGTCGCAAAACCGGCATCATCACGTGATACACCTGTCAGCTTGTTGTTGCTGGCCTTGGCATAGCCGGTGGCTACGTAGATGTCAGTGCGTTTCGACAAAGCATATCTGGCGCGCAATACCAGCAAACCCGGGTCAGCATCTGCACCTGGCGCTACATTCTTGATGTCTTGATAGTAGTACACACCTGTCAATGTCCATGCCGGAGCCACTGCATAATTGGCACCCAGCCACAGGGTGTCACTACGCTGATCGGCTGCGCCGGTAGCCAGGGTTTTCTTGAAATTGCGGTAACCGACAAACAGCTTGGCATCACCCAGATCATAGGTGCCGCCCAGATGCAATACCTTGGCCTGGTCGTAAGAGCCGTTGGCGATCGGTGCGCTATTGTTTTGTTCGTAAGTGATGACCGCAGCCCATGGGCCATCAAATGCACTGGCAGCCAGGATGTATTTGGCGTTGCCCGACGTATTGCCAGCGACTTCACCAAAACCATAGGTTGCACCCAGTTTGAAACCCTTGCCATCAAACTGGTATTTGAGCAGATTGGAAACACCGGTCAGCATGCCGTCTTTGCGGTTGCCCGTAGCACCGGCAGAAGTTGCCCAGGAATATTGCGGCGCATAGCCCATAGGGTCAAATGGCAAAATGAAATCATAGATTGTGCTGTAAGAACGACCAGCAACGATACGACCAAAGTCACCCTGCAAACCCACGTTCGCCTGACGGCCAAAGATGTCACCATCGGATGCGCCGGTATCCAGCAAGACGCCGCCTTCCAGCTGCATGATGGCTTTCAGGCCATTGCCCAAGTCTTCGCTACCGCGCAGACCAAAGCGCGATGTATTCATACCACCACTGTTGAGTTTGAACTGGCTGTTTTTATTTGCATCAGCATTGTTGTTGTAAGTGATATTGGCATCAATCAAACCGTAGATGGTCACACTTGATTGTGCATGTGCTGCACTTGCCATGCATACCAGCGTTGCGACGCCGAGTAGCTTTTCCATTGCTGTTCTCCTTTAGAAATTTTATTTTGCAGACAACATGCGCGTCATGTAGTCCAGGTCGTGCTGACCTGTGATGTGAATACAAACAGTTCAATACGCCCTGAATACATGCTAAAGAATTGAGGCTTTCAGTTTCCTTTCTATTGCCGCCTTTGGCTCTTGCAGGCTGACGGTCTGTGGTAAAAAAGCCTCTTTACACCATAGTTGAATTTTCTGGTTCCAGCCAGATTTTCCATTCCGCTTACGCCATTTTTTGTTGGTTTTACTCCCTTTTTCTACGTTTGGTCTCATTGCGATGGTGGCATGCGACAGCGCGTCTTAATCTGTCTCTGCAGTCACCCATAACCCGAAACAAACTTACCAAATGGAGCTCATCATGAATAAAGTTACATCTATCCTCAACAATGCCACAGCCAAAAAACTGGTGTTTGCTGCCAGTCTGGCAATTTTCTCTGCCAGCAATGCCATGGCTTTTTCTGAAACAGAATTCCGTACGGCAGTGAAGAAACTCGTAGCTGGTCCCGACACCAGCCCCAGCTCCGGAATCAGTCACGATCAATATGTTGCCAAGGCCGTCAGCATGTGGTTGAACCAGGATTACGTTAACTCCGTCGGGCAGGCAGAAATTGATGCAGCACGACAAGCCAGCCAGCATGCCGCCAACAGCTTTAACAGCTTGCTGCAACAAGAACCAGGCAACCCCTTGCTGATGTCGTATGCAGGCGCAGCGACGGCCAAATCCTCGCTGGAAAAAATAGCAAAAGAAGAAAAAACGACAGCACTGGAAGATGGCACCGCCATGGTGGAACAGGCATTGCAACTGGCAGGCAACAGCCAGGCCATGCATGGTTCGGTACCGGTTGCGCTGGAAGTACGCTTTGTCGCCGCCAGCACTTTTCTGGCTGTACCACGGGTCATGAACCGCAAGCAGCAAGGCGAACAATTGTTGAATGAAGTGCTGGATGCCCCACAGTTTGCCCAGACTGATCTGAACTTCCGTGGTGCAGTATGGTTGCGTGCCGCCACACTGGCGATGGAACAGCAACGTGCAGATGATGCCAAAAAGTTTTTGACCGAAATCCTGAATAACAATGCGCCGCAATCACGCAGCGCGACGGAACTGTTGCAGAAACTGTCCTGATCACTTGTCCTGATCAATGCTAATGAAGATATACCCTGAGCTTGCGGTCAGCATCCATCAAGACCGCAAGCGCACAGGTTGCAAGACTTTATTTCTTGATTTTTACTGGCCTTTGCCAGGAATCAATCGTCAATTGCCTGGGGCGGGATACCGTCAGTTTGCCTGCCGGTGCATCCTTGGTCAGGGTAGTACCAGCACCCAGCGTCGCCCCCTTGCCCACCCGCACTGGCGCCACCAGTTGGGAATCACTGCCGATGAAAGCATCATCCTCGATGATGGTACGGCTTTTGTTGACGCCATCATAATTGCAGGTGATGGTACCGGCACCGATATTCACACGGCTGCCTATCGTGGCATCGCCTATATACGCCAGGTGATTGGCCTTGCTGTGCGCCGCGACCTGGCTATTCTTGACTTCAACGAAATTGCCGATGTGCACATCTTCGGCCAATTCTGCACCGGGGCGCAAACGCGCATATGGCCCTATCTGTGATGCAGCGCCAACAATTGCCCCTTCAATATGGCAAAACGCCTTGATCACCGCGCCCGCCGCGATGCGTGCATTCTGGATAACGCAGTGGGCCCCTATGCTGACGCCATCTTCCAGAACGACATCACCAATAAACACGCAACCCACATCGATGCTGACATCACGCCCGCATTGCAGGTGGCCGCGCGCATCGCCACGTACATCAATGCGCGCCGGGTCAAACAGGGTCACACCCTGTTCCAGTAACTGGCGGGCGATATTCAGTTGATGGGTTCTTTCCAGCTCGGCCAATTGCACCTTGCTGTTGACACCCAGGGTTTCCCAGATGGCATCCGGTTGCGCCGATACCACTTCGACACCGCTGGCGACTGCCAGTGCGACGATGTCGGTCAGATAATATTCACCCTGCGCATTATTGTTCGACAACTGACCCAGCCAGGATTTCAACTGCACGGTCGGTGCCAGCATGATGCCGGTGTTGATTTCGGTAATCTGGCGCTCTGCCTCATTCGCATCTTTTTGTTCGACAATGCGCACGATGTTTCCATTGCCATTTTCCCTGACGATACGTCCCAGACCAGTAGGGTCAGCCATGTGGGCGGTCAGAATACCCAGCTTGTCATTACCGGCAGCAGCAACCAGGCGTGCCAGGCTGGCGGGGGTGGTCAGCGGCACATCGCCATACAAAACCAGGGTGGGTACGCTGTCATCCAGTACCGGAATTGCCTGCGCCACGGCATGGCCGGTACCCAGTTGTGGTTCCTGACGGGCAAAACGCAAGTCGTCGGCAGCTACGGCAGTAGGCACTTGCTCACCGCCATGTCCATAAATAACGCAGATATTGCTGGCATGTAGCTGGCGTGCCGTGTCGATAACATGCGACAGCAAGGGCTTGCCAGCCAGTCCATGCAAGACCTTCGGCAGGGAAGACTGCATGCGTTTGCCCATACCGGCAGCGAGAATGACGACGTTCATGGTGTATTGAGAAAGTGAATATCCTGAAAATTTTATCACGCGGGACCGTTCCGCCCCGTGCCAGATACTTACCCGGTACTTGGCAAACACGGATTAAACCCGTAACCGCTGGATTTTTGCCGGCTTTTTGTTGAGTTTTTGTCGGGTTTTTGTCGGGTTTTTGTCGGGTTTCTGCCAGACCTTTAATGCACTTTTAATTCTGGCAAGATACAAAAAAGTACAATTCAGCCTGTTCTGCGAAAGCTGACTCATGTACAATTGAGAATAATTATCATTTAGAATAGCAAGCCATACGCTTTATTTTTCGCTTTTTTGGATTTACTTAGATTTACGACATGCAGCCAACCAGTTCCGATCCATTGCCACTACAACAAAAACGGGCCTTCTGGCTGCGTCATCTGCATCAGTGGCACTGGATCAGTTCCGCCATGTGTCTGGTTGCCATGCTGCTGTTTGCCGCCACCGGCATTACGCTGAACCATTCTGCCCAGATTGAGGCGCATCCGGTAGTCAGCAAGAAGAACGGGCAATTGCCATCGGCCTTGCTGGATCAGTTGCTGGCCCTGAAAAACACTGATGATGCCTTGCTGCCCGCCCCGGTGACAGACTGGCTGGGTCATGAACTGGATATTCAGGTCAACGGGCAAGTACCCGAATGGTCACCAGAAGAAGTGTATGTTGGCCTACCCCGCCCCGGTGGTGATGCCTGGATGCGCATTGCACTCGATACCGGCGATATCGAATACGAACTGACCAGCCGTGGCTGGATTGCCTATTTCAATGATCTGCACAAGGGCCGCAATACCGGCACTGCCTGGAACTGGTTTATCGATGCATTTGCCGTCGCCTGCCTGATTTTTTGCGTGACCGGATTATTCCTGCTGAAAATGCATGCCAGCAAACGTCCAAGTACCTGGCCGCTGGTGGTATTTGGCCTGGTCGCACCGTTTTTGCTTGCCCTGATGTTTATCCATTAGTTTCATCCTAAGTTTATCTTTCGTTTATTCATTGATTGTTCATCATAAGGTTGTTCACCCATGCGTAATTTGCTCCCGTTTGCTATCTCCAGCCTGCTCGGCGCTCAGGCCATGAATGCCGTTGCGGCCGACCTGACTCTGAAAGTGGAAGTACCCGCCCTGAAAGTGGCGGAATACCACAAGCCCTATGTCGCCATCTGGCTGGAAAAACCAGACCAGACTTTTGCCGGCAACCTGTCAGTCTGGTACGACATGAAGAAACGCGACAATGAAGGCACGAAATGGCTGAAGGACTTGCGTCAATGGTGGCGTCGCAGTGGCCGCGAATTGCAGATGCCTGTCGATGGCCTCAGTGGCGCAACCCGCACCACGGGTGAACAAACCCTGAGCTTTGCCGGCAACAAGGGTGTGCTGGCCAATTTGCCAGCGGGTGATTACCAGTTGATCGTCGAAGCAGCACGTGAAGGCGGTGGCCGTGAAGTCGTCAAAGTGCCATTCCAGTGGCAAGCCAAGGGTGAACAAAACCTCAAGGCCCAGGGCAGTCATGAACTGGGTGCCATTGCTGTGACCATCAAATAAATCAGGCTCAAGGATAATAATGAAAACTTTCAAAAAAATCGCCCTCCTCTCGGCACTGGCATGCGTCGCTTTCTCTGCCCAGGCACACCGCGCTTTCCTGGTACCGTCTTCCACTGTGGTGGCAGGTAATACGCCATGGGTAACAATCGATGCCGCCGCTGCGACTGATGTCTTCGTTTTTGATCACAACGCACTGAAGCTGGACAACCTGTTTATTACAGCGCCGGATGGCACTGCACAGAAACCGGAAAACGCCAGCACCGGCAAGTTCCGCAGCAGTTTTGATGTGAAACTGAGCCAGGTCGGCAGCTATAAAATCGGCTTCGTGAATGAAGGCCTGATGGCCAGCTATAAAGAAGAAGGCAAGGTCAAACGCTGGCGCGGCACGGCAGAAGCGTTTGCCAAGGAAGTACCGGCAAATGCAGAAGAACTGCAAGTCACGCAACGCAGTGGCCGTGTTGAAACTTTCGTTACCAATGGCAAACCCGGCGGCAAGGCCATGGATATCAGCGGCAGCGGGCTGGAACTGAGCGGCATCACGCATCCGAATGACTTGGTGGCAGGTGAAACAGCACAGTTCCGTCTGTTGCTGGATGGCAAACCAGCCGCCAATGTCAACGTGACTGTGATCGCTGGTGGCGTACGCTACCGTCAAAAGCTGGATGAAAAAACCTTTGTCACCGACAAGGACGGCAAATTCAGCATCACCTGGGCAAACGCTGGCCTGTACTGGCTAGAAGCAGAACTGAAAGATGACAAACAGGTCAAAGCACCTGCCAAGGTCAGGGTCGCGAGTTATGTGGCGACACTGGAAGTCTTGCCACAATAATCTGTAAAGCCAATCCTTACCATGCGTCGTGTTTTTATTCCTCTGGAAGCATCTGAACCATCTGCACCTGTAGCCGGGACACAAAGCCTGACGCTGACTGGTGCATCCATGGGAACCAGCTGGCATGTCCAGTTGCTGTCAGATGGCAAGCACGAACATGCAGTGCTGGAAGCTGGAATACAAGCGGGCATACAGCGGGTGCTGGATCAGGTCGTCATGCAGATGAGTACCTGGGACCCGGCATCTGATCTGTGCGTGTACAACCGCGCAAACGCAGGCAGTTGGCAACAACTGCCTGGTGAATTTTTCAAGGTCGTCGATTACAGCCTCTACCTTTCACAACAGACTGCCGGTGCCTTCGACATCACGGCGGGCAAGCTGGTTGATCTGTGGGGCTTTGGCCCGACCGGCAAACGTGCGACGGCACCAGAACCGTCACAGATTCAAACAGCCATGCAGGCCGGTAACTGGAAAACGCTGGAGCTGGACCATATCAAGCACCGCTTGCTGCAACCGGGCGGCATTGCGCTGGACCTGTCGTCGATTGCCAAGGGTTTTGCCGTCGATCAGATAGCACGCTTTCTTGAATCCCTGTCCATCAGCAGTTATCTGATAGAACTGGGCGGCGAATTGCGCGGCCTGGGCATGAAGGCGGATATGTCACCATGGTGGGTTGCCATCGAAAGCCCCGGCGACATGCAGGCCAGCGAACCAAAGAAAGAATACATGGTGGCACTGCATGAATTGTCCGTTGCCACCTCGGGCGATTACCGCCAGTACTTTGAGCAGGATGGTCAACGTTATGCACATACGCTGGACCCGCGCACCGGCTACCCGGTGGCCAACGAACTGGCTTCGGTCACCGTATTGCATCCCCAATGCATGGTTGCCGATGCGCTGGCCACGGCCCTGACTGTACTCGGCAGCGAAGATGGCCTGGCTTATGCCAATCAGCATCATATTGCCGCCCTGTTTTTGCAACGCAATGGGCCACATCTGGAAGAGAAAATGAGTGCCGCCCTGACTGCCATGCTGGACTGAGCGAATGACTGACTGATTGAATGACTCATTGAATGACTGATTGAGCTGCGATGCGACTTCCCTCCCTGCGCCTGACTGGCCTACTGTGCCTGGCGTTTACCTTACTGTTTATCCTGAGTTTTTTCTGGCACGGTGCCGTACAGCGCGACCTGTCTGCGGGCTTGCTATTGGTCGGCTACCTCAGTTTTTGCGTTTGGACAGGACTAAGGCACAAGGATAGTCAGTCCCGGTCCATGCAAGGTTTTCCTGCTGAATTGCAGCGTCATGATCAGGAAAGCATCCTGATCACCTATGCCAGCCAGACCGGCTATGCCGAACAGATCGCCATTAAAACGGCCATGCATCTGCAAAAGGCCGGGATGGACATCGCCGTCTGCGCGCTGGGTGCCATACAGCCAGCCCAGTTGCAAAAGGCGCAGCGCATGCTGTTTGTGGTCAGTACTACCGGCGAAGGCGATGCTCCCGACAATGCGGCTGCCTTTACCCGCCGCTTGATGAACCAGACGCTGGATTTATCGCATCTGAGTTTTTCTGTGCTGGCGCTGGGTGACCGTCACTATCAACAGTTCTGTGCTTTCGGTCACCGTCTCGCGCATTGGCTGCGCCAGCAACAGGCACAATGCCTGTTCGACCTGATAGAAGTCGACAATGGCGATGAAGGTGCCTTGCGCCACTGGCAACATTATCTGGGCGTCATCAGCGGCCATACTGAAATGTCAGACTGGAGCAAACCCGGCTATCAGGACTGGATACTGACCGAGCGCGAATTACTGAACCCCGGCAGCATGGGTGGCCCGGCCTATCGCATCGCCTGTCGCCCTGCCGACGGCGAACTGAAATGGGCTGCCGGTGATATTGCAGAAATTGAACCGCAACACCCGCCCGCCACCTCAGCAAATACCGCAAATACAGCAAATACACAGGGAGAAGACCTGACTACCCCGCTGCCACACCGCGAATATTCAATTTCATCCATCCCCGCAGATGGCAAGCTGGAATTGCTGGTGCGCCAGATGCGCCGCCCGGATGGCAGCCTGGGCATAGGCTCGGGTTGGCTGACGGAATATGCGCAAGTTGGGCAAACCCTGGGCCTGCGCCTGCGCGAAAACCGTAACTTCCATACACCGGCGCAGGATATCCCTCTCATCCTGATCGGCAACGGTACTGGCCTGGCTGGCCTGCGCGCCCACATCAAGGCGCGTGCCGCCAGACATCAGTTACGTAACTGGCTGTTTTTCGGCGAAAGACAGCAGGCGCATGATTATTTTCATCGCGATGAAATCCAGGCCTGGCAACAGACCGGCGTGTTATCCAGACTGGACCTGTGCTTTTCGCGTGACCAGGAAGAACGTCGTTATGTCCAGCATGCCATGCTGGAACAGGCCAGTGAGATCCTGTCCTGGGTAGACCAGGGTGCCGCCATACTGGTTTGCGGTAGCCTGCAAGGCATGGCAGAAGAAGTACATGCCACCCTGAGTATCATCCTTGGTGCCGGGCGCCTGGAAGAATTGACCGAGCAGCACCTTTACCGCCGCGATGTATATTAACGACACGCCATCTCTTGTGGCCAGACTTGTATCATAATGCTCATTCCTGCCGTAGCTATCAGTGGCTGTGCCTGCAATTTCTGTGACAAGCCAGATTGAAATGTTACGAAATATTGCCTGCTATTGTATTCAGTCAGGACTAAGGCTATACCTATAAAAATTCATCCTGAGCATTGATCAAACCTGTCAATCAGACCGGTGTCGCGCTGCTGCAAAAAACTTTGCAAACGGTATTCTTTTACTCTATAAGGCACATACATCATGGCTGACGTCACCACACTATTGAATACCGGCCCCAGCAAAAGTCGCGTCGATATTGTGTTTGTGGCCGAAGGCTACACGGCTGCTGAGAGAGACAAGTTTCTGGCGGATGCCAAAAACTTTCTCAACAATATGCTGGGCGATGCCAATACTCGCCTGAATGCGCCGTTTTCTGTCTACAAAAACCTGTTCAATGCCAGCGCCATTTTTGTGGCTTCGGCCCAATCCGGTACCGATCAGCCCAACAATAATATCAGCGTCAATACCTATTTCGACGCCACCCAGCATGGCAGCGATGGCCGACTGCTGTACGGTGATTTTGGCAAGGTCACGACCTTTGTTTCTGGCGCCGTCGCCAGTGATGCGCATGAACTGACCGTGGTGCTGGTCAATACCGCCTTGTATGGCGGGGCTGGCGGCTCTATCGCCTGGGCATCGGCTGGCAATATCTCATCGGCAGAAGTTGTCTTGCACGAGATAGGCCACAGCTATGCTGGTTTACAGGATGAATATGTGGACACGTCCATCGCCAGCAATTATCCGCTGACCGACCCCGGCTTTTTGGCCAGCCCGCATGTGACCGACTCACTGAGCCGTATCCCCTGGTCTGACTGGATAGGCTATAACGATGGCGAACTGGGTGTCGTCGGCACTTATCAAGGCGGTTATTACCGCGACACCGGAATCTGGCGTGCCACACAGGATTCCAAGATGAATCATTTGAACAAGCCATTCAGCGCCCCCGAAAAAGAAGCCTTCGCGCTGAAATACTACCAGTCAATTGGTGACTATCTGTCACTGAGTACGAGCATCCCCGGCATTTACCAGCCGGTGGTACCCGACAGCAGCCTGCTGGGCTTTACCTGGAAAATCAACGGCACAACCGTCAACACCACCGACAAGAATTATTTTGATGCCTATGCCACCGGTGCCTACAAAACCGGTGCCAGCATGAGCCTGACGACGATAGACAGTACCGGCTATATCCGCAAAAACCTGAGTACTACGCAGCAGGTAGAGAACGCGACACTGGACAAGGCTGTCATCAATGTCAGCGGCATCAGCACCATACTGACTGGCAGTAACAGCATCGTACAGCTCGATGGCAGCAATAACACCATTTCGCTCAGCACACCGGACACCACGCGCTATGATTATATCGATGGCGGAGCCGGCACCGATATCCTGCAAGTCAATGGATCAATAAGTAAAGGCAGCACCTATTTCATCAACCAGATCACCGGCAGTACAGTCTTGCTGGGTTACCAGAGCAATGCCTACTGGGCCACGCATAATGTGGAAAAAATCCAGTTCTCCGACTATGTCGTCAACACGACAGTGTATGACAATGCCCATACGATCAAGACATCAGACTTGCAGTCGCTGGAAGAATTGTATGTGGCCTATTTCAACCGCGTGCCGGATGCCGACGGGCTGGATTACTGGGTCACCCAGTACAAATCCGGCATGTCGTTCAAGCAGATAGGTGATGCATTTTTCCTGGCCGCTGCCCAGTTCCCGGCACAGACAGGCTACAGAGCCGACCTCAGCAACACTGACTTCATCAATACCATCTATAAAAACGCGATGGGCAGAACAGCCGGTGCGGATAGCGCTGGCCTGCAATACTGGTTGAATGAACTCAATACCGGCTTGCAAAGCCGGGGGTCGATGGTGACTGCGGTACTGGCAGGTGCCCGCGCCTACAAGGGTGATGCGACCTGGGGCTGGGTAGTGGATTTACTGGACAACAAGATCAAGGTTGCCAATCAGTTTGCGGTTGAATGGGGACTGAACTACCTGACACCCGAAGCGTCGATCACCAATGGCATTGCAATCGCATCGGCCGTCACCGCAACCGACATCAATGCCGCCATTGCACTGATAGGCATCAGCAACGGACAAATTCATTTCATCTGAGGCTATGCGGGACGGGATCACTACCGGACCATCCCGCGATGTGTGAGGTATGTGTGACGCATGTGTGGCGTAATAGTGCGCGCTGACCATGTCAGCGCCCATTTTTGGTCTTACTGGATTATTTGATTACTTTAGCAGCGAAGAGACCACACCAACCAGTTCCCAGCCCAGTATCAGATGCTGATCTGCATCGAGGTGCACACCATCATATTCGCTGCAAGTCACGACACTGCCAGCGTCGAAAAAATGACAGGCATTGGCCGCTGCTACTTCTTTATAGGCATCTGCCAGTCCCTGGCTTTTTTGCTCGCAACCAATAAATTTGGGCGCAATTGCACCTCTGGGTGTGCCTGGTGAAGGCGGTACGACGATCAGGATAGGTGGTATCTGCATGCCCGGTTCTACCGGTGCCTGGCGTATGGTGTTGATGATCACAGCCAAGCCTTGCGACGACATCCAGGCGTCATTCTGATGCATGACCTGAAAATCGTTCATGCCCAGCATAACCACCACCAGTGACAGCGGTGTCAGGCTTTCTATGCGCTGAGCCAGTCCCAGCGTGCCGTTACGGCCGGGCTTGAACGGATCATCCCAGACGGTACGTCGCCCGTTCAGGCAATCTTCCACCACACGCACATGATGCTCGGCGCTGTTCAAACCGATTTCAAGCACACCGGGCCAGCGTTCTTCAAAAGACAGGCGCTTACGCGTAGTGGGAATCAGGCCCCAGGACAGCGAATCACCATAGACCAGGATATGGCGCATGCGATACTCCAGTTAAACTTTTTTCAGATAGCAGGCTTTCAGCATGAAGCTGCCGGCATCCATCTTGCAATCGACTTCATGGTCACCACCCACCAGGCGTATGCTCTTGACCTTGGTCCCCATTTTCAGGGTAGTAGAAGATCCCTTGACCTTCAGGTCCTTGATCAATACCACTGCATCGCCGTCGGCCAGCACATTGCCATTGGAATCCTTGACGATGCGTTCATCACTGTCATCTGCACCGGCTACTGCCTGTATCGACCATTCATGGCCACAATCGGCGCAAATATAATTGTCGCCATCTGGATAGGTGTTTTCCATGGAGCAGACAGGGCAAGCGGGAGATTGGGACATGGAAGACTTTCTTGATGCGAAAAAAGAGACAGTATAGCCGACCACCTCTGTGAAACCAGCAATACCCGAGCGTATCGGTCAGCATCACACAAACCCCAAGCTCCAAATTTGGCGGAACAAAAATACAGACAATCAGCGGTTCAGGCTACTTAACAGTTTCATCATATCAACCTCATAAAATTGCTCGACTGGCTGATAGACTTTCTTGCAAGTTAAATCTAGTTGTTGCCCAGACTCTATGGTCAATCTGACTTGCGAGCGCTGCCTGCAAGCTGCTATGGTGGCGACCAGGGTGTCAGGATGAGTGTATAAAGGCAAATTCTCTGACTTGATGATGTTCATACCACCCCGCAGTATTTTGCAACCCTTGACTTCATCCACGCCAAGTTTGTCTGCTTGTGGAAAAGTACTGCTGGTCCCGCAATCCTCTCTCATCAACTCCTGCATGACTTGATTGAGCATGGCGTTTTTTTGTTGCTGACTGGCGTCGACAGCGCGGGCAAAGCCGGTTTGCTGGAAAAAATCTACCCATACCGCTTGCATGCTTTCCTGCTTGCCAAGCATGCGAGATAACCACTTACTTTTGCAGGCAGGCTCTTCACCACATTCCAGTGCGTGGGCAAAGTCGGGCCTTGGTGCCTGCATCTGTCCTTGTGTCTGTCCTTGTGCCTGCCTGAGCTGATCATAAAAACCGTCAAAGCGCTCAAATGGTCCCGCCTTGCCTTGCCTGGCTGCCAAACCAAACACATAGACCGCCAGGCCACAGTGATAATCAAGCCGTCCGCCACGTATCTGATTGGCAGTCAAGTTACCCCAGCTAGACTGCCGTACATTGAGCAGACATTCGCCCAGAGCCATATTTAACTCATCCGCTGCCTGTTCATGTGTCAGCCATCCTTTGCGTACCGCCATCAGCCAGCGCAAGAATTCGGCACCACCTTCATGGATCAGGCGTGCGTCGGCATAGACGTCAGTCGCATCACGCATTTGAAAGCGGTGACTGAATTCATGTGACACAAACAATGTCATCATGCGTTCTGTCTCTGCATCTGGCTGTAGCGGCCAGTTGAACAAGCCCAGACGCAAGACGTCACCAGCATCGCCATCTGGCCTGGCACCGCCAGGACCAAGCACTCTGGATGCGGCAATGATGGGCATGTCGAATGTTGCCCTTGGTAATGCCTGGTGTAAAAAAACGATGGACTCGCCGGCAATCTTGCGTATGTTTCTGATATTGGCCTCACCCAGTGCCGGGTCAAAATAGCCGATGAAATTACTATCCGTTTTCAATACTTGCGGCAATAACAGAACGGACATGTCCTCGCCGTTTAAGCCCGTCGGCCTGGTATGGTTTGCAAACACCTGGGCATTCATGGCAATACCGGGTGCACTAAAACTGTAGCTGACTTTGCCACAGCCAGACTCCACCGCATAATTACTGGTATGGACATAGATCGCATCGGCTACCGGAAAAGCAGCCGGATAGCCCCGCACTTTATCTGCGCTGACAGGCACTTGAAAACGTAATTGCGTACACGTCGCTTGTTGTGCCTGCTGCGCCTCTTGATTACTCAAATGCTGACCATCTGCCTTGCCACAAGCATCCAGAAGCTGCCAGGTACTGCGTATTTTTGCTGCATCATTACCTTTTTTCTTGAAAGCCAGGCTGGAACAAGCAGACGGTATTTGATAACTCACTTCCAATGCCTGTGAATGCAGATATTTGATATTGACCTCAACATCTGCATTGGCCATGCCAGACACAGCTAAAAACCAGGCGGCGAGTAACTTTCTATGTCTCATATAATTTTCTATCAAATCAACAAAAATCACCTAACTGTTACCGTCGGCTAGCTGCGGCCCAACATGTTCCAGCAAACAATACACGCCATCGGCACCATGGCCCTGCTGTAGTTCTTTCCAGCCCAGGCGGCGGTAAAACGCCATACCGGCCGTATTATCAAGCACACATTTCAAACGCCAGGGAAAGGCCATGTGTGCCTGCAAAAATACCAGCAGCGCACGGCCCAGGCCCTGACCTTGTGCACGCGGATGTACATACAGGTGATGGATGTAAGCATGTTCAGGCTGCACTGCCAGCAAGGCCAATACCTGATCCTGCGCATCAACCGCCACCCAGATTACTTCATCGCGCGATATGACGGCAAAATCAGGAATCGCCTCAGCCGGACGAACCTGCCAGGATGCTTCGATGATGCAATGGCGGTAAATGTCTTGCAGTTGCGCCGCATCGGCCCCTGTGGCCAAACGTATTGGAGTCAAGTTGCGGGCTTAGTAGCTTGGTGCAGATGCACCGTCAGCGTGTCCCTGGGTGGCTGCACGCCAATCTGGAACAGAATACGACCAACAGCACCCCGGTGATAGTTGCCATGGGTCGCCACATGCAACAGCATTTCGCCACGCGACATGCTGCCCGGCTTGCCATCGACAAAAGTGAAATGGATCTCATCGCCAAAGCTGGTATCCGGCTGTTGGTCCAGATAATCCAGAAACCACTGATCGGTTTTGGCGACACGCTGATGCAAGCTATCCAGCGCAGGTGTGTCCGGGGTATTCAGTGCGGTAAAACCGTGCGCCTGCGACTGCATATTGGCGGCAAATATCTGGTCGACGACATGGATATGATTCAAGATACGTATCGCGTCATGCAATTCACGCGCATGCGTATCGGCAGAGACAGTGCCCATCAGGTGGAACAGTTCCTGATTCGCCCAGGCCTTGTATTCAAACAAAGTCAGCAAGAGTTTTTTGGTTTGCATGGGCGTCTCCCGATATGAAGTAGTGGCATGTCACCCACGCATTTTACCTGTACTTGCCAATTCGCCGGGATGGTCGGGTCTTAGCCACTATCAGGCCCTACCCTTAAAGCCCCTGATAAGCGCGGTCCAGCGCGGCAATATCGATCTTTACCATCTGCATCATCGCCATCATAACGCGCTGGGCTTTGACTGGATCGGGATCGTTCAGATAGGTGATCAGTGCCTGCGGTACGATTTGCCAGGAAACACCGAAGCGATCAGTCAGCCAGGCACATCGGCTCTCGGTGCCACCATCCAGCAGTTTTTCCCAGTAGTAATCGACTTCCTGCTGTGTATCACAATTCACCACAAAGGAAATGGCAGGATTGAACGTGAAATGCGGGCCGCCATTCAATGCCACGAACTCCTGCCCTTCCAGGATAAACTTGGCTGTCATGACTGTCCCCTTGGGCATCGGCGCTCCATCGCCATAACGGGAAATGCTCACAACTTCAGAGTCCTTGAAAATGCCAGTGTAAAACAGCGCAACCTCTTCAGCCTGCTGGTCAAACCAAAGGAAAGGGGTAATTTTCTGCATGATGTCTGCTCCTGTGGAAAATCGTGTGCTTGCGGCGGCCAAGATCAATAGTACTTACTTCAGATAATAATTGGGCGTCAAAACCTGGGAACATACGGATATGCGTATGGATGTGCGCCTGAAAAATATCAAAGGAATAATGAGATTTATTGAACAAGAATGCAAGGGCAGAAATTCAAGTTTCTGAAATACTTGTCATGCAAGACCAGCCCTTGCTGACGCAGTCAACAAGTAAAAATGCGGGGGAAATGCGGAGGAAGCGCGGAAAATATGAGGAATAGAAGCATACAGGCCGGGCAAGCCCGGCAAAAACTGACTACCGGCATGCCGGCGAAAAACCTGCCACTTCGGCAGTCAGTCTGTTAAAACTTATTTATCTGCCTTCTTTGCGGGCTGACCACCGGTCTGCACTTCGATGACATCTCTCTGTGCATCAGCCGCTTTTTGCACGGTATCTTCCACCTGTTTGGCTTTTTCCAGTTGCTTGCGCTGGTCTTCCATAATCTTGATCGGTGGCGGCGCTTCCGGCACCGGCGTGGATTCCTTGGCCTTGCCACAGGCACAAATGACGCCGCAAGCTAACAGTATGAATAAGACACGCATGGTAAAACTCCAAATTAACAGTTCCGGCCGCACACGAAAGAAATTAAGCCATGGCAGCAATATGGCATTCTAGCAATAATCCCTCAGCCTAGCGCAGAAAAAGAAAGTCCCGAAAAATCCGGGACGAATGGCGCGCGCAGCACCGCCCACCACAGCCGCACATGACGCGTTAAGAAATTCAATTTTCGGGACACAACGCAGATCTAGTAGGGTTCGCTGCGCGCACCGTTCTCCATTTTATACAATCGATATGTTCAAGAAAATCGGTGCGCGTGGCGCACCCTACCGTCACAACACATGACACGCTGAGAAATTCATTCAGCGGGATGCAGAGCAAGGCCAATGTTAACCCTTGCACAGCAATACGTCGGTATTGCGAGCATTTGCAACGCAGCTATGCGCCCGCTAATTGGATTTATCAGCGTGACACACATTACATGTTGCGTCTGTACTGTCCCCCTACCTCGAAGAGCGCCGTAGTAATCTGCCCCAACGAACAAACCCTTGCCGCCTCCATCAATCTGGCAAACACATTCTCATTATTGATAGCCGCCTGTTGCAAAGCCGCCAGCGCTGCCGGTGCGACATCCGCATGACGGCCATGGAAATCCGCCAGACGTTGCAACTGCGATTGTTTTTCTTCTTCAGTCGAACGTGCCAGTTCTATCTTCTGCGGTGTGTCATTGGCTTTTGGATTACGGAAGGTATTGACACCAACGATGGGCAGAGTGCCATCATGTTTCAGGTGTTCATAGTGCATGGATTCTTCCTGTATCTTGCCGCGCTGATAGCCGGTTTCCATGGCACCCAGTACACCACCACGTTCGGCGATACGTTCGAATTCTTGCATGACGGCTTCTTCTACCAGATCAGTCAGTTCTTCGATGATGAAGCTGCCCTGGATAGGATTTTCATTTTTCGCCAGACCCCATTCGCGGTTGATGATGAGCTGGATCGCCAGCGCACGGCGCACTGATTCATCAGTCGGCGTGGTAATGGCTTCATCATAGGCATTGGTATGCAGGCTATTGCAGTTATCGTAGATGGCAATCAGGGCTTGCAGCGTGGTGCGGATATCGTTGAAGTCTATCTCTTGTGCATGTAGTGAGCGACCGCTGGTCTGGATATGGTATTTGAGTTTTTGGCTACGGTCATTTGCCGCATATTTGTCACGCATGGCCACCGCCCAGATACGACGAGCGACGCGGCCCAGTACCGTGTATTCAGGGTCCATGCCATTGCTAAAGAAAAAGGACAGGTTGGCCGCGAAATCATCAATGTGCATGCCACGTGCCAGATAGGCTTCCACAAAGGTGAAACCATTTGACAGCGTGAACGCCAGTTGTGAAATAGGATTCGCGCCTGCTTCGGCAATGTGGTAACCGCTAATGGATACGGAATAGAAATTACGTACCTGGTGATGGACGAAATATTCCTGGATATCGCCCATGACCTTCAGCGAGAATTCTGTCGAGAAGATGCAGGTGTTTTGCCCCTGATCTTCTTTCAGGATATCTGCCTGTACGGTGCCGCGCACATTCTGCAATACCCAGGCGCGTATCTTGGCGGATTCATCCGCCGTCGGTTCACGCTTGTTATCAGCACGGAATTTATCCATCTGCTGATCGATGGCGGTGTTCATGAAGAAGGCCAGTATGGTCGGTGCCGGGCCGTTGATGGTCATGGATACCGATGTGGCTGGGTCACACAGGTCAAAGCCGTCATACAAGACCTTCATGTCTTCCAATGTCGCAACCGACACACCAGAATTGCCGACCTTGCCGTAAATATCAGGGCGTATGGCCGGGTCTGCACCGTACAAAGTTACAGAATCAAATGCAGTCGACAAACGCTTGGCATCCATGCCTTGCGACACCAGCTTGAAACGGCGGTTGGTACGGAAAGGATCGCCCTCACCGGCAAACATGCGGGTAGGGTCTTCACCCTCGCGTTTGAAGGCAAACACACCGGCCGTAAAAGGGAAAGAACCGGGCACATTTTCCAGCATCAGCCAGCGCAGGATTTCGCCATGATCGACAAAGCGTGGCAAAGCCACCTTGCGTATCTTTGTGCCAGACAGGGATTGCTGTACCAGACGGGTGCGGATTTCCTTGTCGCGGATCTTGACGACATATTCATCGCCTGCATACGCAGCCTGCATGTCTGGCCACATGTTGATGAGCTTTTTGGATTCGCCATCCAGACGGTTTTCGCGCTCGGTAATCAGTTCATCAAAATCGGCCGACTTGCCAACGGCTGACAGCATGCGCTTGCTTTCTTGCAGTTGCTGGCGTTCACGGGCGATCAAAACCTGTTTGCCGGTGTTCTTGTGATAGGCGCGTACGGTATCCGCAATCTCGGCCAGGTAACGGCTGCGGGCCGGTGGCACGATGACGTTCTTACCGCTGGAAAATTTGACATCAATAGCTGTCAATTTGCTAGGCTTGGCCTGCAAGCCACGCTGCACCAGTGCTGGCAAAATACCCTGATACAGGGCCGTAACGCCATCATCATTGAAGCGTGATGCCTGGGTACCGTAGACCGGCATCTGATCCGGCTTCTGGCTCCACAATTCGCGGTTGCGCTGATATTGTTTGGCGACATCGCGCAGGGCATCCTGTGCACCTTTGCGATCGAACTTATTGATGGCGACAAAATCGGCAAAGTCCAGCATATCGATTTTTTCCAGCTGCGACGCGGCACCAAATTCTGGTGTCATGACATACATCGATACATCCACATGCGGCACAATCGCCGCATCACCCTGACCTATGCCTGAAGTTTCGACAATCACCAGATCAAAACCGGCGACCTTACAGGCTGCAATCACATCTGGCAAGGCTTGTGAAATTTCAGAACCGGCTTCACGGGTTGCCAGTGAACGCATGAAAACCTTGAGCTTGCCCTTCCACGGGTTGATGGCATTCATGCGTATGCGGTCACCCAGCAAGGCGCCGCCAGACTTGCGGCGTGAAGGGTCGATGGATATCAGGGCGATGTTCAATTCATCATCCTGATCCAGTCGTATGCGGCGTATCAGCTCATCTGTCAGCGAAGATTTACCAGCACCACCAGTCCCGGTAATACCCAGGGTAGGCACCTTGCAGTCTTTGGCCGCATCGATCAACTGTGTACGCAACTCTGGCGCGACCTTGTCGTTTTCCAGTGCGGTAATCAATTGTGCAAGTGGACGATGTTTGTCGGCGATATCGCCATCCTGTAATACATTCAGTGCAGTCGGTGCGTAACCGGACAGGTCACTGTCACAAGCCTGTATCATCGACAGAATCATGCCCACCAGGCCCATACGCTGGCCATCTTCGGGGCTGAAAATACGGGTCACACCATAAGCGTGCAGATCGGCTATTTCTTCCGGCACGATGACACCACCGCCGCCACCAAATACCTTGATATGCGCACCGCCACGTTGCCTGAGCAGGTCTATCATGTATTTGAAGTATTCAACATGGCCGCCCTGATAGCTGGAAATGGCGATACCCTGGGCATCTTCCTGCAAGGCGGCAGTAACGATTTCTTCTACCGAACGGTTATGGCCCAGGTGGATCACTTCTGCACCATTCGCCATCAAGATGCGGCGCATGATGTTGATCGAAGCATCGTGCCCATCAAAAAGGGAAGCCGCAGTCACAAAGCGCACTTTGTTGGCAGGTTTGTATTCAGTCAGGTTCTGGGCAACGGACAGGTCAGTCATGTCTTCCTCATCGGTCTTGTTTTATCACAATGACTATTGCTATTTAACAACAATCACTGCGTTTGGGTTAAGCTAAGTTATATGACGTTAACGTAAACGTCAATATGATTATGTGAATCGGCAAACCCCGACTGCATGCGGCTTGTAGCAGCAAAATGTCTTGAAAGCCTCATGGATACTGGGTGCTTAATATCTGTGAAGTCCACAACAGAAAATCCGCCTGCAAACTGGTTTTACCGTTCAGGCAAGGCAGACAAACATGTCGGCCTTGCCACAATGCCATCAACAGGATCACGCCACGCGTGTCACTTCCTGGATGACTGTTGTTTTTTGCGGATTCAGCAAAGCTGCTTTTTCTGCATGATACGCCTGCATGGCCTTTTCTTTGACATGGCCATAACCACGGATTTTCTCGGGCAAACTGGCCAGTGCAATCGCCTGCTCCAGATTATCCGCATTCAATCCGGCAGCCAGTTTTTCCATCAGTGCACGGTATTCAACGATGAGGGCGCGTTCAGCCTTGCGTTCTTCTGTGCGACCAAAAATATCCAGTGCCGTCCCACGCAAGCCCTTGAGTTTGGCCAACAGCTTGAACGCCTGCCAGACCCAGGAACCATATTGCGCCTTCACCAGATGCCCTTGCCCGTCTTTCTTCGAGAAGATAGGAGGAGCCAGGTTGAATTTCAGGCTGAAGTCACCTTCAAACTGCTGCTTCAGTTTTGCCGTGAAATCGCCATTGGTGTACAAACGTGCGACTTCATACTCATCCTTGTAGGCCATGAGTTTGAAGGCGTATTTGGCAACTGCCATGCTGAACTTGTTACCGGCATTTAATGTTGATTCTGCCTTGCGTACCTTGTCCAGTAAATCTGCATATTGCTGGGCGTATGCCGCATTCTGGTAATCCGTCAATACTGCAATGCGGCGTTTGACGAGCGTATCCAGGCTTTGCGGCATCTGGATCACGACAGGCTGGCCGGGGATGGCGATTTTTTCCACGCGGGTAAAGTCCACCGCAGCACGGCGGCCCCACAGGAAAGCTTTCTTGTTGGCCTCGATCGCCACGCCATTCAGTTCTATCGCGCGTAACAAAGCTGTTTCAGATACCGGTATTGCACCCTTTTGATAAGCAAAACCGAGCATGAACAAATTAGTGGCGATAGAGTCCCCCATTAAAGCTGTGGCCAGTTTGGTCGCATTGATGAAATCAACATTGCCACCGACTGATTCAGAAATCAGGTGCTCTACCGATTCCAGCGGGAATTGCCAGTCAGGATTTTTGGCAAACGGGCCGGTCGGTTGTTCATGGGTATTGATGACAGCACGGGTACGACCTGCACGCATTTTGGAAATCGCGTCATGGGCACCGGCAGTCAGAATATCGCAGCCCAGTATAAGATCAGCTTCACCGGTCGCAATACGCTGTGCACGCAATTTACCCGCCTGGTTGACGATGCGTATATGCGAAGTCACCGAGCCATTTTTTTGCGACATGCCTGTCATATCGAGTACCGACGCGCCCTTGCCTTCCAGATGTGCGGCCATGCCCAGCAAGGCACCGACGGTGATGACACCCGTGCCACCTATGCCGTTCAACAAGATGTTGTATGAGCTTTCACAGACGGGCAATACGGGATCAGGCAAGGCACCGAAATCATCCGTCTTTGCCGTACCGGTTTTGGACCTGACCAGCTTGCCACCTTCTACCGTGACAAAGCTGGGACAGAAACCCTTGACGCAAGAATAATCCTTGTTGCACGACGACTGATCAATGCTGCGCTTGCGGCCAAATTCTGTCTCGACCGGCATGATGGACGTACAGTTGGATTGCACACCGCAGTCACCACAACCTTCACAGACTGCTTCATTGATGAACATGCGCTGGTCAGGGTCAGGGAATTCGCCTTTTTTGCGGCGACGGCGTTTCTCGGCGGCACAGGTCTGATCGTAAATAAGAACGGTCGCGCCAGGTATCTCGCGCAATTCACGTTGTACTGCATCCATGTCCTTGCGGTCATGCAGGGTCAGGAAGCTGGGTAGATTGGATCTGTCGGTGTAGCGGGACAAGTCCTCAGTCACCAGGGCAATGCGCTTGACGCCTTCTGCGGCCATCTGCTGCGCCATCATCGGTACGCTGATGATGCCATCGACGGGTTGTCCGCCCGTCATCGCCACCGCATCGTTATACAGAATCTTGTAGGTGATATTGACCTTGGCCGCCACCGCAGCACGTATCGCCAGATAACCGGAATGGAAATAAGTACCGTCACCGAGGTTCTGGAACACATGCGGCAAAGTCGAGAATGCGGCCTGACCTATCCACGGTGCACCTTCGCCGCCCATGTGGGTAGTCAGTTTATTGAATTCAGGGTAAATAGCGGTTGCCATGACGTGGCAACCTATGCCTGCCAGCGCCAGGCTGCCTTCCGGCACCTTGGTCGAAGTATTGTGTGGGCAACCCGAGCAATAGTAAGCGGGGCGTGCCGGTGTATTGACCTGCTTGCTGAGGACGACATCCTTGGCTTCCAGAAATGCCAGACGTGCCTTGATGAGGTCGCTGGTATGGAAGCGGGCGATGCGTGAAGAAATCACGCGCGCAATCTGTGCCACCGAGAAATCGGCTTTCGAGGTCAGCAGCCATTCACCGCGTGGGTGTACCCATTCGCCTTTTTCATCGAACTTGCCGATGACGCGCGGGCGCACATCGTCGCGCCAGTTGTATAGTTGTTCCTTGAGCTGGTACTCCACCATCTGGCGCTTTTCTTCAACCACCAATATTTCATCCAGACCCTGGGCGAATTCACGCACGCCGTCCGGCTCCAGCGGCCAGGGCATGGATACCTTGAACAGGCGTATGCCGATCTCGGCAGCGAACTTTTCATCGATACCCAGTTCTTCCAGCGCTTCCAGCACATCCAGGTAAGACTTGCCAGAGGCGACAATGCCCAGACGTGCAGTCGGGCTGTCTATGGTCACATGATTGAGTTTGTTGGCGCGTGCATAGGCCAGGGCTGCATAGATTTTGTAATCCTGCATCAATGCTTCCTGCTTGCGAGCCTGTATGCCCAGGGTATCCAAAGATAAACGGGTGTTCAGACCACCTTCGGGCATGACAAAATCTTGTGGGATGGTGATTTGCAGACGGAAAGGATCGGCATCCACCGATGAAGTGGATTCCACGGTGTCTGCCAGCGCCTTGAAACCAACGGCACAGCCAGAAAAGCGCGACATGGCCCAGGCATGCAGGCCCAGGTCCAGGTATTCCTGCACATTACTGGGATACAGCATGGGTATCATGCAGGCAGAGAAAATATGGTCAGACTGATGCGGCAGCGTTGATGAATAGGCACCATGGTCATCACCGGCCACCAGCAAGACACCACCATGTTTGGAGGTGCCAGCATGGTTCATGTGCTTGAACACGTCAGCACTACGGTCCACGCCGGGGCCTTTGCCATACCACATGCCAAACACGCCATCGTATTTGGCCGGACCTATCAGGTCTACCGTTTGTGAACCCCAGACTGCAGTCGCTGCCAGGTCTTCATTGACGCCGGGCACGAACTGCACATGGTTTTGCTCCAGCAGTTTTTTGGTTTTCCACAATGTTTCATCCAGACCACCCAGAGGGGAACCACGATAGCCGGAAATAAATCCCGCCGTATTCAGCCCAGCAGCCAGGTCACGCTGGCGCTGCATCATGGGCAGGCGAACCAGGGCTTGTATGCCGGACAGGAAGATGGTGCCGCTATTCGACGTATATTTATCGTCGAGTTGCACATCGTTCAATTGCGGGGGGCTGGTGATCTGACTGGCTTCGAGTGCATCGATGCCTGAGCTTGCAGGGGTTTCCTTGCCTGTTTTTTCAGTATTTTTTTCGAACGGCAGGGACGAGAGTCCAGCAGACTCCAGGGTGGTGTCGGATGACATAAGGTGGCTCCAAAATTTGTGATTTAGATCGCAAGGAGCATGCGTTGTATCCGGTAAGACACAATTTTGCTCAGAGCCTATAGCGAGGTATCAGAGATAGGCTCTCGTTGCGTTGGTAGTGATAACTACCATTTTATTCGAATTCGATACAAAATTCGATGTCAAGACATCATGCATTCTGTCATGGCATTATCCGATAACAAACTGCCAAGCCTGCACGTTCATTCATATCGAATCAAAGAGACATCAAAAGAAGCTTTCGAAATTTCGCTGCAGCGCTTCTTCGACTTCCTTTGAAATCTGCTGTGTTCACAGTGTAGGGCGAATACGCCAGCATGGAAAATATGGAATTAAAATAGGGCTATCATAAAAAATGATAACCCTGATTTGACTTGCATGAACTTATTGCTTCAATTCAATTTTGCTTCAATTCAATTGAATTCAACTTCATTTCAACTCGGCACATGTCAATGCATCCTGGTCTTTTGCCGCACCGCCGATAATTTGTATATTCGTGATGGCAAGACTGAACGCCGCTGAAGTACTGAGGCTGAAAGGAATATCGATGTTTTCCAGCTTGATACCCTTGGCGATAAAACAGGACAGTGGAATTTTGATGGTCTGTTTTTCTTTCTTGCCCGCCAGCCGTCTGAAGCTGTCTGTCATATCCAGACTTGCCTCGCAAGCCTTGCCACAATGCATGGACAGACTGACGCTGCTGGCAGGTGCTGTCACGACGATGGTATCGAATGTCAGTGCGCCATCCTTGCTGGCGTAGGCAGGTATGGCTTTGCCGCTGGCCCCGCGTGCTTCTACCCTTGCTTCTACCCTTGCTTCTACTCTTGCTTCTACCTGTGTTTCTATTTTTCCTGCACTGCTCCAGGTCAGCAGTTTGGCGTCCTGCTGGGTATTGACCTGAGATGTCTGCACGCTGATGCCAGGCATGGTCAGAACACGATTCAAATCTGCACCTACTGCCTGTTGCTCATTGCCACTAAGGACATACAGAGGATAAGTCGCACGGTCAGCCTGGTTGAAGACCGGATAAGCGTTTGTCACGCCACAACCACCAGACGGATATTTGCTATCCAGCTTTCCTAGCTTTCCATGTTTAGCAACTTTAGCTGAGCCGGAGTAGTTCAGACCATACCCAATTTTGAACAAGGGTGAGTAATTGGGTTCATCAAAATTCAAACTGGTCTGACACACGGACCTGGGCCAGGAAAATGACAGCGTCCCCTTGAAGTCATGCGCTACTGTGCCATCCGCAGCACGAAACAGAACATCAGCCACGCCCTTGCCTTCTGTGCCCGGTAACCAGGCAGCAACAAAACTGTCAGACAGATTCAGCAAGTCATTCACATACAAAGGGCGGCCAGACACAAATACCGTCACCACCGGTTTGCCCTTGCCAGCGACCGCCTGCAAGACAGCCAGGTCTTCAGGGAAACGGCTGCTGTGACGCAGACTGCCGGCAGGGCCGATATCACCGAACATTTCTGCATACGGTGTTTCACCAATGACGGCAATCACGGCATCATAGCGGCTGACATCGACACCGCTGGCATCGATACTGAAATCTACATTGGCAGCGCCAACCGCATCACGGATGCAGGCCAATATCGAGTCAGCATTCGGAAAGTCTGCATTGCTATTGTCTGTACCCTGCCAGGTCAGCGACCAGCCGCCAGTCTGGTTGCCAATATTGTCGGCGGTTTTACCGACGACCAGAATTTTTCGGTTACTCTTCCCATTACGGGCCAGTGGCAATACTGAGGCATCGTTCTTCAGCAAGACCAGGGATTCACGCACTGCCTGTCGTGCCAGTGGCCGGTCTTCCAGCGCATCCTGTTTGCCGGCATAGCTATTTTCAGACGGTTTTTTGCCGAACAAACCGGCACGCAATTTGACGCGGATGATGCGTGTCACCGCATCATCTATCCTGGCTATGGGTATGTCACCCGCCCTGACCTGGGCGATGGTATTGGCAATAAAAGCCTTCCAGGCATCCGGCACCATGATCATGTCGACACCGGCATTGATGGCCTGCGGGCAGCTATCGGTGCGGCAACCGGGCACTTCGCCTATGGCATCCCAGTCGCTGATGACAAAGCCGTCAAAGCCCATTTTTTCTTTCAGCACATCGGTCAACAGGGCCTTGCTGCCATGTATCTTGCCGTAGCTGGCACCGGCTGCCTGGTCGTTCCAGCTGTGGAAAGATGCCATCACTGTTTGTGCTCCTGCTGCCAGCGCGGTCATATACCCCTGCGCATGGATATTGAGCATCTGTGCATTGGTCGACAGGTTGATGCCCCTGTCCTTGCCCTGATCGGTGCCGCCATCCCCCATGAAGTGCTTGGCTGTCGCCACCACATTACCATCATCATTGAAAGCACCCTGCAAACCTTTGACATATTCACCCGCATACTGGCGCACCAGCGCGCCATCTTCAGAAAAACTTTCATAAGTGCGCCCCCACCTGTCATCGCGCACCACGGCCAGGGTGGGGCCAAACACCCAGGCAATGCCGGTGGCCCGGACTGCCTTGCCCATGGCGCGACCTATCTGCCCTGCCAGTTGCGGATTATGCGCCGCCCCCAGACCAATATTGTGCGGGAACAGGGTGGCCCCGTACACATTGCTATGTCCATGTATGGCATCGATACCCCAGATGACGGGTATCCTGACTGTCATGTCGGTCGCCATGGATGCTGCATGGTATTGATCAGCCAGGGCTACCCAGTCGGCCGCGGTACCGTGCTTGTTATTGCGGTCGGGCCAACTGCCGCCGCCATTGAGGACTGAGCCAAGATAATACTGACGCACGTCGTCCGGTGTAATCGACTTGATTTCCGGTTGCGTCATCTGTCCTATCTTTTGTTCCAGAGTCATGCCGGCGACGATGGCTGCTATCTTCGCTTCCATCGCCGGGTCTTTGCGGATGGCACTCTGAATAGCTGGCCAGGCAGCCAGGTTGCTGGCGGACATGCTGGCAGGGCTGTTTTGTAGGGGCAGCTCAGTCGCAGCCATACTCAGACTGCCTGCGCTGCATGCCAGCGTCAGGGCAGAACCCAGTGTAATGGCGCGGATACAGTTATGAATGCGGGCGTGGGTACGGGTTTGGGTACAGGTTTGGCTACAACGACGGGTCATTATTTTCATCATGATGTGCTCTTTTTTTTAAACGCATCTGTCGATGCGCCTTGTCTCTTTATTGATGATGGAGCGATGGTTTATTAAGCGATGCCTTATTTTTGGAAAGCTTCCCATTTTGGTTTGAGAAGATAGTGCTGGCTTGCGTTTCTTTTGTCAATGAGAATGTCCTGACTACTGCCGCATGATGTCAATACGCACCATGACATCGGTTCATAAGCCTTAAGTAGCCTTAAGCAGCCTTAAGCAATTTTACGGCGCTTGGCCAGGGATGCGCGCAAGGTAACGGAAACCTGAAAGTCGCGGTTGACCGGACGCGTCCATCCATAACAGCGATTCAGTAATTCATTCAGGGCATTCAGTGTGACGTCATGCCAGGGAATACGTACAGAGCTCAGTGGCGGCGCAGCAAAAGCGGCACCCGTGGTGTCGTCATAGCCTATCACCGATACATCGCGTGGCACGGCAATACCGGCCTGCTGGAAATAGGAAAGCGCACCCAGCGCCATTTCATCATTGGCACAGAACAGGGCAGTAAACGAATAGCCGGAATTGACCAGTTCCCTGGCTGCATTCCAGCCACCTTCCGGTGAAAAATCGCTTTCCGCTATCCACATGTTTGCCGTATCAATACCGGCACGAGCCAGCTCACCCAAAAATCCATTGATGCGGTCTACATTGTCTGCCACCGCAGAGGGGCCAGCGATAACAGCGATCTTTTTATGCTGGTGCGCAAGCAAGGCCTTTGCTGCCAATACGCCACCCAGCACATGATCTGCAATAAAACACTGTGCGGCAAATTGTTCCGAATGGTGATTCAGCATCACCAGTTGTGCCTGCTTGGGGCCCAGCGTGGAAAAATCATCGTCATTCAAGACATTGCTCATGACGATCAGGCCATCGCATCCGCGCTCCATCAAAAACTGTATGCCTTCGACGCCCTGACGGTGCTCGTCAACACCACTCACACCAAAAGCCACCACCATGTGCAGACCGGCAGCGCGCAGTTCAGTATCGATGGCCTGCAGGATGGGCATATAAAAAGTGCCCTTGAGTACGGGGATATACACCCCTATCATTTGCGAATTACCGGACAACAGGGAACGCGCTGCATGCGAAGGACGAAAATCCAGTTCGGCGATGGCTTTCCTGACTTTTTCCTGTGTCTTTAATGAGACTGAACCTTTGCCGCTCACCACACGCGAAGCCGTTCCCAGACCTACTCCCGCCAGGCGGGCTACATCCTTGATGGTTGCCACTTGATTCTTTTCTATGATTAAAGTATCACCAGTATATTAAATTTCCATCGCGCGCGGCATGACTGAAATTAGTGTATCTCCACTTTTTCCCGCAACTGCGCCACGATAAGATCAACAAAGCTCCTGACCCTGGTGGATGCATAGCGGCTTTCCCTATGCACCACGTGTACCGGCAGGGGCGCTGTTTCGTAGTCAGGCAGCAGGCGTATCAACTGCCCGGTGTTGAACAGGGCATTCACCTGATATGACAACAGGCGACTGATGCCCAGTCCGGCCAGACTGGCTTCTATCGCTGCATCAATGCTGCTAACGGTCAGGCGTGGCTTGAACTTGAATGCCATGTTCTGTCCCTGATGGCTGAAACGCCACTCAATCATGGGCGTCACACTTGATGCAGCAATCATGCAGTGGTCACGCAATTGATCGGGATGCTGCGGCTGGCCAGCCTTTGCAAGGTAGGCTGGCGATGCACACAAGACGCGCCGTATCTGTCCCACACGTATGGCTTTCATGCTCGAATCGGGTAATTCGCCTATGCGTATGCCAACATCCACGCCCTCTTCCAGCAAATTCACCACTCGGTCCAGAAACAGGGCAGACACATCCATCGCCGGATAGCGTTGCAGATAATCGACGATGCCGGGCATCACAAACATTTTGCCAAACAGCACAGGTGCCGTCACCGTCAGATGACCACGAGGTTCGGCATTGATACCGGCCGTGGCTTCATCTGCCGCATCGACTTCGGCAATGATGCGTCGTGCGTCATCCATATAGCGTTGGCCTGCTTCCGTTACCCTGACATAACGTGTACTGCGATTCAGCAGTTTGACACCCAGCCTGGCTTCTAGTGCGGCAATGGCACGGGTCACTGCCGGTGGCGACATTGCCAGGCGACGCGCAGCAGCCGCAAAGCCCTCTTCTTCTGCGACGGCAACGAACACCGTCATCAAATGCAGTTTATCCATAGACGCATCCGGTGATTATTCCATTTTTTACAATAGTCAATTGTATGTGATGCGTATTCTGTCTACAAACGATATTGCGTAGATTGCAGGGTTCAATCAGTTCTTTCAACATCAATACCCGATGAACAACATACAAGAAGAAGCACGCCCACCCTTCCCTCCCTTCACACTGGAAACGGCCATACAGAAAGTACGTCTGGCAGAAGATGCCTGGAACAGCCGTGATCCAGACCGTGTCGTCCTGGCGTACACAGTGGATACGATATGGCGCAATCGCCATGAATTCCCCACAGGCCGCGAGGAAGTCAGGGAGTTTTTGCAACGCAAATGGGCGGCAGAACGTGAATACCGCCTGATCAAGGAATTATGGGCATTTCACGAAAACCGTATCGCCGTGCGCTTTGCCTATGAAAGTTGTGACCATGACGGTAACTGGACCCGTTCATATGGGAATGAAAACTGGGAATTTACTGAAAATGGCCTGATGCACAGACGCCTGGCAAGCATCAATGATGTGCGCATCAACGCAGACCAGCGCCTGTTTCACTGGTCACAGGGACGCCGGCCAGACAATCACCCCGGGCTGAGTGATCTGGGTTTGTAAACAGCACCCATATCAAGTCCAAACAGGGGGCGCAAGAAAAACACGCGACGCACAATCTCGTAGCTGATAAAGCAGGTCGCTGCTGTCATCGCGACCAGCAGGATACCTTCGCTCAGTGCAGGCAAGGCAAGCGGCTTCAGACTATGCGCCATGATGACGATATAGGTCTGATGCAGGATGTAGACGGGGAACACCGCCTGTGTCAGGTAACGCCGGGCCGGGCTGTCAAAGTTCAGGTACTGGCGCGCATAGGCACATGCCGCGATGATCGCTGACCAGGCCATGCAAACCCATACCAGTCGCTGTGCCATCAGCAGCCATTTGGGAATATCGTCGCTGGCAAGATCAAAATAAACGATAAGCAAGACCCAGCTGCCTGCGACCAGTCTCAGTGCCAGCCAGCGCACGGCTGCCAGCTCTTGCCAGAATGTGGTGGAATTGGCGATCAATGCGCCAAACACAAAGACAAACAAATAGCAGGCATGGTTATACCAGTCGGCAACGAGACCGTTATTTGGTGGAAAAGCACTCAATAAGGCCATGCGTACTATCGCCAGATACACAATCGGAAAAACCAGTATGCGCCAGCCCTTCATCTGTTTTTCCAGCCATGTGCGGGCTGCCTGAAACCAGGCAGGTCTGACCGCCAGCCATAGCCACAGCAAGACGCTGTAGACCCACAGATAGGCAACAAACCACAGGTGGTTCCATGTTGGCAGGTCCAGAGTCTTGCCCTCTATCTTGAAACCATGATAGCCATGCACATACAATTGCATGAAGTCACCATAAGTACCTGCATAGGCGAGTTTTTCCACCACTTCCAGATAGGCTTGCGGAGGCACCACCACCAGCATGCCAAAGATCAAAGGCAGCAAAAGGCGGATACTGCGGCTGCGCAGGAATTGTCCCGGCCGGATTTTCTCCAGCATGAATGCCGATGCCACGCCGGAAATAAAAAACAGCAGACTCAGACGCCATGGACTGGTCAGCATCATCAGCGGCTGTATGGTAGGGCTGGCATGCGGGCTTTTGACATGCCAGCCCCATTCCACGTAATACATGCCGACGTGATACAGGATCAGCAGGAAGAAGGCAATGATACGGACCCAGTCAAGAAAGTACAGGCGTTGTGACGGCAAGCTGGTAGCAGGTGTAGATGAGATCGGCATGATGGTGGCATTGGCATCGTTATGAACACACAACCAGATTAAAGTGCGGCCCGCCCGTGCGCGAGGAAAATGGGACCAACTGGATGCTAGCCGGGGCGAACTGGACAAAAGCAGGAATATCTGTCAACAAATGCTGCCGAGTTGCTGGACCACATCCTCCCTGTACTGGCGGCTACAGGGCAGGCTGAGTCCATTGCGCAGCAATAATTCGGCATCCCCTTTTTGCGCGGGCAATACCTGGATGATCTGGTCCACACGTACGATATGACGGCGATGGCAACGCACAAAGCTGCCTCCCAGACGTTCGTGCAGGCCGGACAAGGTCTGGCGCATCATATGCTGTTCTTGCGCAGTACAGATCAGCACATAATTGTCGGCCGCTTCCACGTGCACAATGTCAGCCAGTTTAATGACCAGGACGCGGCCTTTTTCACTCAACAGCAAATGCTGCTCAGCGCCTGTCTTTCTGGCCGTTGATCGGCGTTCTTCCACCCTGTGCATGGCGCGCAGGAAGCGTGCTTCATCATAGGGTTTGAGCAGATAATCGATGGCATTTGTATCGAAAGCCTGTAAGGCAAACTGGTCATACGCCGTCACGAACACGATCAGTGGCACGGGTGCTGTCAACTGACTGGCAACGCTGATGCCATCCAGCTCCGGCATCTGTATGTCGAGGAAAACCAGTTCGGGCTTATGCTTCGCAATACTGTCCAGGGCTTCCCTGCCATCCCTGGCTTCGGTCACGCTGACATCGGCCACATGCTCGGCCACCAGACGCCTGAGCTTGTCCCTGGCATAGGCTTCGTCATCAACGATGAGAATTTTCATGGTGTCCTATTCTGTGCTCAAAGTAGTCTCAGATTGGCAAGCGCAGCTCTGTCATGACACCGGCGGGCATCAGGGCGCTTAAAGTCAGGCTGGCCCTGTCCGCATACAGCACTTGCAGGCGCTGACGCAAATTGCTGATGCCGACACCGCTGCCATCTTCTTTTTCTGTCAGGCAGCCGGCGTCATCCTGGATACACAGTAGCAGTTGTCCCTGCTCGCTACGGGCGCTGATATGGATGCGCGTCAGTTGCGTGCGCTTTTCCACCGTATGCTTGAAGCTATTTTCCAGCAGGGTTTGCAGACTCATCACCGGCACCCGGCAAGTCTGCACGTCGTCGGCAATGTCCCAGCTGAGTTCTACCCTGTCGATAAAACGCAGACTCATGAGCCGCGCATAGGCATGTAATAACTCAAGCTCATGCCGCAATTCGGTTTCCGACTGCTGTCCCAGATCGAGGCTGGCACGCAAGAGTTCCGCAATCTGGCTCAAGGCGGTATCGGCCAGTTTGACATCGGTATACATCAGGGACGAAATGGTATTGAGCACATTGAACAAAAAATGCGGCTGCATCTGTTGTGTCAGCCTGTGCAACTGTGCCTCTCGCAACAGAGCCTGGGATTTTTCTGCATTTTCCTTTTCTTCCAGCAGCGATGCATAGGCTTGCAGGCCGAAGATGACGACATAGAATATGCCAAAGAACAGGAAAATCTTGCTGCATTCATACACCAGCACCTGGCCCCAGCCAGCATGGCTATAGCTCAGCCCTAGCAAGGCATACACCAGATGACGCAGGCTGTAAATGAGGACGACAAATGCAATGCTGATCAGCGGCAGCGGCAAAATCTGTCGCCAAAACCATTTCGCGGGCGTCTGCAACAACACGCTATCAGTCAGCTTGCGTCTTTGTATCAGCAGCAAAGCGGTGCCGACGAGCGCCGACGAGCTTTCCCAAAAGATCGGTTCCCAGATATGTTTGCCGCCACCCTTCAAATGGTCTTGCACGGCTACCGCTATCATCAATAACCAGAACAATACCCAGCCGGCCAGCAGAGGCAGTTTGATTTTCTTCCAGAATCGCTGATGGCGCATATCAGGCAGACACCAGGTTTCTGGTTCCCAGCCATTTGCCGCTCTGGCTTAATTCACGGGTCAATTCCAGCACCAGTTTTTCTACCGCCATGGCGGCATTCGTCAGCGGGATGTTTTTGGATGCACACAAGGTAACCGTACGTGAAAGCTGCACGTCACTGATGGGGCAGGCGCGCATCTCGCCTCTTTCAATTTCTGCCAGCATGGGGGAAACCGGCAAGATGGTGGCCCCCATATCCGCCAGCAGAGCCGATTTCAAAATCGCGATGGAAGTAATATCGATCACCTGTTCTATGCTTTTACCCTGTTGCCGTACCACCTGCTCTATGCGTGGCCGCACTCCGTGCTGGATACTGGGCAGTATCAGGGTCGCCTTCAGGGCCTGCGCCAGGGTGATAGATTTGCGCTTGCAGGCAAATTGCGAATCACTGCGGGTGATATACATCATCTCTTCTTCGACCAGAGGTTTGGTGGCAAAGCCGCCCAATTGCCCATCGTCAAACAGAATGGCCAGGTTCAGCCGCCCCGACCGCAACTGCTCGGTCAGGTTGCCGGTCAGTTCTTCTGTCAGTTGAAACACGATATCCGGGTAAGCTGCCCGCACCGCCTTCAGCAGCGGAAACGCCAGTGCCCCCGAAGCGCTTTGTGGTATACCCAAAGCCACCGTGCCACGCGGTTTGTCGGTGGACTGTGCCACCGCTGACCTGGCGTCGCTGACCTGTTTCAATATCGCCTGCGCATGTTCGTAAAATACCTTGCCAGCATCGGTGGCCTGCATGCCCTGGGCGGAGCGGTGCAAGAGCATGGCCCCCAATTCTTCTTCCAGTTGCTGCAATTGCTGGGTCAGGGCTGGCTGCACGATATGCAGTACACGTGCAGCGCGTGACAGTGAACCATGATCGACGATGGCAACAAAATAGCGTAATTGGCGCAGTTCCATTTTCCCGCAGTTCCCTTTTTCTATTCAACAGGCTTGATCGCCCTGCGTTCTATCGATGACGACAGGATCAGCGAAGTCGATGTCACACCACAACGCGCCAGACTGGTGATCACACGTTCCAGTTCACGTACCGACGGGGCAACCACTTTCACGATGACGCAATCTTCGCCGGTAATCGCGTGGCATTCAATGACTTCTGGCACTTGCTCGGCAATTTTCAGTACCGGCGTATCGGTCGCGCGGCTGGCTATGCGGACAAAGGCAGTAATCCCGTAACCCAGGGCTTCAGGATTGACACGGGTGTGATAGCCAGTGATGACATTCGCCGCCTCCATACGCTTGACCCTTTCAGCCACGGCGGGCTGACTTAAATGGATGCGACGGCCGATTTCGGCCAGCGTAACCCTGGCATCCGCCTGCAAAATCTCAAGGATCTTGCCATCCATTACGTCTAGTTCTAACTTCATGGGAAAAACCTCTTTTTTCTGTGAGATCAAAAGAAATGTACCTGATTTACCTTTGTTTATCCATTCAAAATCACATCTCACTGACATACACTGACAGTCGATAATTGATTGCACAAGAAAAATTCATGCGCCACCTGCCCCGCCAAGTCCTGTTTGCCCTGCTTACCGTCTATATCGTTTGGGGCTCCACTTATTTCGCCATTCAGGTTGCACTGACAGCCTTCCCGCCCTTCATGATGATAGGCACGCGCTTTCTGGTAGCCGGTGCGATATTATATATTTGGCAAAAATGGCGTGGTGCGCCCAACCCAACCTTGCGTGAATGGCGGGACGGGGGCATTGTCGGCATCCTGATGCTGGGTGGCGGTACTGGCCTGACTGCTGTGGCGCAGCAATATGTCTCATCGGGTCTGACTGCTGTGTTCATCGCCTGCTCACCAATGATACTGTCCGGCCTGTCTGGCCTGTTCGGTGACTGGCCAAAAAGGCGCGAATGGCTGGGCATAGTCTGCGGCTTTATCGGCGCCATGCTGCTGGCTTCGGACGGTCAGTTTTCCGCCAAACCGCTGGGCATACTGTTTTTGCTGGGAGCCATACTGTGCTGGGATATAGGTTCCATCCTGTCGCAAAAGAAACTCAAGATGGCTGCTGGCGGTATGGGCTTTGCCAGTGAAATGCTGGTGGGCGGTCTGTTCCTGTTCCTGGTCAGTCTGTTTCGCGGTGAGCAACTGACTGGCGAAATCACCTTCAATGCGGTAGCGGCCTGGGCGTATCTGGTCGTTGCAGGTTCATTGCTGGCATTTACGGCGTATATGTATCTGTTGTCCAAGGTCCCTGCCGGGCTGGCCGCCAGCTATGCCTATGTCAACCCTGTCATTGCGGTCGCTCTGGGTGTGGCGTTTGGCGGAGAACATCTGTCCATGCGGGCAATGCTGGCGATGAGCATCATTCTTGGCAGTGTCATCGTACTGACCAGCGCGCACAAGAAAAGCACCGAGCAGGTTGTCAGCTAATACTGCTGTACAAACAGGTTCTTAGAAAAATTCTGCGGTATCGTTGGAAACTTCAGTCTGCAAATCGCCGCTGGTGACCAGTGCATCGTAATAACAGGTGCGGTTGCGGCCATTGGTCTTGGCAAAATACAGGGCCTGGTCGGCGCGACCGACGATAGCAACAGCAGGCTCAAACGGGTCTATACGTGCATAACCTATGCTGATGGTTACGGTGCCCACCTGCGGGAAATGATGCAGCTCCACATTCTGGCGGAAACGATCAAAGATCATCTGTGCATCTTCTTGCGATGTCGAACGCAATAAAATCACAAATTCCTCACCACCAAAACGGAACAGGCGATCTGAGGGACGGAAAGAACTACGCAATAAATTGGCAATCAGGATCAGGACTTCATCGCCATACAGATGACCGAACTGATCATTGACGCGCTTGAAATGATCAATATCTAGCACTGCAAGCCAGTGCTGGCGTTCTGGTTCACGCCGGCGGCGCTCTTCTTCTTCGCGTTCGGCTTCCGAGCTGGCTTGCTGTTGCAGTGCACTATTGCGCAATACCTTGGAAAAATTATCGTCGAAGGTCTTGCGGTTCAACAAACCAGTCAGCGAATCACGTTCACTGTAATCAAGCAGGTTCTGGAAGTTTCTGTAAACAATCAGCATTCCATTGACCACTTCCATGGCATTTGCCGTGTAGTTAGCCGGTTTGTAGATTTCCAGGCAGGTCTGTAGCTTGTCGTTAATCCAGATCGGCAGCCAGACTATCCTGCCGCCCTCAATCAGATGTTCAATGACAGGCTGTTGCCGGGCAATACCTTCTTTTAACTGGGGATAATGCTCTATCGAATCGTTCGCAGTTGGCGACGTGTGTGACTCATCGGCCATGGCCACTGAACCTTCGTGGATGGTAATCTGGGGTTTGATAAAGACTTGCTGGCCAACGGAAACGACATCCAATACACGTGCCGACTCTGCATTGGTCAATTGACGCAAAGCCGTAATCACTGAAATATTCAGTAAGTCATGATCGCGATGTCCGGTAATTTCTACCAGATGTTTAATGATTGATTCCATGCCCCGTATTCCTGCACCTTACAGCATTAACACTAGAACTCATTTCATAAATAGGTGTGAGATGCGTTCTACGTACGAAGTCAGTACCGGCCATAGACACATTGCCGTTTTACAATAGTATAACAAGTCAAGGCACACCGTCACCTGATTATCTGCAAACAATCTTGCCATAGATAAAAATGATCAGCGCCTGGCTCTGGCGAATCAGCGCAGGCATTATGTAAAGTGCAGAACTACAGTAATATACACTGACATCATTTCAACCATATTTTTTTGACAAGGTGCAGATCATGCGAGATATCATGCGAGATAAAGCGTCGTTCTTTTTCTGCTCCAGAATGATCTGCCTGGGAGGCATGGCTACACTACTGGCTGGTTCAGCTGCAGCAGCTTCCCTTATCCAGGTTACCGACAGCAGCGGACAGCCCGTGCTGGATGCCGTCGTGTACGCCGAATTGACGACCGGGCCGCAGCTTGCCAAATCAGCCACGGCAGAAATCCAGCAAAAAGACAAGAAGTTCATGCCCCTGGTGACAGTCGTACAAACTGGCACCTCGGTCTCTTTCCCGAATAATGATACGGTCAGGCACCATGCCTATTCGTTTTCACCGGCCAAGCCCTTTGAGCTCAAGCTGTATTCAGGCAAGCCGGCTGCACCTGTCATATTTGACAAGGCCGGCACAGTGGTCGTGGGCTGCAATATCCATGACCAGATGGTGGCCTATATCCACGTCGTCGATACGCCCTATTTTGCCAAAACGGATGCCAGCGGTGCGGCACGCCTTAGCACCATCCCATCGGGTAAATACGTATTAAAAATATGGCATCCCAAACAGGCCCCCGGTGCTGCGATTCAGGAACAGAGCCTGCAAGTTGACGGGAGCGCAACGCCAGTGATTGTCAAACTCAATTACAAAGCGGGATAATCAGGTCGTGTTGACATATCTCTTGTTTAGCGCTGCCTGTCGAGCCCTGGCGGGCGCAGAACATGTAGCCACTGCATATTGGCAAACATCAACAACACTATTGTTTACGTACGCACATCGAGGATAATTCATGCGTTTGCATAGTCTGGAAAGCCGCGTCGTCACCCTGTTCATCGGTCTGCTTCTGACCTTGCAACTGGTCGGCTTTTTCGTCATTCGCAATACGATAGACAGTAATGCCCGCAACGCGATAGAAGAAAGCCTGAAGCTCAACGAAAAAATCCTGTTGCGCCTGCTCGATCAAAATGCCCAAAAACTGATACAGGGTGCCATCGTCCTCGCCAAGGAATATGCCTTCCGTGAAGCCATAGGCACGCATGACACGGAAACCATCGTCTCCACCCTGTCGAATCACGGTAAACGCATAGGCTCTGACCTGACCATGCTGGTTGGTCTGGACAGAAAAATAACGGCGTCTTCCAGCTCGGCTGCCAGTGACGATCTCAGTCACAGCCTGCAGCAATCTGTTGCTGCCCTGATACAAACAGCAGAAAAATCAGGCAGTGCGGCCAGTACTGCCATCGTCGATGGCAAGCCCTATCAAATGGTAGTAGTGCCGATTGAAGCACCAGTAACAATCAGTTGGGTCGTGATGGCGATTCCCATTGGTAAAACCCTGGTGAGTGACATGCATGAACTGTCGCTAATGCAGATCAGCCTGCTGTCAACCGAGAAAAATGCAGAAGGAAAAAATGGCTGGATATCAAACGTATCCACACTCAGTGATCAACAGGCGGCGGAGCTGGCGCAGTTGATACCGCAGCCAGAAAAAAAAATCAGCTACCTGCCAAATATTCAGATCGATGACGACCAGTATAGTACCCGCATCGTCCAGCTGGCACAGGACGGACAGGCCAGCACCATCGCCGTGCTGCAACTATCCATCAGTCAGGCGGTTGCACCTTACCAGAAACTACAACTGACTCTGCTGATACTGACGGTTTTCGGTGCCGTCGTCGCCAGTGTCATCAGTGCCATTACCGCACGTCGCATTACTGGCCCGGTACGGCAGTTGGCTGAAACCGCCAGACGCCTGGGCGCAGGCGACTATACGGCTGCCATCCATGTCAAACAGAAAGATGAAATCGGCGATCTTGCACGCACTTTCACCACCATGCGTGACGGCATCGCCCAGCGCGAAAAGGAAATCAGCCGGCTGGCGTACTGGGATACTCTGACGAATCTGCCAAACCGTGCCCTGTTCACCGACATGCTGGAAGAAGCCATCGCCATGGCCCGCGCGCATGAGAAATCCTGTTACGTGCTGATGATGGATCTGGATCGCTTCAAGCATGTGAACGATGTCATGGGTCATCGCTTTGGCGATATTCTGTTGAATCAGGTCGCCATTCGTCTCTCAGATGAGCTTGGTACCGGCGGCACCAAGCCCGCCCGCCTCGGTGGTGATGAATTTGCTATCCTGTTGCCAAATGCATCCAAAGAAGAGGCACAAAGCCTGGCTGACCGGATTTTGCGCTCACTGGAAAAACCGATTTCCATCGAAGATCAGACCGTTGACCTGGGTGCTGGCATAGGCATCGCCGGTTTTCCTGAGCATGCCAGCGATACCCAGACCTTGCTCAGTCGGGTCGAAGTGGCGATGTATGCAGCCAAAATGGGCAATAGTGGTGCTGTGATTTATTCACCGGATATCGACAAAGGCAGCCAGCAAAGTCTGTCGCTGCTCAGTGAATTGCGGGCAGCGCTGGAACAACAGGCATTTCGCATGTACGTGCAACCCAAGGTCGGGCTGGATAAGGGCCAGGTCATCGCGGTAGAAGCGCTGGTACGCTGGATACACCCTGAGCGCGGTTTCATCTACCCTGACCAGTTCATTCCTTTTGCCGAACAAACCGGATTCATCCGTCAGTTGACGCACTGGATCATGAATGAGGCGGCGCGTGCATGCAGTATATGGAACAAGCAGGGCATGCACTTGAAAATCTCGGTGAATATTTCCACCCGGGATTTGATGGATCAGGATCTGCCCATCAAGTTTGCCCAGATCCTGCAACACCACCAGGTGGACGCATCATCCTTTTGTCTGGAAATTACAGAAAGCGCCATCATGGATGACCCTGTCCGTGCCTTTCAGACGCTGGATCGCCTGCATGCTATGGGGCTGGATCTGTCCATCGATGACTTTGGTACCGGCTACTCTTCGCTGGCCTATCTGAAACGCTTGCCAGTGGATGAACTCAAGATCGACAAGTCTTTTGTTCTGAAAATGGAAAAAGATATTGATGACACCAAAATCGTCAAGTCCACCATTGATCTCGGCCACAATATGGGCTTGCGCGTCGTCGCAGAAGGTGTAGAAAACGCCGAAGTCATGGCCCTGCTGAAAGAACTAGGCTGCGACCAGGCTCAGGGTTACTTCATCAGCAAACCCATGCCCTCGACTGATTTACCGGCATGGCTGGAAAAATGGCAGCAAAACAATCCGGCAGCCTGAGCACCTTCATGGTGAGCGGGCTTTACACCAAATGTACAGACTGCGCTAACTTGCGATCACGCTTGCGATTGTACATACGGCTATCGGCAATCTTGATCAGCCGCACATAGTCGTCACCGTCCTCTGGAAAGCTGGCCCAGCCTATGGAAACGCCGACACTGACAATGACATCGTCAATCGCTATCGGTTGTTCAACCACACTGCATATCTTTTCCACCATATTGTTGATGTCGATGGAATTTCTGGTGTCTTTCAGCAGCAACACGAATTCATCGCCGCCATACCTGGCGACTTCATCCGTATCGCGTATGGCGGAACGCAGACGTGCCGCAATAATCACCAGTGCCTTGTCACCGGCATCATGTCCATGGTTATCATTGATGGATTTGAAGCGATCGAGGTCCACAAACAGCAGCGTAAATCCTTCACTTCTCCCCGGCTGCTCCAGTGCCTGCTTTTGCAGATAATTGATCTGGGCAAACAGCGATTCGCGATTAGCAACCTGAGTCAACTTATCAAAGCGCAACTTGTTTTCCATCTCGGTGAAGGTTTGTGCCAGCTTGCCGATTTCATCCGTGCGGGTAATGCGCAGGCTGGGCATGGGTTCGCCATTGCCGAATTTTTCTGCGGCAGAAGTCAGCTTGCGGATATCCCTGACCACGCGTTCGACGATTGTCAGACCGATGGTTAATGCAAAGATGATGCAGGCAAAAGCAATCACCATGCTTTGCAAAAAACCCTGGTTGATGCTGCTCATGAAATCCGAACGTGGCACCGCCACCACCGTCTGCCAGTTCAAGCCCTGACGGTTACCCAGCGGCGAAACTGCCACATCCACCGTACCTATGCCGAGTTCCATGGACTGCGTGCCCGCTGTCAACGCAGTCGTATTCCCCAGCTTTTGGAATGTCTGGTTGATGAGAGGTGTTTTCATGTCGATGGCACGCATGCGTTCCGGCGTACCATTCACCGTTCTTTCCGGTATTTCCTGGCCTGAAGTGGCGACGATATAACCATCTGCATCGACGATATAGGCAACACTGTTCTTGCTGATTTCCAGCTTGCGCAAAAAGTTGGATAGCTCCTTGAGCGTGAGATCAGTCGCCACCACACCGGCAAATTCATGATTCTTTTGATAGACCGCCTTGGCCAGGGTGATGGTGGGGTAATGGAAAGAAAAATTATTATAGATTTTTGACCAGACCGGCTTTTCTGATCCCCTGGCAGTCTGGTACCAGGGTCTCAATCGCGGATCGAATGCATCACTACGCAATAATTCGGCACGGTCACCGACATGTCCGACCCGGTAGACAAGACGCTTGTTCCATTCCGGCTCGCGCCAGAACAATTGCACCATGCCGTTAGAGATACGGTAGACGCCGACAAAGCGTCCGTCACTGCCGCCAAAATAGACATAATTATTGACATCCATGAACAGGCCACTGGCGGCCCAGAATTTTTCTTCCAGCAATCTCATGTCAGTGGAGAAAGCCTGTTCCCTGGGTACATTGCCGGCGCTTGGTGCTACCGATTCAAGCGCTATGAGAGCGCCATCGAGATGCTTTTCCGTCGCATGATTGATACGGTTTACCATGTCGACCAGAATACGCTGCGTTAATGTATACACGGCATCCGTCCCGGCCTTCATCGAGACCCAACCTATGGCAGCGGACACACCGATCACCAGTACGGTAATCGGGATCACCAATTCACGACGCAACGACGAACGACTCATACTCGGGCTCAAAAACGACAATATCAAGTTCAGGAAAGAATGAAGGAAATGCGCAACACTGCAACAAAATCAGGATACCGCCTCGATTTCGATTTTCGGGGCTCAAAAAATCAAGCTTTTCAGTATATACCGTTAAAAATTGTTAAAACCAACTTCTGCGACGGCACGGGAATTAAATCTTGCGTATTGTGGTAGTTCGCGAGACAAGATTGACTTCAGTGCTCACTTTTTCATTCATTTATTTTAACAATTGAATCGCTTCCCAAGAGAGGAAATCTCTCAGGGCTTGCAGCATACTATGGACTTATACGCCACCGATAGCGAAGTTAAACAGTTAGAGCAGCGTTTGGCCGAAATGGTGGCGCAAGAACAACTGGACGATATGCTGACGCTGGCGTGGGGCCTGCGCCAGCGCGATAGCCGCCAGGCTCTCAGCTTGTGTGATCAGATAGGCATATTGCTCAACAAATCCAGTCGCTCCGAAGCCGACAAGGCACTGGTGTATCTGCGCCTGCAATTGATACGCGCAGAAGAACGCTGGCTACACGCCGATCTGGATGTAGCTGCCAGCATTGTCCAAGCCATACTCAGGCATCCAGAAGTACACCTGGATGCTGTCTGTCTGAGTGACGCCCATCGTTTGCTGGGCTTCATTTTTTCTGACCAGGGCAAGCATGTGGAGTGCGACATTGAAATGGCCATCTCCATAGACGAAGCCAGCAAGGTTGATGATGTGCTGCGCCGTCAATGTACAGCTGCTGCCCTGGCACGCATCGCCGTCTTGCGAGACTGCAAACTGGCAAAATCCTATTTTGACCGTCATTTTGATGCCAGAAACGCTCCCAGGGATGTACATCCGGCACTGGGCGCACTGATGAATGATTTCCTGGGTTTATATGCGGGCCTGAATGAGCAGTTTGATGATTCCATCGTATTTCTGGACAAGGCATACCGGCTATGCCTGCAATCCGGACAAATCCGCCGTGGCATCCTGACTGCGGCAAATATAGGCTATACCTATAGCAAAATGAATAATTATGCAGCAGCTCTTGAATGGCAACAAAAGGCCTTGAAACTGGCAAGACCTGCTGGCTGGTCCCCCAATATAGGTAATTGCCTGATGCAGATCGGTGATACCCTGCGCAAAATGGGGTCGCTTGATGCAGCCGAACAGATGCTGCACGAATCGCTGGAACAACTGGCCACGCTGACCAGTTCTCGCAACTATGCCCTGACCATCAGCGTACTGGCCGATATCGCCCTTGACCGCCGTGATTATCACCTGGCACAGAATTTATTCTCCCAACTGGCCATGTTGCCTGGTGCCCAGGAACAGGCAGACCTGCAACAACTTGCCATCCAGGGACAATCCAGGGCACATGCAAAAATGAAAACGCCGGGACGTGAAGCCAGCGGTAACGCAAGTACTCTGTTTGTTAAACGTTGATACTTGCACCTGTTCGTGGTTTATTCTGTTGTATGCTGGCAATAAATTCCTGCCGCCAACGTCCCTTTGATACTTGACGCGACAGAAGTTTTCTCTGGTTTAAACTGAAGACACACGACGCGCTCTTGATATGCCATGTTGAACAAACCCACCCCCCTGCATTTTGCTCCTGGACTGATGGCAGCATCCATGCTGCTGACCGCTGCTCACGTGTCCGCACGAGACCTGCCCTTACCAGACAAAGGTCGCTTGCTGGCGACTGGTGGCGTCAAGCAGGTCGAAGGTGCAGGCGGCGGCGGTCTGGCTCCCTGGGCCACCATTACCGGGTACGGTAGTGAAGACAGCTATGGTGTCAATGCCCATATTACCCAGATCAGTACCCAGGATTACCGCTTGCGGACTGCCGGTATTGCCGTCGGAATTGCCGACCGTCTGGAAATGTCATTATCCACCCAACAATTCACCGGCAGCCAGGCACCGCTGGACAAACTGGAACTGAACCAGGATACGCTGGGTATCAAACTCAAGCTTGCCGGTGATCTGGTCAGTGGTCAGGATACCTGGCAACCGCAAGTCGCCGTCGGCGTCATGTTCAAACGCGACCATGCTGTCAAAGGACTGGAAGCACTGGGCGTCACCAACGTCAAACAATTGGGTGCCATTGATGACCACGGCATCGATTATTATGTATCGGCCACCAAGCTCTACCTGGATCAAAGTCTGCTGGTGAATGGCACTCTGCGCCTGACCAAGGCGAATCAGATGGGCTTGCTGGGTTTTGGTGGCGATAAACGCAATCAGTACCAGTTGCAGCCCGAAATATCTGTGGCTTATCTGTTCAACCGCAAGCTGGTGGGCGGCATCGAATATCGCAGCAAGCCACGCAATCTTGGGGTGGATAATGAAAAAGCCTATCATGACGCTTTCATTGCCTGGTTCCCGACCAAAGAATTTTCGCTAACCCTGGCCTATGTCAATCTGGGGAATATCACTATCTTCAATCCTAAAACCCAGCGCGGATGGTATCTGTCGCTACAGGTCGGCAATTAATTGGTAACAGGGTGGCAAGCATGCAGGAAACAGCTATGAAATTACGTCACATCGCAACCGCCATCAGTCTGATAGTGGCATGTACCGGCCAGGCAATGGCGCAGGCCGCACAAGGCAATCTGTTTCAGGCACTGGGCAATGAGCCCGGCATCAGCAAGATCGTGGATGAAATGCTGGTTGTGGTCATGCAGGATGAACGCATCAAAGCATCATTCAAAGAAACCAATATGCCGCGCCTGGCACAGTTACTGAAAGAGCAATTTTGCGTCATCAGTGGTGGCCCCTGCAAATACACAGGCGACGACATGAAAGTGGTGCATGAAAACCTGGGCATCAATGCCGCCCAGTTCTATGCGCTGGCCGAAGATTTGCAAATCGCCATGGACAAACTGGCTGTTGCATCCTCCACGCAAAACAAGCTCATGGCCAAACTATCCCCCATGAAAAAAGACATCGTCTTTCCCAAGCCCAAACCACAATAATTTTAGAACTCATTTCATCAATAGGGATGAGTGCGAGCAAGGCGATTCGGGATGCAGTGCGAGGCGTCAAGGGTGACACTTGCAGCTAAGGCTGGTGCCTTAGCAAGCGCGATGCAACAACCTCACGCTGCAATGCGCCCGCGAAGTGTCAATGCGGCCAGCTCCCGAAGGGTTTGCCTCATAACGTATGCTGGACTGCAAGGTGTGAACAATTCGACTCGTTGTCAATAGACCCGCTATTGACTGCCTCGTCCATAGTTTTACCATTGCCAGCCCACGTTATGAGGCAAACGCATCTCACCCCTATTGATGAAATGAGTTCTAGATATTTTGCATCTGATCTGAATCCGATTTTCGATTTACAACGTACAAACAGCAGGAGCCTGGATTATTCCAGGTGAAAAAGCAGCTTGTAGCAGTTGATAACGAAATAACACAGAGGAAACATGATGCAAACTACCAGAAAAATCCTGGCGACTGTCCTGTTCGGCAGTTGCACCACATGGTCGCAAACCGGCCTGGCGCAAGACATGCTGAAACCCGATATGGGCAAGCTGACAGCCACCGGTGGCGTCAGCCAGCTTGAAGGTGCTGGTGGTGGCGGTCTGACCCCGTGGGCATTGATCACTGGCTATGGTACGCGCGACAGTTATGGTGCGAATGCTCATCTTACCCAGGTGAATACCCAGGATTACAGCCTGAAAACCTACGGTGTTGCCGTCGGTATTGCTGACCGTGTGGAATTATCCCTGGCGACTCAGGAATTTACCGGTAGCCTGGCACCACTGAATGCACTCAATATCAAACAGGATATTTTCGGTATCAAGGTCAAGGTTGCCGGTGATGCCGTGTATGACCAGGATAGCTGGATGCCACAAATCGCCGTCGGTGCCATGGCCAAACGCAACAAGGGTATAGGCGGCCTGGGCGCGCTGGGTGTGACCAATGTCAAACAACTGGGTGCCAAGGATGACCGTGGTGTTGATTACTATGTATCAGCCACCAAGATATTGCTGGAACAAAGCCTGCTGCTGAATGGCACAGTGCGCATGACCAAGGCCAATCAAATGGGCATACTGGGTTTTGGCGGTGACAAGAAAGATAGTTATCAGGCCAAACTGGAAACTTCGGTCGCCTACCTCATCAACCGCAAACTGGCCGTCGGTGCCGAATACCGCATGAAACCGCGCAATCTGGGCGTGGACAATGAAAAAGATTATTACGATGTCTTTGTAGCCTGGTTCCCGACCAAGAATGTATCGGTAACCGCTGCCTATGCGACGCTGGGTGACATCACGGTGTTCAATCCAAAAAATCAGCGTGGCTGGTATCTGTCAGTACAGGCCGGATTTTAAGCGCCTGTTTTCTGGACACGACACTTGCAGATATCCACTAAAAAACCATAGAAAGCGAATACCATGATTTCCATCTCCCGTTTCAGCAAAGCCGTATGTGGCTTGTTCCTGCTAACAAGCCTGTCTGTGCATGCCCAAAGCCCATCCACCAGCGATGAACTGTATCAAAGCCTGGGCGCCAAACAAGGCATCAATACCTTCGTCAATTCCTTCGTCGCCATCGTGCTGGAAGATCCACGTATCAACAAGGCGTTCAAAGACACCGATACCGAAAGACTGGCACAATTGCTCACCGAACAATTTTGCGAATTGAGCGGTGGCCCTTGCAAGTACAGTGGCCGCAGCATGGCAGAATCGCACAAGGACATGCAGGTTACCAATGCCCATTTCAATGCACTGGCCGAAGATTTGCAGGTCGCCATGGAAAAACACAATGTTCCGTCTTCCGTCCAGAACCGGCTGATCGCCAAACTGGCTCCTATGCAACGCGCTATCGTCACCAAATAAGATGACGCATTTATCAGGACAGAAAATCACGATGAAAAACTTGTTGTCATCCATCTCTGCGCGTAAGCTCGGACCACTGATGCTGGCCTGCATGCTGGCCACTGGTTTGCCTTCCCTGGCATTGGCCGCCAAAGTGAGTGTGCAGGCGGTGGACAAGAATGGCGCAGCCATGGCGGACGTGGTCGTATATGCCACGCCCATAGGAACACCCCTGCCGCCAGCAGGCAAAGCCGAAACAGCCACGATTTCACAAAGCGATATGCAGTTTTCGCCGTATGTGACAGTGATCAGGGTCGGTACGCAAGTCAAATTTCCCAACTACGACAAGATGGAACATCATGTGAAGTCTTTCTCTGCCGCCAAGGAATTTGAAATCAAGACCTATGAACGCGGTGTAGTACCGCCTCCGGTGATGTTCGATAAACCTGGCATCGTGATTGTCTACTGCCTGCTGCATAACTGGATGCGCGCCTATGTGCTGGCGGTAGATACCCCCTACTTCGCCAAGACTGAACAGGCCGGCACCACCACCCTGGATCAACTGCCGGATGGCAATTACGAAATCAGGGCCTGGCATCCGAATATGGGTAGCGTCAAACAGCCACTGGTGCAGACCATCAAAGTAAGTGACCAGACGCCGTTAGTGAAATGGCAGTTTGACTTTGTACCCACGCCAAGAAAAGCCAAGGCAGCCAATTACTAATGGATTCTTTTATAAGTAGGGATGAGTTCTAGATATCCTGGCTTGCTATGCCAATTTCGTCATGCCTGCACGGGTAAATCAGCAAGACCCGTGCCGCCATTTATACTAAGCTCTTGCCGCTAAGGGACTGTAAAAGTCCGCTCGTTTTGGCTACTACGGAGTGTGAGTATGACATCAGGCATCGGCGGCTCGACAGCCACCAAAGAATTGGCAGACATACAGGCTGACACCAGCAGCGTGCAGCCCATCAGCGCGGCAGAGCGCCGTGCACGCGTGGAAAAAGCTGCCCGGCTGATGCAGGACAATGCAGTTGATGCGCTGATCCTGCCAGCAGGTAGCAGCCTGTATTATTTTACCGGCCTGCGCTGGTATCCCAGCGAACGCCTGACTGCCGCCATCCTGACGCCAGACGCCAGGCTGATCTACGTCTGTCCCGGCTTTGAAGAATCCAAACTACGCGAAACCCTGGGTGCCAGTGCCGATATCCGTTTGTGGCAGGAAGAAGAAGATCCCTGTCTGCTGATTAAAACCTGCCTGCAAGACCTGCATTGCAAAAGCGATGTCGTCGCCCTGGATGAGGCAGCGCCCTTCTTTGTCTTCGATGGCTTGCGCAATGCACTGCCTTTGGCGCGCATCATCAACGCCAGCACGATCACGGCAGAATGCCGCATGCACAAATCGGCGGCGGAGCTGGCCATCATGCAGGCGGTAAAAAATATCACGCTGGAAGTGCAAAAAAAGGCCGCCCGAATTTTGCATGAAGGCATTTCTTCTTTTGAAGTCGCGCACTTCATCGACCAGGCCCACCGGGCCTACGGTGGCAGTGCATCGACTTTTTGCATCGTCAGCTTTGGTGCCGCTACGGCCATGCCGCATGGCCCGGATGGCGAACAATTCCTGCGCGAAGGCGACATGGTATTGATCGACACCGGCTGCAAACTGCATGCCTACAACTCCGACATAACCCGCAGCTATGTGTTTGGCAAACCCAGCCAGCGCCAGCGAGATATCTGGGAACTGGAAAAAACCGCGCAGGCAGCTGCGTTTGATGCCGCCCAGACCGGCGTGCCCTGTGAGCAGGTGGATGCCGCCGCCAGAAAGGTATTAGCCAATGCCGGTTTTGGCCCCGATTACCAGTTACCCGGCCTGCCGCATCGCACTGGCCACGGCATCGGTCTGGATATCCATGAATGGACTTACCTGGTCAAAGGCAATCAGCGCCCGCTGGCTGCCGGCATGTGCTTCAGCAATGAACCCATGATCTGCATAGAGGAGGAATTTGGCATCCGGCTGGAAGATCATTTCTACATCACGGAACAGGGACCGCGCTGGTTTACAGGGCAAAGTCATGCCGTCGATGCGCCATTTGGCGATCATTGAAAACTGAGGGAAACTGGCAGACCGCTTGAAACAATACAAGGCAAGTCTTCAACTCAAACCGTCTGCCTGGAAGATTACTTCTTCTTGATGGCGTTCTTGGATTTCAGAAATACCGGGCCCCAGATAGGGTGACCGATTTCGCCAGGTGACAGATTAAAAGTCGGGTCCAGCTTCAGCGCGCGATCAAACTGCTGGCGGCACAATTGCGCTCTGGAAGTGACGCAATAACTGAATGCCATGATCTTCAGCGCATTCACTTGCAAATCCTTGTTATGCCCGTTCCAGATATCCGGTGATCCCAGTCTTTTGATGGCGCCGTTGTAATCACCGGCGTCATACAGGGCCAGGCCATCCTTCATCGCCTGGAGATCCGCTGCCAACGGTGGCGGTGCAGGTGCCGTTTCTGCCTGCGGTGGTGGCGGGGTGACTGTCGTTTCTTTTTGCTTGACCGCAGGCTTGGGCGCTGGTGCCTGCTTGGGTGCAGTTTCGCATCCCAGCAATGCCGTACATGCCAGCACCAGGCCAGTCATATACACCTGTTGAATTAATTTCTTCATCTTTATCCGGATTTATTTACTGTTGAACTCATGTTCGATGGCAGCCGAATTTGTCTTGCTGCCGTCGATCTCGGTAACCAGATCAGGAAAGCCCGGGTTCGTCACTCTGATCTTATGCTTGCCAGCAGTTAAACTCAATTGCTTCAAAGGTGGGCTGGCACCTTGCTGTATGCCATCGACAAATACCGTGCCCCATGGTCTGATAGCCAGTTTGACTGTCAGTTTGCCAGCTGCTTTTTCCTGCGTGCTGGCGGCCTTGGCTGCTGCCGCCTTATTGGCTTCCTTCAAACGCAATTGCGCTGTTTCCGTCAATTTGCCATTCGGGAATTGCTGCAAAAATGCATTGATCGCTTCAGGCGTGGCATTGGCATCGTCTTTCAACTTGTCCCATGCCTGCTTTTCCTGTACTTCCCGGGCAGACAAAGGTGCGGGGCTGGCCGCTGCCACGCTGGTTGCCGCTGGCGCAGCAACAGTCGGTAGTGCAGCGGCTGCAAATGAAGCAGGCGTTGCAAGAGCTGTTGCTTCATCCTTTTTGGCTGTAGCCGGTGGCGTCGCGGTTTTGCTGGCAAGCGCAGGCACTGCCTGTGGTGCCGGGCCACTACGCAAGGTGACAGTCAGCACTGCAATCAGCAGCGCGACGACAACACCACCAGCCAGCAGCAGTTTGGTGTGGGATTTCACCTGGGTCATCACCCCGGCTTCGGTTACCTCATCCGTGGCGGCTGATTTGCCAGCCGTCCTGGACTTGCCTAGCGTTACCACTTTTTCAGAAGATGTGCCAGCAGCAGATGCTGGCATATCGCCACCATGTTCAGGCTTGCTTTTGCGTGATTTGCGGGTAGAAGTAAAAGCGCTGATACCTAGCAGTATGCGGAATTCATCTATCGATTGCGGTCTGTCTTGCGGTTGTATGGCAAGAGCCTGATCGACAGCTTTCAGGAATTTTGTGCTGAATCCAGGGCGTTCGCCATCTTGCAGCGGCACCAGTGAATCTTTGACTACGCGTGCTACCGACATCGGTGGCGGCGTTTTCATGATGGCGAAATACATCACGGCTGCCAGCGCATAGATATCGGTAAATGCGCCCTGAGGCATATCGGTTTCATCTGAATACTGTTCCACCGGCGCATAGCCAGGTTTCAGTATCACGGTCATACCATGGGTCATGTCGCCGATGATCTGGCGGGCAGAACCAAAATCCAGCAGAACGGCAACGCCATTCTTTTGCACGATAATATTGTCTGGTGAAATATCCCTGTGCAGAATTTTGGATTTGTACAGGGTATCGAGTGCTTCCAGTATTTGCTTGAAAATAAAGCGCAGCCAGGCTTCCGTCACCAGCTGCGGGCGTTTATTGACAATATCCTTCAAGGTATGGCCATCGTAATAACGCATGACCATGTAAGCAGTTTTATTTTCTTCCCAGAAGCGGTAGACCTTGACCAGAGAGGGATGATCAAATTGCGCCAGCAAGCGGGCTTCATTGATAAAACTCTTCAACCCTGCATCAAAAGTGGATTTGTGACGTTCAGACCTGACCACCACACTGGTATCCGCCGCCCGTCCAGCCAGGGCACCGGGCATGTATTCCTTGATGGCAACCGTGCGTTGCAGGGAATGATCAAACGCCAGATACACGATTCCAAAGCCGCCCTCACCCAATACCCCGGTAATTTCAAAGTCATTCAGCCGCGTGCCGGCAACGAGGCAATTCTCGGTACCGGCATGCAATGCCACTGGTGCTTCGTTAGCGAGTACGTTTTCTGTGTTCAAGGCTTACTCGGAGAGGTAATGTTGATAGGCGCTGCTATTGTTCAAATTCCGGTCATACACTACTGACACGGATATCCTGGCGGGCCACAGCAGGAACAGACCTGCATACTGCACCTTGACCCCGGTTATCATTTTCCCACTGGATTGTCATGTAAGCAAATGGCAAAAGCCGAGAAATTATCCCTGTTAATAGCTTTTGACGTATTAATATTTTTTTCTGCAATAGCATTCATTTTACTTAACCACTCATCACTCGTCTTTGATGCAGCAAGACAATATTCCATTTCGTGCTCAAAAACCCATTCCCAGAAACCGTCAGTACATAGCAAAAAGGCATCACCATGCTGTAAATCCGCGACTTCAGCGGTCACTTCAGCGGCAAAACCACCTTCCGCCCCGATCGCGGCGAACAGCACGTTGCGCCTGGGATGGCGACGTATCTGCCCATAGTCGGCAAAGCCGGCATCCACCATCATCTGTGCCTGGCTATGGTCTTTGGAGACTGTTTTGATTCTGCTATTGCGAAACTGATAGATACGGGTGTCGCCCATATGAGCCCACAAGGCGCAGCGATTGGTCTGATCTATCAATATCGCGGCGATGGTAGTGCTCATCTGTCGCTGATTGACATGCTCCTGCTTGCCCTGCGCCACTTTCACGGTGGCCCAGTCCAGGTAAGAGCGCAAAGCATGAGGGCTGAAAGAAGCGTCCTGGAGAAATTTCTCTATGATGGCATCGGTTGCCAGTTGGGCCGCCAGCTCACCGCCAGCATGCCCACCTGTGCCGTCCGCCATGACAAAGCAGACTATGTCGTCTTCCAAGGCGCAAGCCAGCGCATCCTGATTAATCTTTCTATCGCCTATCGCAGTGATCTGCGCTGTGTCCAGATGCATGGGCATGGTTGTGTAGTGTGTACTTACTTAAAAAGCCTGATGACTGGCTTCCGCTCGTTCAACTTCCTTCTGGTATGCCGTTAAAAATTCTTTGCCAAACAGTGCCTGAAACTCATCTTTCCTGCCCGCATAGATGGTTTCAAACAAAACATTGAATTGATCCCACAATGCAGCCTTGCGACGTGCTGGCATGGCTTGCTCCAGCAAACCTGGTGCGCTCAAATTCTGTTCCACACTGGAGGGTTGCAAAGCTTCAAGCACTGACTCCATCACCGCACGGGTACCGGCAGCTACCCCCATCTGATGTGCACGTATATCAAAAAATGCATCTTCCATGGCTTCGGCCGGTGCCATGAAGCCAGGCATCTTCTTGCGCAACATCTGTGTCAGTACTGTTTTACTGTCAGGGAAAAATTTTAAAGGATTATTTTCCCTTAAGACAACCATCGTTACTTCTGCTTTCACTTCTCGCTTCAGTAAAGCGCGCTGGGACAGCTCTTCCATCACCCCCTGAACCGAACTGGCCATTAGCTTACCCAGGGTTTCCATCAGCTCTACCGTCAGGCCCGAGGAAATGCTCAGATCAGCCAGATCGGCCCCATTCAGAAATGCCTGCATCAGCTCGGCATTGCTGGCTGGCGGCTTGCTGTTTTCGGTTCGGGTAGTTGCCTGGGCTTTGGCTGGTGTCGCCACTGGTGCAGGCGATTCGCTGACCGCCGTTGCCGTAGGTGATTCACTGACAACCGGTGCGCCGGGAGCCACTGTGTCTGCTACATCAGGGGCACGCTGCAAAAACTGCGGCAACGGCACATCAGGCAACAATTTCCCGGACGAGGTACGGGCTGGCGACGAGATATTTGCCTTCAGCTCCCCGGCATCTGCTTTCGCCTCGGGTACAGGGTTGACAGCAACTGCCGTATCACTCTGTTTCTCAAGGTCCGCAGCAACTGCTGGCAAGGAAGAAACTGCACCGTCTTCCAGTGCCTCGCCAATTGATTCAGCAAGCAACACATACAGGCCCACCTGTATCTCGTCGCCGTCATGAATTTCATGGTCGGATTCGGCCTGGATTTCCTTGCCGTTAACCAAAACCGGATTCGCCAGGCTAAGGTTATGAAGAAAATGTTTGCCGCCGGTACTCCATACCTTGGCCTGGGTGCGGGAAACAAAGTGTCTTGGATCAGGCAAATTCAGAAAATTTTCTTCATTGCGCCCTATTGTTTCTTGTTCGGTACCAAATACTGCAAAAATCGATGTGGCGGGTGCTTCATTGTTGTAGGAAACAACTGCTATTTTGATCATTAGTGGCACTCCAAAACCATTTTGTGACGCCTGAAAATAAGTATCCTGTGCAGGCAGTTTGAGATAATCTTACGATAGCGCTTTTATATTTCACATATATTTGAAAAAATAGGGCTTTCATCGTGCGGCCAAACATCAATGCCCTTCCAGAAGCATCGGATATGCTGCCTTTAAAGCAACAAAGTCCCGGACAAATTGAAATCTTGCCGCGCTTGCAGCAGCTTACCCGATTATCTTTAAATCAGCGACTGACTCAATCCCAATTTTCGGTTTAGCAATTTAGAAAAATTCTTAGTAGCAACATTGGCACGTTTAATGCTATAAAGTGCGGTTAAATGAGCCCTTGAATACCTTTGTGCCTGACCAATCCGGCACATTTTGAGCACAAACGCATTTCGTGGCCAAATTGCTCAAGCAAACTGAGCAATTCCGGTCTTGGAATGATGCTATCGTTTTTATATAAGGGGCTTTGTTGATGGACTTCAAACGAAGTCTTTCTACGAAAACTTCAAACAAGACTTCAAACTGACACTCCACTATGCAAGCTGCACTCCGTTTTCACAAAAGGCACGGTAATGAAAGATTCTGAGACAACTGTGCAGCCCATGCCGGAAGCCACGGGCGCATTTCATTATCAGGAATTGATAGAGTCCCGGCTTGGACAACCCATCGCTACCGAATTAATCGATGCCGAAGCCCAAAGGCTGGCTAGCTCGCCTGGCGCAAAACTGGCTGCCGCACGCAATGCGCTGGGCCTGTCGGTGGAGCAGGTGTCGGCACAATTGAAGATGGCACCCCGTCAAATTAACGCCCTTGAGAAAGATGACTATGCATTATTGCCAGAACCAGCCATCATCCGGGGTTTCATACGTGCCTATGCAAAGTTGCTGAAACTGGACTCTGTCGCCATCATCGATTTGTTTACAGATGATTTCAACAGGAAAAAACTGGCTGGCGAACTGGGGCGTGGCAAAAGCCGCCACAGCATCGCCCAAACCAGCAATACCAACAGTAATGCACCGTCCTACACACTGGCACTGCTGTTATGTCTTGCAGCAGCGGCGGCATTGGCCTACTTCAATTTGCTACATTAGCCAGCAAGCCTGCATTTCAAGAAAAAAGCTGGCACGGATCACTCCATGTCAGCTTTTTATATCAGGATGCCATTCGCTGGATCATTCATGCATAAATCATGAATTAATCATGAATTAATCAAAGCACCAAGGTCCTTCATAAGCTCAAATCAACGCAGACCCATGAAATCTTTCTTGCCGATTTCTATGCCGTTATGGCGCAAAATTGCGTAAGCGGTAGTGACGTGGAAGAAAAACTGTGGCAAACCGTAGTTGATCAGATAGGCCTGGCCCGAAAATGTCTGTTCCTTCGGCGTACCAGGGCGCAGGACAATATTGCGGCCTTCGCTGCCTTCAAATTGAGCAGCATCCAGGCTAGCAATAAATGCCTTGGTCTTGGCAATGCGTGCCTGCAAGTCAGCAAAACTTGTCTCAGTATCTTCATAGGCAGGCAATTCTGCCTGTGCCAGACGGCCAGTTACACCCTTGGCAAAATCAGCAGCGATCTGCACCTGGCGTACCAGGGCCAACATGTCCGGGAACAAACGCGCCTGCAAATAGTTTTCTGCGGGAATATTCTTGGCTGTTGCGTGATCTTCCGCCTTTTTCAGCACATCACTCAGACTGTCCAGCATCTGGTTAATGACAGGAACAGAGGCGGCATACATAGAAATAGACATGAGGAAACTCCAATAAGTGAGCAAAACGGAGCTAGATTATAGGTCGTCTGGATTTTTTGCGTATGACACCAGATTAAGCCGCATTACGCCAGATTACACCGGCCCTGCGCGCTCATCAGCACGGTACCGTTCAAGGTTTCATCAGGAAAATATCAATACGAGAAGTACGTGACAGCATAACTGCTATCGATGCATTCCGGGATGAAGCTTAAAACCGGAAGAATTTATTCAGCGGTAAGCGGCGACGTGCACCGGGGGAACAATAAAAAAATCCCCTCCCAAGCCGGAAGGGGAAAACATGAACGTCTGTATTGGCTTTTTTAGAAGCGGTAACCGACACCAACGCCAACCAGCCAGGGATCAATCTTGACCGCGCTGACTTTGGCGCCACTGATGGTGACGTCACTGCGGATCTGCACTTTTTTCACATCCAGATTCAGGGACCAGTTTTTATCCAGTTTGAAATCGACGCCAGCCTGTATTGCCAGACCAAAGCTGCTGTTTTCCAGACCGCCTGCGCCTTTCAGCAGGTTCACGTCAGAAATACGTGTGTAGTTCACACCAGCGCCAACATAAGGGCTGATTTTAGATTCGGGTGCGAAATGGTATTGCGCAGTCAGCGTAGGTGGCAAATGTTTGAATGTACCGATAACGGCACCATCCAGCATCACATCATGCTTTTGTGGGTAAGTCAGTATCAGTTCAGCAGACCAGTTTGGCGTGAAGAAATAAGTGATATCGACTTCAGGAATTTCTTTGCTGCTGACGGTAATACGGTCAGAGGCACCAGCGCCACCGACGGGGTCAGAGCTATTGGCGGGACTGATGTTAACAACACGGGCACGCACTTGCCATGGGCTCTGTTCTTGAGCCATTGCCTGGGTTGCAGTAAAACCGATAGCTGCCAGGGAGAGTGCGATTACGATCTTTTTCATTTTCATTTCCTTTTCTCAACAGTGATGAATAAAGTGTATATCCACACAAACAACAGGGGCTTGAGCTAGCTCAACTTCTGGTGCAGAGCACAAAATACGCGTTGCACTGCCTTTCCAGACAGCATCAGCCCACCAGAATCTACACAGCCGGGTCATAAATTTGGCAAAATATGACGACACCCGTCTGCATGAGGTATCCTTGCAGGCATTCTTATTCCCTATGAAAAATCAAGAAAAATGGCCAATTACGTCTACACCATGAATCGCGTCGGCAAAATCGTCCCGCCGAAGCGTCAAATCCTGAAAGATATTTCCCTGTCCTTCTTCCCTGGTGCCAAAATTGGCGTGCTGGGTCTGAATGGTTCCGGCAAGTCTTCCCTGCTGAAAATCATGGCAGGCATAGACAAGGACATACAGGGCGAAGCCGTGCCCATGCCTAACCTGAACATTGGTTACCTGCCGCAGGAACCGCAACTTGATCCTGAACAAACCGTGCGTCAGGCCGTTGAATCCGCCCTCGGCGAAGTGTTTGAAGCCAAGGCAAAGCTGGAAGAAGTGTATGCCGCCTATGCAGAAGAAGGCGCTGACTTTGATGCACTGGCAAATGAACAGGCACGTCTGGAAGCGATTATCTCCACATCCTCTGGCGACAATGTAGAACTGCAACTGGAAATGGCTGCCGATGCGCTGCGCCTTCCACCATGGGATGCCAAAATCGGCGTCTTATCCGGTGGTGAAAAACGCCGTGTGGCTCTGTGTCGTTTGCTGCTGTCCAAGCCTGACATGCTCTTGCTTGATGAACCAACCAACCATCTGGATGCTGAATCGGTCGACTGGCTGGAACAGTTCCTGCTGCGCTTTCCTGGCACCGTGGTGGCGATTACCCATGATCGCTACTTCCTCGACAACGCCGCTGAATGGATACTGGAGCTGGATCGTGGCCACGGTATCCCGTGGAAAGGCAATTACTCTTCCTGGCTGGACCAGAAACAAGCCCGCCTGAAGCAGGAAGAAGCGACCGAATCCGCACGCCAGAAAGCCCTGCAAAAAGAACTGGAATGGTCACGTCAGAACCCGAAAGCACGTCAGGCCAAGAGCAAGGCCCGTCTGGCCCGCTTCAATGAAATGAGCGAACATGAATACCAGAAGCGCAATGAAACCCAGGAGATTTTCATCCCTGTGGCCGAGCGTCTGGGTAATGAAGTCATCGAATTCAAAAACGTCAGCAAAGCCTTTGGTGACCGTCTGCTGATCGACAACCTGAGCTTCAAGATTCCTCCTGGCGCGATTGTCGGCATCATCGGCCCTAACGGTGCCGGTAAATCGACTTTGTTCAAGATGATCAAGGGTCTGGAAACACCGGACAGCGGCGAAGTCGTGCTGGGCCAGACTGCCAAAATTTCGCTAGTGGACCAGTCACGTGAAGACCTGGGCAATACCAAGACCGTGTTTGAAGATGTGGCGAATGGTGCCGACATTTTGACCGTGGGTCGTTTTGAAATGCCATCGCGCGCTTACCTGGGTCGCTTCAACTTCAAGGGCGGTGACCAGCAAAAGATCGTCGGTAACCTGTCTGGGGGTGAACGTGGCCGCCTGCATCTGGCCAAAACCCTGCTGCAAGGCGGCAATGTCTTGCTGCTGGATGAACCATCCAACGATCTGGACGTGGAAACCCTGCGTGCACTGGAAGATGCCTTGCTCGAATTTGCCGGCAGCGTCATGGTGATTTCCCATGATCGCTGGTTCCTTGACCGTATCGCCACCCACATTCTGGCATTCGAAGGTAATTCGCAAGTCAGTTTCTTTGATGGCAACTATCAGGAATATGAAGCCGATAAGAAAAAACGCCTGGGTGAAGAAGGTGCCAAGCCAAAACGCATCCGTTACAAACCTTTGACAGTGTAAATGAGGGTATAAGCACGACGGGAGCACGACGGAAGCAAGCCAGAACAATCAGGCCTGTTTTTTGCATTAGCCGGTTTCAAGCATGCTTGAAACCGGCTTTTTCACATCTGACAGCAACAATTATTAACCTCCAATCAAGTTTCTTTAACAGTGTGTTTCAGCAAGATGCGCTAAGCTAATGTTCATCGCCCGATAACGAATACTGGGCCAGGCAATCTCAATAGGACTTACGCAAAATTGTCCCAGCAAGGCGTAGCGACGAAGACAGTACGAATAGTACGCGGCTCCTAGGAGAGGAGCTGCAACGCAGTTGGGGCGGTTTTGCGTAAGTCCAACTAAATATAAATTACACCCAATGGCAAAAATATCCTCAATCACCCTCGCCCTCTGTCTTGCCCTTGGCATGGTAACGGGGTCGGCCTCTGCCAATTCAGGCGGCAAGGAAGCCAGTGCGTCTGCTGGTGCACCCACCGCCAAGCTGGAAGCATTCGTTGTCAATCTGTCGACAACTGAACGCTATCTGCAACTCAGCATGGCACTACAGATTGCCAATCCCGAAGTGAGTGACAGAATCAAAATGCTCATGCCCAAGGTCAGGCATACTCTGATACTGCTGTTGAGCGGCAAAGGCAGTGAACAATTGCAAAGTCTGGAAGGCAAGCATCAGTTGATGGAAGAAATCAAGGACGGCGTCAACAAAACCCTGGAACTGAAAGAACATGATGGCGTGACCGATGTGTTCTTTGAAAACTTTGTGATTCAGTAAGCACGGCAGATCAACTGAGGCGAGTGGCATCACTCAGACCAGCGACCACGCAGTTTCCATGGCAATTTCCATCATATGATTAAAATTGTTTTGCCTTTCGTCGGCTGACATGCTGCTGCCTTTGCGCAAGTGATCGGACACCGTCAGCAAACCCAGCGCCTGCACGCCATGTTCTGCCGCAATCGAATATAAACCGGCCAGTTCCATTTCCACCGCCAGTATCTGCATTTTTTCCATCACATCAAACAGGGCTGGCTGTACCGAATAGAACAGGTCCGCAGAAAACACATTTCCCAGCCTGACCGGCAATTGCAGTCGCTGTGCGGTTTCAACTGCGCGGGCCAGCAGCGCATAATCAGCAATGGCGGCAAAGTCATGGTCCATGAAACGCATGCGGTTGACCTTGCTGTCGGTACTGGCCCCCATGGCAATCAGCACATCACCCAGCTCAATATCTGCATGCAAGGCACCGCATGAACCCAGGCGCAGCAGTTTGCTCACACCGTAATGCCGTATCAGCTCAGTGGCATAAATGCTGATGGACGGTATGCCCATACCATGCGCCATGACAGAAATTCTTTTGCCACGGTAAGTGCCGGTATATCCCCACATATTGCGTACCGTATTGACCAGCCGCGCATCAGTCAGCCAGGCATCGGCAATCGCCTTGGCCCGCAAAGGGTCGCCCGGCATCAACACGATATCGGCAAAGTCACCGGCTGCGGCATTTATGTGGGGTGTGGACATGCGGTATCACTTATAAGCTGCTTGGATAAAGATGGCGTGCCATATTGCAAAGAACCGCGCACGGTATGCCGGATTTGTTGCGGGCGAGCCAGCGCCTCTTCACCAAATGTGAAGGCGGCCAGCAACTGCCTGCCGGCTTCCTGCGCGCTGGCTTCATCGCTGGCATGTATGATGGCCAGCGGCGTATCGGCATCAACTCTTTGCCCCAGTTCAGCAAGCTGGCTAAGACCTGTGCTCAAATCCACACCGGCGTTGCGGCCAGCGCCCATTTTCAATACCGCCATGCCTACCGCCCGGGTATCGATATGATTCAAAAACATGCCAATGCCAGTCTGCGGCGCCAGTAAAGTATGCTGCACCCTCGCTTGTGGCAGGTAGCGATCAAAGCCGGACAATAAATCGGCAGGCCCGCCAAGCGCTGCACAACTGCGTTCAAAAACCTGTGCTGCCTTGCCACCGTGCAGGGCATCGAGCAAGCGCACCTGGGCATCAAGAGCATTACTGGCCAGGCCTGCCTGCATCAGCATTTCTGTGCCCAGTGCCAACACCGTCTGATGCAAACGCGACGGGCAGGTATCTGCGCGCAAGTAATGCAGGGCCTCACGGATTTCTGTCGCATTACCTACACTGGGTACAAGCGGCTGGCTCATGTCGGTAATCAGGGCTGAACACACCATGCCAGCCGCATTCGCGGTGTCGATGATATGCCGTGCCAGTGTTTGCGCCTGCAACAACGCTGGTGTTTGTGCGCCGTTGCCGCACTTAATATCCATCACCAACACATCCAACCCGGCCGCAAATTTTTTCGACAGGATGGATGCCGTAATCAAAGGCAGACAATCCACCGTCGCCGTTATATCGCGTATGGCATACAGACGCTTGTCAGCCGGTGCCAGATCAACAGTCTGGCCTATGATGGCCATGCCGCATTCCCTGACTACCTTGCGAAAGCGAGCCAAATCTGGTGTGCTGCAATAACCAGGTATGGCTTCCAGCTTGTCCTGTGTACCGCCGGTATGCCCCAGACCGCGCCCGCTAATCATGGGTACCACGCCACCACATGCCACCACCATCGGTGCCAGCACCAGCGACACCAGATCGCCTACACCACCGGTAGAATGCTTGTCGACGATAGGGCCAGCCAAATCCAGATCGTCCCAGCGCAAGACCGTGCCAGAATCGCGCATGGCCAAGGTCAGCACCGCCCCTTCTGCCGCCGTCATTCCCTGAAAACAGGTCGCCATGCAAAACGCGCCCAGCTGGGCGTCAGACACGCTGCCATCCACCATGCCTGCGACCAAAGCCAGAATCTCTGGCTGATCCAAAGCCTGCCCTGCCCGCTTCTTGCGTATCAGCTCTTGTGCCAGCAACATCTCAATAACCCGTGGAAGACTGCATTTGCCCGCCGCGCAGGCAAGCCAGCAAATTATTCAACAGGCTGGAAGCGCCAAAGCGAAAGTGTGCCGGGCTCACCCAATCCGGCCCCAGCAGTGAATCAGCCAAAGCCAGATAGGCGGCTGCCTCTTCAGCGGTTTTCACCCCACCTGCTGCCTTGAAACCGCAATGCCCACCGGTTTCCTTAATCACCGTCAGCATGGTTTTTGCAGCCGCCAGCGTGGCATTCACAGCCACCTTGCCGGTAGATGTCTTGATAAAATCGGCCCCGGCATCAATCGCTAACAGACTGGCAACACGAATGAATGCCCCGGTTTTCAGCTCGCCACTTTCTATAATTACTTTCAACACCTTGTCGCCACAGGCTGCCTTGCAAGCCCTGACCATCGAGGCCCCCGTACTGGTGTCGCCCGCCATCAGCGCAGCATATGGAAAAACCAGGTCCACTTCATCTGCACCATAGGCAATCGCAGCACGGGTTTCTGCCAAGGCGATATCCACGTCTGCATCGCCATAAGGAAAGTTAACCACCGTCGCCACTTTGATGCCTGGCGTACCCAATTCAAGCAACATCTTTTTTGCATGTGGAATAAAGCGCGGATAAATACACACCGCCGCCACCTGCCCCTCTGCGCTGCTGGCCGCATTGCACAGGGCCGTGATTTTTTCCCTGGTGTCATCATCATTCAAGCTGGTCAGGTCCATCAGGCGCAAGGCGCGGCTGGCGGCCTGCATCAGGACGGGGTCGGTAAGGGAAGACATGTTCTCACTCCGGTAAAAGCGTGTTCAAACGCAAAAGATAAGATGCTTGTGGACCAGGCTGCTTGATATACATCATAGGTCGCCGCATCATCTGCAAAAAGCTGGTGAAATGCTGGCAATATGTGCCGATAACCGCATCGGCTTTGCATTCAGGCTTTGCAAGGTCGAAAGCAAACAAAGCCTGACACGCATAGCAAGAATGGTTTCGCCCCTTCCCCTTCAAGGGGAAGGCTGGGATGGGGATGGGTTTCCATAGTAATTTGCAAACAAGTCAATCCACCGAAACCCATCCCTACCCTAGCCCTTCCCTTGAAGGGAATGGAACTAAGCAAAATTTCACACACGAACCCACGCGGTTTTAGCGCCTTTTTTGTATACCCAAACCCAATAAGCCGCCAAAATAGCGACTTTGCCCCACCAGACCATCCATGTACCAGCTTGCTGCCCCCGCTTTTGCCGAAATTGAAATCAAGAAAAGCCGTTTTCTGGGACAGCTCTATCCACTCAACAGCCGTGCCGAAGCACGCCAGCAACTGGCAAGCATACGTGCACAACATCCGGACGCCGTACACGTCTGCTGGGCGTTGATCTGCACTGGCGATTCTGGCCTCGATGATGATGGCGAACCCTCTGGCACTGCCGCCAAACCCATGTACAACGTACTGGTACACAAAGATGTCACCAACGTATTGGCCGTCGTCGTACGTTACTGGGGCGGCACCAAGCTGGGTGCCGGTGGTCTGACCCGCGCCTATGGGCAAGCCATTTCCGACGCCTTCAAAAATGCAGAACTGGTGGAAGTTGAATATGTTGTTGAATGGGACATCGTCTGCGCCTATGCCGATGAATCGCATGTACGTCGCCTGAGCGATAAATTTGCCGCCACCGTACAGCAATTGGTTTATACCGAATCCACCACCATCACGATCGCCATCAAACAAAAACTGGCCCATCAGTTTGAAACAGAACTTGTGACCATGCTAAAAGGGCAAGTCAATATCATCAAACCGGACTGAAGCCGGAATACGCCGCATCGCATAGCAAAAGTGCTAGTATTTTAGACACCCTGCATTAATAGATGCATATTCATGCGGTAGCAGATTATTCAATTAGCAATACCCGTTGCTTACATGTAAATAGCTGCCTGTTGACATGTCATTTACATATAAAATATCTTTGCTTGTCACCATGAGTACACAGTTTTGTAATAAAGTTCTCTACCAAATTGCCGTTACAACTTGTTACGACTAGCAACTATCTTGCGTAGTTGGATAGCTGCTTAGAACAATATGCGGCAAAAAATAATAACCATGCAAGAAACCAATGCAAAATACCAATCAGGACAGCATAACCTTAAGGCATTACGAATTTAAACAACGCCTTGGTGAAGGCGGCTTTGGCCAAGTACACGAAGCCTGGGACACCAAGCTATGCCGCCCTGTTGCCATCAAACAGCTGAAAGCATTGGAAGGCATGGCCCAACCCGCCAGCCTGATCAAAGAAGCACGTCTTGCCGCCTCCCTGAAACACCCAGCCTTTGTCAAAGTATTTGCCATTGAAGAAGAAGGCGACAGCCAATCCATCGTCATGGAACTGGTACCCGGCCACACCCTGAAACAACTGCTGCGACAAGAAAAAGTCAGCGAACAGCAAGCCATCAACATCATCAACCAGGTGGCAGAAGCGATGCAGGAAGCGCATGCATCCGGCCTCATCCACGGCGACCTGAAACCATCCAACCTGATGGTGGAACCAGACGGCAGAGTACGCATCCTTGATTTTGGTCTGGCATCGCAAGCCGACGTGCAGGCCACCACATCATTAAGCCAGGTAGACCCCCAGGGCACCATCGCCTACATGGCACCAGAACGCATGATGGGCGCCGCCGCCAATGCCCAGAGCGATATCTATGCCTTGGGCGTCATCCTGTACGAAATCATCAGCGGCACCCGCCCCTTCGCCAACGCCAGCGGCCTGGCCCTGGCCGCCGCACTGATGCAATCCAATTCAGACACCTGGGAATTCCCGGCCGATACCAATCCTGCACTGATTAAACTGGTGCGGGCGATGACGGCGAAGCAGGTTGAAAAGCGTTTGGGGAGCATGCAGGAGGTAAGTGAAAAACTGCGGCCTTTGATTAGTGTATTGGCAGTAAAACCAAATCTGACGAGCAGCAAATCTACCGCCTCAAACAAAGGCTGGAAACAACTCAGCACACCCAAGCGTGCGGTATTGATATTGGCTGCCTTCATCGCGCTGGGTTACGGTGTCTGGCAGGCTGTGCCTTATCTTGAACTGGACAAGATGTCGTTGAAGCCGTTTTCACCATCATTGACAATGCAACAAGGTTTAGACGCGCTCAAATTATTTGATAGACCAGGTAAGTTAAATGCTGCCATCAATAGCTTCGAGAGCATTCTGCAACATAATCCCAAAAATGCAGCCGCAATCGCAGGGCTATCTATTGCCTATAGCCTTCGATTTACGAATGAGGATCAAGACGACATTTGGTTAAAAAAAGCGGATGCAAGTGCACAATTGGCCATGAAAATCAATGATCAGTTAGCGCTGTCTTATGTCGCTAAGGCATGGGTGCTAGTAAAACAAGGAAAAGGTGAAGAATCAATAGTCAACGCCGAAAAAGCGCTTGCGCTCGATCCCGGTGAAATATTTGGTTGGATGTGTAAATTAGCGGCTTTGCGGAGTATGAAGCAGCATGATGAAATTATAAAAATTGCGGAAATTGCACTGAAAAAATTCCCACAAGAACGTGTATTTGCCGAAGAAATTGGAACCGCACGTTATCAACAAGGTAGATATGCAGAAGCTGAACAAGCTTTCAGACTGAGTATAAAACTGCAACCAGACGCTGTAAATGCGTATGCAAATTTGAACGCCACTCTCTTGCATCAAAACAGAACTGATGAAGCGATGGCGGTGTTGCAGAAGGGGTTGCAAATTTCCCCAAGTGCCAGACTTTACACTAGCTTAGGAAATGCTCAATTTTTGAAAGGAAATTATCTGGCCGCAGCAGAAGCGTTTGAATATGCGGTATCACCAGACAAAGGCAACCCAAATAGTTACCTAGGCTGGGCAAACCTAGCAGATACGCTGTTATGGCTGCCAGGGCGAACTGAGGACTCGAAAAAAGCATATGAGAAGGCTAGCAATTTAATTGGGATTTTAATAGAAAAAAATCCAAATGATTCGACATTAATCTCTAGAATGGCCGTTTATTCTGCTCGAATAAATGACAAAGCGAAATCAGAAGAATTAATTAAACAACTTCTCAATTTGAAGTTGATAAGCGCTGTAGAGTATTTTCGTATAGGTCTGGCACAAGAATTGCTGGGGGATAGGCAATCTGCTTTGATCTCCATCAATAAAGCGAAAGAACTTGGGTATCCAATCAAAATCATCGAATCCGAACCGGGCCTAATGACTCTTCGCCGGGATACTGGTTACAAGTAAAATTCTTGTAAGTTGGAAAAGGATTTTCGAAGAGATTGTTGAATATTGATGTTTTAGTGAAAGTGAATTAGTAATTAACATTACTGATTCATAAAATTAACCAGTACCCCCTACTTCAAGGAGAAAATTTTGACAAATTATGTTTTCACTATACCTTATGACCGACGTGGTAACGCAGTTGGACAATTCACCTCATTACCTTTGCCCCCTATCGACCCTGCCAATGGATTGCCGTATTTTTGTGATGGCGACACAATCACGTATCAGTACAATTTCATTGAGCACGGTATAAATCAAGGTTCTGACTATTCGGTCATAAGCGAAAGTCAAATATGCGCCACTCCAGGGAACGTAAATGGCACAGGCCCCTTCCCCCCTGACGGTGCATATACATACGACCTCAATGCAGCGAATAACTTCACAGTAGCCTTAATAAACAATACGATAAAAACGGACAAATGGAGAATTCAAGGTTCATTTTTATCCACCCTTACAAATCCTGGTGTCACAGTCAAATGGGATCCGGAGTGTGATGTAGGACCCGGAACATAAGCAATTCAGAAAATTCCTAATGGTTCAGCAAAGTAAATATTAATAAATCATTTTAAATATTTCGGCTAAACATTGTACGGAGCACTGATTAGATTGGTTATTGATAAGCTGATGCAGTTGATACACTCTGCCCGATAAAGATAATCAATTTCAGTTAATCTAACCAACAAGTGCTCCCTTTTTAATCACCACCACCCTGTCCGCCATCGCTATCGTCTCCGGCCTGTGAGCGACGATAATGCGGGTTAAGCCCAGGTCAGTCACGGTCGCATTCACACTACGTTCGTTTGCCACATCCAGTTGACTGGTAGCTTCATCCAATACCAGTATTCGGGGTTGGCGGTAAAGGGCGCGGGCCAGTAATATCCTTTGTTTTTGCCCACCACTGATGCCTATACCACTGTCGCCTGTGATGGTGTAATAGCCCATGGGCATGGCGGTGATTTCATCATGTACTGCTGCCAATTGGGCGCAGTGGTGTATACGATCCCAATCTGGCAGCGGGTCAAAAAAGCAGATGTTGTCGGCAATAGAACCAGAGAACATACGGTCTTCCTGCATAACGGTGCCTATCATGTCGCGGTAATTGCTTAAACCCAGGCGCTTGATGGGCACACCGTCCAGCAAGACCTCGCCTTGCGTGGGCGTAAGCAAACCCAGCATGACCTTTACCAGAGTAGTCTTGCCACAACCCGATACGCCAGTAATGGCAATGCATTCACCTGCCGCTATGCTGAGATTGATGTTTTCAATCACATTCGGTTCGGTGGGCGAATAGCGGAAAGACACATCGCGCATTTGTATGCTGGGCTTGACCTTGCTTAAATCCAGTTCATGATCATGGTCTTGCGTGGTCAGTTCGGTTTCTGCCATGACGATATCAGCTACCCTTTCACCATGCAGGCTCAACATCATGAATTCGATGACTTTGTCTATCAAGGCTGCAAGGCGGGTAGAAAACTGGTCACGGTAAGCAATAAAAGCCAGCAACATACCTACCGTAAAAGTATTGTCCATCACGGCACGGGCAGCTAACCAGACAATGATTACTCTTTCCAGACCGAACAACAGGGTTTGAGCCGTTTCGTAACTGACACGAATACGCTGTATGCGTAAATCTGCATTAAATTGTTCTGCCAGAATATTCAACCAGCCTGCACGTCGCTGTTCGCCTTTGCCAAACAGACGCACGCTTTGTATACCGCCAGCGGTTTCCAGAAAATGCGTAGTCTGCTTGGCAGCGTGAATAATCTGCTCCGCCGTTGCTGTTCGCAAGGCGTTATAGACACTCCAGCGCATCAGGGCATACAGCAACACGGCAGCCGTAGCCACCAAGGCCAAGCTGCGGCTGTAAAACAGCATCATGCTAAAAGTGCCAACGACCATGACACCATCCACCAGCGCCTGTACAAAGCCTGTCGTCAGTGTTTTTTGTATGGTGGTGATAGAACCGAAACGAGAAAGAATATTACCAATATGTCTTTTTTCAAAAAACTCTAACGGTAGCTTAACCAGATGGGCAAAGACATTGCCCATCCACTGGAAATTGAGCCGAGTACTAAGCGCCACTACAAACCAGCTGCGCACGGCACTAATTGCTGACTGTATCAACACCAGCAAACCAAAACCCAGTGCCAGGGTGCTTAATAAATCACGATCTATGGACACCAGGGCATGATCAACCACCCACTGTAAATAAAAGGGCAAGGCTATCGAAACAAATTCCAGCGCAATTGCCAGTAAAAATATCTGGCTTAAGCCGCGCTTTAAACCAGTAATACGCCCCATCAGACTGCGCAGCGTGAATTGCAGTTTGTTGGTGGCAGGTGTGAAATCACTGGCCGGACTTAGTTCCAGCGCCACGCCAGTAAAATGTTTGGAAAATTCATCCAGACTAAAGCGGCGCAAGCCTATGGCCGGGTCGTGGATCACCACTTCTTTTGCCGAAACGGATTTCAACACCACAAAATGGTCCATATCCCAATGCAAAATACAAGGCAATTGCAATTGCGACAGATGGTTCAGTTCCAGTTTTAAGGGGCGGCTTTCCAGCTTCAGGCCACGGGCTATTCTGATCAGGCTTTGCAGGGTTGCACCCTTGCGTGAGATAGAAAAGCGCAAACGCAGTGTCGCCAGATCAGTCAGATAACCATGGTAATTGGCCACCATGGCCACGCTGCACAAACCACACTCTGTGGCTTCCGTCTGTAAAAATACGGGGAGCTGGCGACGTAATCCTAATCTATCCATTCAAACACTTTCTTTGCTAAGCAGTTTTGCGTACGCTTTGTTTTCATAACTGGCTGGCCATGCCATATAAGGGTTCCAGCACCCATTGCGCCAGGGTGCGGTGTTCCAACACCAGCGTAGCTGCCAGTTGCATGCCAGGTTTGAGTTGATGGCTGCTGCCAAAGGCCTTTACCTGTGTACTGTCAAGTTGCACACGCAGGCGATACACAGGTTCACCACCACCAGAAGATGCCACCTGCCGAACTGAATTATTGATACCGATCTGCACATCATCCAAAGCGATGGTGGCGACAGATACTTCTTTGACCACACCGCGAAACTGCCCAAATTTTTGGTAAGGAAACGCATCGTAACGCAGCATGACTTCAGTACCGGGACTGACAAAACCGGCAGCACGGGTGGGCGCATACAATTCCACTTCCAGCTTGCTGCCAGCAGGCATCAGGTTGGCCAGACGCTGATCTGCAAACACAGACTGGCCACGATTAACGACAATACCGGCGACACGACCCGGCTGATCTGCCCGTATCACCAGTTGCCGCCGTGCTTCGCTTTCTGTGACTTGCTGTTGTAGTTCTTCGATATTGCGCTTGAGTTGTGATGCATCACGCTCCGCCTGTAAAGGCAGATCAAGCCGGCTGGCGGACAGCGTGGCGACCTCACGTTGCAGGGCCAGTTGTTCCAGCTCTATGCTGGCCAGACGTGATTCTTGCTCTATCACATCCGCTGCTTTTTCATTGAGCGCCACTTTTGACACATTACCCGACTTGCCCAGGTCGGCCATACGGTTTGATATATCACGCACCAATTGCACACGCCGACGTTGTAGCACCAGTTCGTTATCGACATGCAGCAAACTGGCTTGCAGCTTTGCATAGCGACCATCCATGTCCATGCGTTTGTTTTTTGTTTGTTGTTGCAATTGATCAAGCTCTTGATTGAATTGCGCAATGCGCGCTTGCAGGCTTTGCTTGATGGATGCCTGCGTATCGGTGCTGCCGTTATTACGCTCACCCGACAGCGTGAACAGGGCTTCACCCGCCTGCACTTCTTGCCCTTCTTTAACATGGATGATAGATACGATGCCGGATTGTGGTGTCGCCAATCGGTACAAGCCTTGATCCGGCACCACCATGCCACTGACCGTTTCTTTGCGGGTAAAACCAAAAAACAGCGAAAAGATAACGATCAACACAATCAGGCCGAACAAAAACAGACTGAGCATTGGATAAGACCAGGTACGGGTCAACAATATCGCGCCATGATAACGCTGCGACTGATGATCCAGCGCTTCTTTGCGGAACAGTTTGCTCATGCCTTGGGTTTCAAAAAAATCTCAGTAAATATGCATCAAGATCTGGCGCACAATTTTTGCCCGCCGCAATCTGTCAACAAAGTAAGATAGACAATATACCGTAAAGACCTTCAAATAAATATCTCCGAATGCTCTTGCATTTAACATTATTTGACTATATCTTTAATCCAGCAATTGATCGTGCGCAGCCCTCACGAATTGCGACCCCGCAAGCTGAATTCTCTCAATCATCTGGAGGAAGAATGTATCACGTCTCTAGCGAAACATCGTGTTCGCCAATCAAAGAATCAACCGTCTTTTTCCATACTCACATTCAAAACACAAGCACAGGCAGCATGATGCGCGTGCTGTCTGATGATGAAGTGCTTAGCGTTGCTGGCGGGCCAGAAGTAGATATCGAAATAGGCGGCTAAATAGTCAAGTGCCCGGAACATGGGCTTGAGCAATCAAACCCAACAACGCATAACGATATACGATTTATTGAAAGGACCTATATGAAAAATACCGGTAGCGAATGCAGCCATTCAACTTTGAACAAGTCCTATGCAGATATCAATCAGTATCCATCTGATCAGCCGATGGGGATGCGTATATTGACTGAAAACGAAGTGTTGAGCGTGGCTGGCGGACCTGAAGTAGACATTGAAACAGGTGGTGGCGGCTAAGCAATCGCGTTTGTGAGATATGTCTGAAAACTTCAATCTCAAAGACACATATCAACGTGCGCTTTATCGAAAGAGTCAATATGAAAAATGCCGGAAATGAATTCAGTCCTTCGACATTGAAAAAATCTGATGCCGATATCAATCAACGCCCTTCAGACCAGGAAATCGAGATGCGTGTGCTGACTGATAGTGAAGTATTGAACGTGGGTGGTGGGCCTGAAGTGGATATCGAAGTAGGTGGTGGCTAAGCGATAGTTTAGTAGTCACAGTCCAAGTTCAGTCGTCATCAACTAACGGTTCATGTCAAAAGGAAAATCCATGAAAAATGCAGAAATCACTACATCCTTGAATAAATTCGATGTTGGCAGCGCACAGCATCAATCCAGTCAAGAACTGGAAATGCGTGTGCTGACTGATAGTGAAGTGCTGGGTGTGGCTGGCGGGCCTGAAGTGGATGTAGAGTCACAGGGTGGTGGCTAACAATCGTCGTTAGCCCTAGCTCAAGTTCAGTCCTTATCAATTAACGGCTCATGTCCAAAGGAAAATCCATGAAAAATGCAGAAATCACTACATCCTTGAATAAATTCGATGTTGACAGCGCACAGCATCAATCCGGTCAAGAACTGGAAATGCGTGTTCTGACCGACTTTGAAGTTTTGGTTGTTGCTGGCGGACCTGAAGTAGACGTTGAATCGGGTACCGGCGGCTAGTCATCAAGTGCCCGGAACATGGGCTTGAGCAATCAAGCCCAATAGCGCATAACGATACACGATTTATTGAAAGAGCCAATATGAAAAATACCGGGAACGAATGCAGCCATTCAACTTTGAACAAGTCAGATGCAGATATCAATCATTATCCATCTGATCAGCCGACGGCCATGCGTATGTTGACTGAAAGCGAAGTGTTGAGCGTGGCTGGTGGGCCTGAAGTGGATGTTGAGTCACAAGGTGGTGGCGGTTAATCAGTAGCTCGATCACCAATATCCAAGTTCAGTCGAAATCAAATAGCGGTTTATTTCTAAAGGAAGTCCCATGAAAAAAGCAGAGATCACTACGTCTATAAACAAATCTGAAGTTGACGGCGCGCAGCTTCATGCCAGTCATGAACTTGAAATGCGAGTTCTGACTGACAACGAAGTCTTGAACGTCGCGGGCGGGCCTGAATCTGACGTTGGTACAGGTAACTGATAATCCCAACAGCTAAGCGAGTGCTTTGCATTCCAAATTTAACCCGACATTCAGTACTACTTATCCTTTAGAGGCATTCTATGAAAAATGCAGAAATCACTGCGTCTATAAACAAATTTGAAGTTGGCGAGTTACAAAGTCAATTTGCTCAAGAACTCGAAATGCGCGTCCTGACTGAAAATGAAATCTTGAACGTAGCTGGCGGCCCCGAATCTGATGTTGGTACTGGCGGCTAATAGACGAATTCCGGCTTCAGACAAAAATACGGGAACCAGACCCGTTAAAGTTCTGGCGATAATCTACCTTATTAAGGAAAACCATGAAAACTGAATTGAACACATCCGAAGTCGAAATCAAACAAGATCAATCCGGCCAGGAACACGCAATGCGTGTTCTGACCGAGAATGAAGTCTTGAGCGTAGCTGGTGGACCGGAATGTGACGTTGGATCTGGTAACGGTTAATACACTCAAACCCCCACCACCTTCAAATACCGCCGCAACGCCTCACTAGGCGTTTTCAACAACGCGGCGCATGCTTCAATATCGCCAGCGCTGGTTTCCAGTGTCTGGCGAATTTCTTCCATGGATATCTGTTCGGCGCGGCGTATCTGGCTGTGGCTGTCCAGCAGTTTGTACATGGATGGGCGTGAAATACCCAGCTCTTGTGCGGCACCCTGTATATACCAGTCATTGTTTTCCATGGCGCGCAAGACGTCGTCTTCACCGAGTTCGGTCAATTTCTTGCGCGGGACGACGGGCAGCGGGATTTTGCTGTCGGCGGTGATGGTGGCTTGCTCTACGCCTGCGGATGCTGGTTTGTGGGTGGTTTTGACCAGGCTGGCCAATTGCGGCACCTCGCCCAGTTGCAGGGCCAGCAAGGCGCGGCGCAAGACGTGCGACAACTGGCGGATATTGCCTGGCCAGTCGTAGTTGGCAAATTCGCTGACCAGTGCCACCGGCAGGTTGGTACCCAGGTCATTCGGCATTTTGCTGGTGCTGAGCAGATGCAGCAGCAGCACGCCTATATCTTCACGCCGGGCGCGCAGAGGTGGTAGGTGGATGATGAAGCTTTCCAGACGGCGCAGCAGGGCCTGGTTGAAGCCTTCGCTATATAAATCTTGATCTGTCGCGGCGATCAGGCGGGCGCTGGACTTTTGGTCGTTCTGTGCGCCCAGTGGCCGGTAGTCGCCGCTTTCAAGCACGCGCAGCAGCATGGGTTGGATGCTGGCTGGGGTATTGCCGATTTCATCAAGGAAGAGTGTTGCCCCTTCTGCCTCGGCAAACAGACCTTTACGGGCATTTTGGGCGCCGGTGTAGGCACCTTTGACGGCACCAAACAAATCGGCAGCGGCCAGGGCTTCGTTCAAGGCGGCCATGTTGACGCTGACCAGTTGCGCGCTGGCGCGCTTGCTGTAGGCATGGATGGCGCGGGCGGCGATTTCTTTGCCGGTGCCGGTTTCACCCAATAACAGCACAGGCAGCTCGGTACCGGCGACCTGACGTATCTGGTCGCGGGCGACGATGGCAGCGCTGCCGACGCCGACAAAGCCGAGTGCAGGATTGTGCTTGGGCAGGCAGCGCATCCAGTGCAGGCAGATCAGCACGGCACGGCCCAGGCCGAGGATGACGCCAGATTCGATTTGTTCGCGACTTAATGCTGCGGGGGCAGTAATTTCTGTGCCATTGACTTCGACCACCATGCGGCTGGCAGGTGGGGTAATGACGATGCCGTCATCGCTGTCGCGTGTTACCCGTACCGGGTCGCGCGATATGCCGCCATAGCCTAGCGGCAGGCCTTCTTTGGCAGGATGGCGGAACAGGGGCAAAAACCGATTAATTTCAAGCAAGCCATTGGGGTTGCTGGCAATAAACTGTTCGCCTATGCGCTGGCTGTCCGGATGCCAGACGACAGTTAAACCCAGCAAGGCTGACGCATTGTCAGACAGCTTTGCCAGGGGTGAGGTCAGCGTGTAATCAATATCGGTCATTGTGTGTACTGCCTATGTAAAGCACCAATGTAAATTTGTGCGCTTGACATGTCAACCTGCAATCACAAATACCTGCTCTCCCAGTAGAAGACCCGTTGCACACGCTGGCACGGCGCTTGCAATTATCACCACATACAGCAGGCGATGATGGCCTGCAATTTGGGGAGAGAGAAAATGTTACCAACTGAAATTTCATTGATATTGCTGAGTCTACTGCTGTTTATCCTGTTAAGCAGAATGACGCTGAAGGCCAGGCTGGCGCGCCAGATCGCCATGCGTTTGCTGATGGACGATGTGTATTACCACGAAACCCGCAGCGCCCTTATACAAAAAAATGTAGAGCGTGCGCCACATTACCTTGGCCGCACCCGTATCAGCACCGGTACAGTCGCCATGTGCCTGCCTACCCATGATCCACAGGCAGCATGGACAGCGGCCATCCATACTTCAACCCGCATACGCCTGCGCCAGCAGCCAGCCCCTGCGCCATCGATCATGGAAAAACCTTATCTGTGGGCAACCACCTGGGCGTCGAAAGATAAAGCCTGGTCAACCACGATAGGCCTGGCCAAGGGTGAAGAAAAAGCCGCCAGCCCGGTTCAGCCTGTGAGTAATCAAGCCCTGGGTCACGTCAGCAATCGTGCCGCCGCCCCCAGCCGCGTCACAAAAAAGCCCGTCAAAGTGGGCAAGAGTGCGGTTGATCTGTTGAACCTGGGAATGATGCGCCAAGCCATGGCTTGCGACTGATATTGACATGTAGACGAAAGCCGCGTTGACACGTAAATAGCAGCTTTTTACACAGTAAACAGCTTACATCAGGCTGAATAGTCCCTGAAAACTGCAACAGCACCGCTTTTTTTGCTGGCACGGATTTTGACTATGTTCAGTAAGGCGGCCAGCCAGCCTTACTGAACAGCCAGCAAACGTCTCAACTTTGAAACAGGAGTCAGACATGAAATTCGCACAGGACATCAGGACTACAGACATGCTTTTAAGAACAGATTTTTGCGGTGATTTTGCCAGCTTCCAGGCTACCTTGCCGCCACTGCTGAGGCTGCAAGCCCATTTGTTTGGGCAGCATGCGCCGACCGAAGAAGAGAACACGCTTGATCAAGACAAGCTGCGCGAAATATTTGGCGATACGCCACCGCGTTTCGACAGAAGAAAATCCGATCGCCGCCAGGATCCTTCACGCATTTTGCAAAACAGCCGGATCAGCGGCGACCGGCGCAGAAAGAGTGATGGCAGCGTAGAAGTAAAGTCAGACACGCTGACCTGATCCGGCACAGCCTGCCTGTCAGGCAAAGGAGACCATATGAGAAAAACAGACAGGGACATCGCCATACCGGAAGCCAGAAAACCCTTTAATTTTTACAAGGAAGAGGCCGACCTGCAATGGGTCAAAATTCCTGGTGTGGTCATGCATGACGAGGCTGCCTGGAACAACGAAGTGTGCCACAAGACTTGCATGACCCTGGCCGAGGCCAAGGCATTTGCGGCGGGCAATGACCGCATCACTTTCTTTTTTTATGTAAAACATTTCACGATACTGGCGAAGCAGCGAATTTTGCATGCAGGTGACGTGGTATTTTTTTCCGGCAAACCAGTTCTGGGTACCGAGGCCGGTGCCGATGTCTACGAGAAACCGGCCCCCAAGGGACGCATCGTCAGCCTTTGCGCGCCACAGGGCAATGGCTGGGTTTCTTTGCAGGCCAGCATGCAGGTGCCTTTTGCCGGCATTGACAAAGGGGTGATATTCATCTGGCCGGGCTTGCAGCCGGGTGGAGATCATTTCGCGCCGGTGGGCCGTGGCGTATTGCAGCCGGTACTGACTTACTGTAGTGGGCAAAATACCTCCTGTGCGCCCAACCCTACACAGTTGCCGGAAGTGGGATGGTGGATTTCTGGCCAGTATGTGAACACCGAAAACGCGGACAGCCCGGTGTTTGGCTGCTTTGGCGGGCCGCGCATGGCGGTCAGACCAGGCGATATCCTGACCTGTCGCATCGTCTATGATGCGGCAACACAAACCTGGACCCAGACCATACTGAATACGGCCAACAAGATCAGCGTCAGTTTCCCCATGCAGTTGACGGACCTTGACGGACAAACGCAGGAACAGAATATCGCTTACTTTTGTCTGGAAAACCCTGGCCATGCATCACTGAGCCAAAGCGTCAGCCTGTTTAACATCGTCGCCAGGGTCGCCCGCCCGCACTACAACCTGGGCCAGGACATGGCCAGCATGCCCTGTGTCGAAAACCTGGCAGTCAGCGATGACCAGACCACGGTCAGCATTGACCGGGTGATTATTTACAGCCCGATTTTTAATACCGATTGATATTTATTCGCTTGCTGCTTTCCAGGTTCCAAAGTAGCTTTGAAAAGCAGCAACTACCTCATCAATGTCGGCACTGCTGACATCCAGATGGGTGACCATACGCATATGCGGGGTTACGCGGGCGAGGATGCCTTGCGTCAGCAAATGCTTTTCCAGCCCGGCGCAGGCGGCTGTGGGTATTTCTGCATACAGAATATTGGTCTGGGGTGTCTGCACCTGCATGGCAGCTATCTGCTGCAAGCCTTTTGCCAAACGTGCTGCGTTGGCATGATCTTCTGCCAGCCGCTGTACATTATTTTCCAGCGCATATAGCCCTGCTGCTGCCAGGCTACCCGCCTGACGCATCCCACCGCCCAGCATCTTGCGCCAGCGCAGCGCGCTTTTGATGAAGTCTTTGTCGCCACATAATACTGAACCAACCGGTGCCCCCAGACCCTTGGACAGGCAGACCGATACGCTATCAAAACCGGCCACGACCACATTCAGTTCTACCCCCAGTTTGACGGCGGCATTGCAGATACGTGCGCCATCCAGATGGGTAGCCAATCCACGTTCGTGGGCCAGGCTGGTTGCTGCCTGCACATAGGCTGGTGGCAGCACGCGGCCACCGATGGTGTTTTCCAGAGCCAACAGGCGACTGCGGGCAAAATGAAAATCATCCGGCTTGATGGCAGCGGCAATATCGCCCAGGGCAATGCTGCCATCGGCCTGATTGTTCAACGGTTGCGGCTGTATGCTGCCCAGTACGGCAGCACCACCGCCTTCGTATTTGTAGGTATGGGCTTCTTGCCCGACGATGTATTCATCACCACGGCCACAATGCGCCAACAGGGCCAGCAAATTGGTCTGGGTGCCGGATGGGGCAAACAGCGCTGCTGCATAACCAAAGCGTTCAGCAGCATAGGCTTGCAGGCGGTTGACGGTGGGGTCGTCGCCATACACGTCATCACCCACTTCGGCGGTATGCATGACGGCACGCATGGCACTGCTGGGGCGGGTAACGGTATCACTGCGCAAATCGATGCGGACGGGCGGTCTGACTGACATGAGGGGTTTCCTTTTTACTATCGGGATTGTGCATCTGTGCTGCGGGAATGCTCAATTGTATGCGGTTTAACCATGTTTATATGCGCGATTGCTATGAAGCCACTGCCATAAACAGATACACTAACATTCAAGAGTAGGACTTACGCAAAACGGTCCCGGCAAGGCGTAGCGACGAAGACAGTACGAATAAAGTAGCCGCCCCCAGGAGAAGAGCTGCAACGCAGCTGAGGCTGTTTTGCGTAAGTCCTAAAAAGGATTGATGCCATGCAGCCCCTGGCGAGGGTGATCTTGTGCTTATCCCGACTTACTGTTCAGTTGCCCGGATCACTTGCACATGCGAAGTACGGTAGCAAAATTTGCCCTGAGTTTCAGTATCTTGCTTGTCTTTGCCAGCCCCGGAGCGCTTTCCGGCCTGGTGGATTTTTCGCATGGTTTACTGGATTCGATGAACAAGCGCTTTGGCGTCGAGGGACCACGCCGTCTGGCGCAAATGCAAAACGCGGTACGCAAGATCAGCGCAGCGGCTGGTAAGGACTTTGCCAAAAACATTGCCGCATCAGGCGACGGCAAATATGAAATGCCGGTACTGCGACAGGTGAATGATTTCTTCAATCGCGTGCCCTATGTCAGCGATCAGGAACACTGGGGCGTGGCCGATTATTGGGCCACCCCGGCAGAATTTGTGGCGTCCTGGGGTGGGGACTGTGAAGACTATGCCATCGCCAAATACATGACGCTGAAAGACCTGGGCGTGCCAGTGGAAAGATTGCGTATCACCTATGTCAGGGCGATACGCATAGGCGAAACCCATATGGTGCTGGCTTATTACCCGACGCCGGCAGCAGAACCCTGGATCTTGGATAATCTGGTGGATGAAATCCAGCTGGCATCGGCCCGCAGCGACCTGGTGCCGGTCTACAGTTTCAATGATGAAGACCTGTGGCTGGCCAGCGGCGGCGCACGTAAAGGCGGCGCATCCACCGTGCGTTTATGGAAGGACATGATAGACAAGATGGAGAAAGAAAAGCGCATGTGATGTAACTAAGGCTTACCCTCCATCAGTGCTTTTTCTTTTTGTCCGGTCTTGATCAGTCTGTCTTTGTCACCACTATTTTTTCCGGCACACCAAAGTAAAAACCCTGACCGCAATCGATCTGGTCTGCCAGTAACAATTGCAGTGATTCTTCACTTTCCACATTCTGTGCGATCAGCGGTATGCCCATGGACTGGGCGAATTTGATGATGGCGCGCAGGTGGGCGTGGCTGCTTTCATTGCTGGCAATCTGCTGTATCAAACCGCCATCGAGCTTGATGTAATCCGGCGGGATTTCGCGGATGACGTTCAAGGCATGTGGGTCAAGACCAAAATGGTCCACCCCAAAACGGATGCCGGCCTCACGCAGCAGTGCTACAAATTTTTTGGTGACGGCGTGATCTCTGGCACAACCGAATTCGCTGATTTCCACCGACAGGCGGCCTGCCAGTTCGGGGGAAAATTTTAAACGTGCCAGCAACCAGTCACAGAAATCCTGGCTCTCCATCGATTGCAGCGACACGTTGACGGCGATATGCTTGAATGCCGGATTGGGTGTCAGCAGCATGTCGATGATCAGGGTGATGACGGCCTGATCAATTTCTGGCATCAGTTGATGGCGCAAGGCCATGGGCAGGAATTTATTCGCAGGGACCAGGTTACCCTGGGTATCGAGCAGGCGGGAAAATACTTCGTGGTGTACCAACTGCCGCAATTGCAGACGCATGACAGGTTGCGCAAACAATACCCAGCGGTTTTCTGCCAGTGCATTGCGGATCAGGATGCGCCAGCCATGTGAACCGGCGATTTGGGTTTCGCTTTCTTCCAGATGCACCACGCTGATTTGTCCGTTGCCAGACTGGCGCATGGTTTCTATAGCCAGATCAGCACGCGAAAAAATATCGGTACGGGTATGCGCCAAACCAAAGACGACTGCACCTGCGGCCAGGCTGACTTGTCTGGATGCACGCAGCAATACCTGGTTCAGGCGGTATTGCAATACGTCGACCAGTTGGCCTATCCCTTTTTCGTCAACATCGATACAGACGGCAGCAATCGAGGTACCGCCTATACGCCCCACGATGTTGGGGTATTTGCTGACGACTTCGCGTACCACGGTGGACACGTCTGCCAGCAAGGCATCGCCCTGCTGGTAGCCGTATTGATGATTGAATTCTTTAAGGCCATCAAATTCCAGCACAAAGATCACTGCGGTATCGAAGCGCCCGTCTTCTGACAGCAAGTGATTGAAACGCAGATCAAAACCATGGCGGTTTTCGAGACCACTGACCTTGTCCATAAAGGCATCGCGCCGGTAGGTTTCGGCCTTGGCGATTTCTTCATCGAGCAAGGCAGAGATGCGGTCTGACATATGGTTCATGGCAACCACCACGCGCTGCAATTCGCGCGTTTGTGGCAGCACTTCAATGCGCTGAAAACGTTTAGCCTGGATGGCGATGGCGACTTCTTCAATTTTTTCCAGCGGGCTCAGGATGATGCGTAATAGCAGTACGGTCAGCCCCCAGACGATGAGATACATGACAAACATCCACAGTGCCATTTCCTGCATGGACCGCCACAGATATTCATAGGCATAGGCCGGATGGCTGATGACGACCACCTTGCCCAGTTGGCGCCAGCCAGAGGAAATGAAAGCTTCGCCGGGTGGGGTTTGCAGATCAAACAATACCGGCATCCAGGTTGGCACTTTTTCTTTATTGGCGGGGAGTTCTTTACTGATGATGATCTTGCCAGCCGGATCAAGCACCATTATTTTTTTGTAATAACCGCGATCAAACAGGGTCGTGATCTGTATGTCAGCCAGGGTCTGGTCATTTTTGGCCATGGCATCTTCCAGCGGCCGCGACAAAGCGGTCGCTGCATCTTGCGCATGAGATGCCAACTGCTGTTGCAGATAATCTTTGGTGGTCAGCACCGACAGGATTTGCAGACCTATGAATACAGCAAAAAATATGACCGAAATTGCAATAAGTAATTGTCGTCTTAATGTCATGTCATCTCTTTTGGCATCGATCAGAATTTTTCGTGTTATTTTTCCGCTATACCTACACTACTTCATCTTGAAGTGTTTTTGCAACTTAAACAAGAAAATAGCATTGTTGATCTATTTGTGCTGATCTATTTGTTTTAATTAATTTGCAGACTAACTTATACGTGCACTTAGAACTCATTTCATAAATAGGGATGAGATGCGTTTGCCTCATAACGCGGGCTGGCAAGGCGGACGAGGCAGTCAATAGCGGGTCTATTGACAACGAGTCCAACGCAGTCCAGCACGCGTTATGAGGCAAACCCTTCGGGAGCTGGCGATTCGGGCGCATTGCAGCGTTGCGCCGCTTGCCAAGGCACGAGCCTTGGCTACGCGTCACGCCTTGCACTGCATCCCGAATCGCCTTGCTCGCACTCAGCCCTATTTATGAAATGAGTTCTAGTAAGCAAGTGCGCTACATCGCCATCCTCAAGGGAATTCAAGAAATTCAAAAAAACATACCAACACCTTCAACTATACGTCAAGCAATGAGCAAGCTTAGGTAAAATAAGCGTCTCCAGTTCCCCCTGCTATGGCGCTGGTGACAAATTGTCTTGTTTTACAAGGAAACCTGTTATGCCTCTGAAGGCCATTGCTCTGACCAGTGCGTTGACTATTGTAGTGCCTGGCTTGCCTGCCCATGCGGCAATCGTCGGGCAGACTGTTCCAGCCAGGGCAATCACTGAGAACAGTGTCGCAGACAAACCCGAATGGCAAGGCTACCTCGCCCGGTCACGCGCATTGATGGCAGCAGACAAAGCATTTCTCGAAGCCGAAAAAAACAATGCCCCCCACACGGTTGCAGTAGTACTGGAATCTGGCTCCAGTGACAAGAGCATGCCGCTTAAGCAGCGCGATGTCTGGTATGCCACGAAAGAAGCCCATCATGTCGCAGATGTCATTGTGAGCTTTCAGACACCTGCTGGCGGCTGGAGCAAAAACATGATGCGCAACGGTGATCTGCGCCAACCTGGTCAGCATTTCGTGGCGACACATGACAAAAAATACCCTGACGATATGGCCTGGGGCTGGGTTGGTACATTTGACAATGATGCGACGACTACCGAAATTTATTTCCTTGCGCGCGTAGCCGCTCAAGATACTGGTGCATCAGGCAATATCTATCGCAGCAGTATTTTGCGCGGTCTGAACTATATCTTCAATGCCCAGTTTCCTAATGGTGGCTGGCCCCAGGTTTATCCCCTGCAAGGCGGCTACCACGATGCAATTACCTATAACGATAACGCGATGATCAACGTCGTCCAGTTACTTTCTGATGTCGTCAAAGAAAAAGGTGATTTTGTCTTTGTTACCCCAGATGTGCGGGCCATGGCCGGGCAGGCATTGCAACGAGCGATCGACTGCATCCTGAAAACGCAGGTGGTGGTTAACGGCAAGCTTACCGTGTGGGCACAACAATATGAGCCCTTGTCGTTGCAGGCTACTGGGGCACGCAACTACGAGCCTGCTGCCTTATCCAGTGCCGAAAGTGCAAACGTGCTGGAATATTTGATGAAAATTGAACATCCTGCACCGCCAGTCATCGACGCCATTGAGGCCGGTATCACCTGGCTCAAGTTGAATGCCATCCGGGACAGGTCATGGCGGGCAACAACACAAGGCAAGTTGCTGCTAACACAGCCAGGCGCCCCTTTGTTATGGCCGCGCTACACCAGCCTGATCGATGGGAAAGCTATTTTTGGTGACCGTGACCTGACTTTACACGACGACGTGATGGAGATTTCCCTTGAACGCCGCAACGGTTATGCCTGGTACGGCAGCAGTAGCCAAAAAGCGCTGGCAGAGTATGAGATATGGAAACAAAGCAGTGCGTCAAAGGGCACACATCAATAATAGGACTTACGCAAAATTGTCCCGGCAAGGCTATCGCTTTTAGGAAACCTCCCTTGCAGGGGAGGTTCGTTTCGTCGGCAGGCAACATGTTGCCTGAAACACCGACTGCACCGTCAGCGACGCAGACAGTACTTTAGTACAAGGTCTTAGTAAATGCGGGAGCTGCAACGCAGTTGGGGCGGTTTTGCGTAAGTCCTATTTATTTCAACTACATCATTTATGTCGAACAACGATCATCTACGCACGAAAATCAATCTTGAAACCGCCAGCTTTCCATGGAGCGAGCTATTACGCCATTTTGCCGGAGGCACCGTGCTGGTGGTGGCGGGCGAACTGGATCTGGTCGAGGTCGCCCTGCATATGGCCGAAGACCGTGCCGAACAGATTGCCGCCCTGCTCAACAGTGGACAACTGGCCAGGGTCAGCGATGCACAGGCCAGTGAATGGCTGGAACAGGACAGGCAACTTTGGACCGTCGTGGTAAAACCCTGGATACTGGTGCAGCACCGGGTTGACCACGCTTAGCAACAACAGATGAACTTTTAGCAATCTCACCATGTCTCAGGCATAGTCGTCACCAGCCAGGGAGCACCATGCAAATTTTCACAGCATCGGCAAAACCAGGGCGTCACCATCTGCTGACGCTGCTATTGATCATGCTGATGCATTTGGCATTATGGCAAGTTATTCGCCACCCAGGCTTGTCTGGCAGAGCGCACACCAAAGATGATGTGGTGGCCTATCTGGACGTGTTGAACATCGTGCAGCCACGTCCCAAACCGCCAGTCGCTGATGACTTACCACCCAAAGTGGTCTCGACTACCCCACCCACCAAGTCACTTGCTATACGCAATACCCCGCAAACGCCGCTGGCGAAGGTGCCGCTGGCATCCGCTCCTTCAAGCAGCCCGGTCACCACGCTGCCCCCGGTTGTTGAAACTGACCAGAGTAACACTGGCAATAATAACAATACCCCCGGCCTTGACCTGGATACCTTGCGTGCCTCGGCATTGGCGCTGGACCGTCAGCGCAAACCCGGAGAAATCGAGCAAATGCAAGCCAGCCACCGACGTAGCGACACGCTGGAAAAGCGTCTGGGCGAAGGAGCGAAAAGGGCCGAAAAGAAGGAATGCCTGAAAGCGTTTTCAGGTTTGGGGATATTAGCCGTCATCCCATTGGCCGTCAGCACCGTTGTAGACACAGGATGCAAATGGTAATGCTGGCCCATGCTCGGCTATAATGCGAAATTCCGCAGCTTCACTGTGAACGGGATTAGAACGGAAAAGGACTGATGCAAGACTTTCCGGCATGAATTGGCGACGATGCCAGCCTGCCAATTTGCCTGGTCCCGGCAGGTGTTTCATTGTGTCGTACTCATCCTAATGCGGCAATTTCATTTTTTTATCTGGATCATTCATGAAAAAAATCTCTTACCTGTTCGCCGCCATGATGCTGGCAGCCTTCGGATCTGGCTTCTCTACCGTCACCGCTGATACCGCGCAAGCACAGGCAGCTGCGCCTGCGGATGCCGCCAAGCAGCAAACCGTACGTGCTGAAATGGGCAAGCCGCTCAATGAGATTCAGGAATTGCTGAACGCCAAACAATATCCTCAGGCATTGGAAAAAATCAATGCACTGGATGCGATGGAAAAGAAAACGCCGTATGAGACGTTTGCCATCCACCGCCTGCGTGCCGTGGTTGCTTCCGGCATCAATGATTCAGCCATGATGGCCACGTCGTTCGAAAACATGATCAGTACAGATTTTCTGAAAGAACCAGAAAAACTGCGCCTGATCGAAGCCATGGCCGGCACCATGTTCAATGAAAAGAAATATGCGCTGGCCAGGTCCTGGGCCACACGTTATCTGGACAAAGAACCAGGCAACGTCGGCATGAACAATCTGGTTGCCCGCTCCTACTATCTGGAAAACGATTATGCCAACACCATCAAGGTGTTGAATGCGCAACTGGCTGAAGATGACAAAGCTGGCCGCAAGCCTACCCAGGAAAACCTGCGTTTGCTGGGCGGTGCTTATCAGCAGTTGAAAGACAACAATGGCTATGCCATGGTGCTGGAACGCCTGCTGGGTACGTATCCACAAAAAGAATACTGGGGTGACCTGCTGTACCGTGTAGAACACAGGCCAGGTTTCGCAGACCGTCTGCGTCTGGACATGTACCGCCTGCTGCTGATCACGGATAATCTGGATGATGGTTCACAGTATGTGGAAATGGCCGAACTGGCATTGCTGGCTGGTTTGCCCGCAGAGGCCAAGAAAACCGTGGATGCCGGCTTTGCTGCCAATGTCCTGGGCACCGGCAAAGAAGCCGCCAAGCACAAGCAATTGCGTGACCGCGTCAACAAGCAGGCGGCTGACGATATCAAAACCCTGGATGCGGGTGAAGCGTCTGCCAAGTCAGCAAAAACCGGTATCGGCCTGCTTAACATAGGCTACAACTATGTTATCAATGGCCAGCAAGAAAAAGGTATCGCGCTGATGGAACAAGGCCTGGCAAAAGGCGGCCTGAAGTCTGTTGACGAAGGCAAGCTGCATTTGGGCATGGCTTATCTGCAAGCAAAAAATCGTGAAAAAGCCAAGGAAATCTTCAAATCCATACAAAGCACAGACGGCGCAGCCGATATGGCCCGCCTGTGGTTGCTGGTACCGGAAGATGGTAGCAAGCCAGCCGCTGCACCTGCAAAATAAGCAGTAGTCAAAGGCTGATGGCTGCCATGCAGCCGAAAAAAGAAACGCGTTACCCGACAAGGGCTAACGCGTTTTTTTATGATCGTTTGATTACCAAAAGAGAAGTCGGGCTATCGCAATGTATTGAATGTACCAGCAAGATGCAGTGGCGTTTGTAAAGCGATGATCCCCTAAGCCCACTAACACTACACGCTATCCTGAGCCGCTTCCCGCCTTGAATAGTGCTCATATCCGCCTGCACGTCACCAGCTTGCTTTTTGCGGTGCCAACAACATTCAAAAGGTTCACGCAAAATTGTCCTGACAAGAATAGGGTAATTTTGTGTAAGCCTTCATAAAAAAAGGCTGCTCTGCGGGTAGCAGAACAGCCTGTTAAATTCAGTACTGCAAGCTCTGATTACGGTACTGACACACCTTTGGAAACTAGTACATCTTCAAATTATTGTAATGAATTTGATCAAGAATGATAAGCGGATTCACCGTGGCTGGTGATGTCCAGACCTTCACGTTCTTCATCTTCTGGTACACGCAAGCCAACCACCAGGTCAACCAGTTTGTAAGCGACCAGAGAAACAATGCCTGACCACAGGATGGTGGTACCAACAGCAGTTGCCTGCGTCAGGACCTGGCCCATCATGTCATACGGATCGGCAGACATTTTGTTGGTGACATAATCAAAAATACCTTGGCCGCCGAGGGATGGTGCAGCAAACACACCCGTCAACAAGGCGCCCAGGATACCGCCAACGCCGTGCACGCCAAATACGTCGAGGGAATCATCTGCACCCAGCAAACGTTTCAGGCCATTGACACCCCACAGGCAGATGATACCTGCCAACAGACCGATGATCAGTGCGCCCATAGGACCGACGAAACCGCAAGCTGGTGTAATCGCTACCAGACCTGCTACCGCACCGGATGCACCACCCAGCATGGAAGGTTTGCCTTTGGACATCCATTCACCAAATACCCAGGAAACAGTGGCCGCAGCAGTTGCCAGCAAGGTGTTGATGAATGCCAGGGCAGCAACGTCGCCTGCTTCCAGCGCGGAACCAGCGTTGAAACCAAACCAGCCCACCCACAACAGGGATGCACCAATCATCGTCATGGTCAGAGAGTGAGGAGCCATCGATTCTTTACCGTAGCCAACACGCTTGCCAATCAGATAGGCACCAACCAGACCGGCGACCGCCGCATTGATATGAACGACAGTACCACCAGCAAAATCAAGCGCGCCTTTTTGGAACAGGAAACCAGCCTTGGCAGTTTCTGTCGCCAGTGTTGCCGCATCTTTGATTGCATCAGGACCAGTCCAGAACCAGACCATGTGAGCAATCGGCAGGTAGCTGAAAGTGAACCACAAAACCACGAACAACAGCACAGCAGTGAATTTTGCACGTTCAGCAAATGCGCCGATGATCAGGCCGCAAGTGATGGCTGCAAATGTCGCCTGGAAGGCCACATAAGCAAATTCAGGAATGACCACACCCTTGCTGAAAGTCGCAGCGGTACTAAAAGTCGCCTTGGCCGGATCCCATATGCCTTTGAGGAACAGGCGATCAAACGAACCGATGAACTTGCCACCTTCGGTGAATGCCAGTGAGTAACCGTAGATACACCACAAGACAATGATCACCGCAAAGATCATGAACACCTGCATCAGGATGGACAGCATGTTCTTGGAACGAACCAGACCACCGTAGAACAAGGCCAGGCCCGGGATGGTCATCAGGATGACCAGCAAGGTGGCAACCATCATCCAGGCGGTATCGCCTTTATTGGGTGTAGGTGCCGGTGCTGCCGCAGCGGAAGCCGCAGCCGGGTCAGCCGCAGCTGCGGGTGCAGCTGGTGCCGATGCAGGCGCTGCCATTGCCGTAGAGGCAGGTGCTGCTACCGAAGCGGCAGGTGCTGATGCACTTGCCGATACGGCGACACTGGATGCTGCTGCAGCCTCTGGTTTGGCTGGTGCATCTTCGGCGATGGCCATCGATGCGAAACCCAGACTGACCAGTATGGCTGTCCCTGCCACTACATTCTTTAATAGTTTTTTCATGTGAACTCCCTGGTAGCCGATCAGAGTGCGTCGTTGCCGGTTTCACCGGTACGAATGCGCACAACTTGTTGCAAGTCGTAGACGAAAATCTTGCCATCGCCGATTTTGCCAGTGCGGGCAGCGGTTTCTATCGCTTCGATCGCACGGTCAACAATGGCATCATCCACGGCAGCTTCAATTTTTGTCTTCGGCAGGAAGTCAACAACATACTCGGCACCACGGTACAGCTCGGTATGACCTTTTTGACGGCCAAAGCCCTTCACCTCTGTCACAGTGATCCCCTGTACACCAATGGTGGACAGCGCCTCGCGGACTTCATCGAGCTTGAAAGGCTTAATAATTGCAGTAATCAGTTTCATGCTAGCCCCAAATGTTTAAAAGGTTTTGACTGCAGACAGTACCAATGTGGTCTTGCCTGTAAACTTGCCTGCCGGTGTTACGTACAGCTTTTTGTCTGCATTGGTACCCAGTGCTGCCAGGCCAAAGTTGACGCCAAAGAATTCCTTGTTGATGCCGATTTTCCAGTCAGAGTAGGACGATGCGCCATTGTTCTTGACTGTTTGACGACCAACATGCAGACCCAGCGTGTAACCTTCAGGCAGTTCAATATTCGCGCCCAGATCCAGGTAGCCACTGTTTTTACTGTTGACGAAGCCGAACAGGTTGGTCACAGAATGCGAGTATTTTGCATACACAGGACCGGTACCGATCTGGCCATAGATTTCTGTCGTATTGGCATCAGCAAAACCTGCCACCTTGTTCAGGCCATTGGATGGGTAGATGTAAGTCAGCACACCAACGTCATAGGAAACATCCTTGACGATCTCGCCTTTTTTACCGGCATAGATATCCCATTCGATATCGCCACTACCACCAGCATCCTTGGTCCATTTGATAGTCGACAACCAGGTACCAGCATAAAAACCGCTAGGGTTATTCACATAGTCAGCACCGCCCTGCAAGGCAGGATCAAGACGGGATTGCGAAATAGCACGATAACGGTATTCACTGACTACGCCGACGTTGAAGCTGACTTCGTTGTCCGGCTTGGCATCTTCTGCCTGGGCAAAACCACCGAAGAATGATGTGGCTACAGCAGCGGCGATCACTAATTTTTTCATTGCGCTTCCCCCTAGTTAATTAAGATTTGAATCGAATTAAACCTTTGTGCATTCATCACATACTTGCAAATACCACTGCATGAACGCCTGAATTTTCTTTTCATATCCCTGTTAGCAGGAGTCGTGCCAACTGCGCAATTTTCTACGTAGTACCCGAAATACCTCTGGCAATACCAATAACCATCAGGGGCAGATGCGTTATCATTCCCTTATGGGTAAAATGGCAAGCGAACATTACGGCCTTACCGCACCAATAAAATGCACCGATTTTTCTGCACAAAAAAGTGGCGCAGGCAAATTTGCACCATGCAGGTGCAAATTTAAAATAGAGGATGGAAAATGAATAAGCAAAATTTCTTTAATGACATGCAAGCCAAAGTCAACCAGGTACTGGAAAACTCGCCTGCCAAAGATATCGAAAAAAACGTCAAGGCCATGATGAGCCAGGGGTTTTCCAAACTGGATCTGGTGACCAGAGAAGAATTTGATATACAGGCGCAGGTACTGGCCAAGACCCGCGCCAGGCTGGAAGCACTGGAAGCACGGGTCGCCGCCCTCGAAGCACAGCAAAACAACAAGTAAACAATAGCCGCCAGCCGATGTCGCTCGCCGTCCTCAAAAGCCGCGCCCTGAATGGCATGGATGCACCACAAGTTACCGTGGAAGTGCATCTGGCCAACGGTTTGCCAGCCTTTACCATCGTCGGGTTGCCTGAAACCGAGGTCAAGGAATCCAAGGACAGGGTCAGGGCTGCGCTACAAAATGCACGCTTTGATTTTCCGGCCAAGCGGATTACCGTCAACCTGGCCCCGGCTGACCTGCCGAAAGAATCTGGCCGTTTTGATTTGCCCATCGCACTGGGCATACTGGCCGCCTCCGGACAAATCCCCGCAGATGCGTTGGACCAGTATGAATTTGCCGGTGAGTTATCACTTTCGGGTGAATTAAGACCGATACGCGGTGCGCTGGCGATGACCTTTGCCATCTGTAAAAGCCAGCAGCACACTAAACAAGTACCCGCCTTCATCCTGCCGCGCGCCAATGCCGATGAAGCTGCACTGGTCAGCGATGCCGCCATTTACCCGGCAGATTCATTGTTGCAGGTGTGCGCTCACTTTGCTGCGCTGGGTAATGACAGCAAGCTGGTACGTCACCGCGCCCATTCTCAGGTACAGCGGCCGCGCTATGCCGACTTTGCCGAAGTCAAAGGGCAATTGCAGGCCAAGCGGGCACTGGAAGTGGCGGCAGCGGGTTCTCATTCAGTCATCATGGTGGGCCCGCCAGGCACCGGCAAATCGATGCTGGCAGCCCGTTTCCCCGGCATTCTGCCAACCATGACCGATCAGGAAGCACTGGAATCAGCCGCTGTACTATCGCTGACATCCGGCTTTGCGATAGAGCGCTGGAAGGCCAGGCCTTACCGTTCACCGCATCACACAGCATCTGCGGTGGCGCTGGTTGGTGGCGGTAGCACGCCGCGCCCGGGAGAAATCTCATTGGCGCATCGCGGCGTGCTGTTCCTCGACGAGCTTCCCGAATTTGACCGAAAAGTACTGGAAGTCTTGCGTGAGCCGCTGGAATCGGGCCACATTACCATTTCAAGAGCAGCGCGGCAGGCGGATTTCCCGGCCAGCTTTCAGCTGATTGCCGCCATGAACCCCTGCCCTTGCGGTTATTTTGGGCACAGCAATGGCAAATGCCGCTGCACGCCGGACAACATCGCCCGCTATCAGGACAGGATATCCGGCCCGCTGCTGGACCGTATAGACTTGCAGATACAAGTCGGCGCCCTGCCCCACGCAGATTTGCTGAAACAGGCAGATGGCGAAGCCAGCCAGGATATACACGCCCGCGTGGAAGCTGCTTTTGCCCAGCAGCAGCTACGCCAGGGCAAAGCCAATAACCTGCTGTCCACCACAGAAATCGACGAATACTGCCGCCCTGACAACAGCGCCGAACAGTTACTGCGCAATGCCATGAACAAGTTCAGTTGGTCTGCGCGCGCCTATCACCGTGTATTAAAAGTGGCCCGCACCATTGCCGACCTGGCAGGTGCCGGACAAATCACGGCTGCCCATGTGGCTGAAGCCATACAGTACCGACGGGCGCTGAGGGAGCATTAAGCAATTTCGTTATGCGCTTTAATTCAGCACTTTAATTCATAGGACTTACGCAAAACGGTCCCAGCAAGGCGTAGCGACGAAGACAGTACTTTAGTACGGCGAGGAGCTGCAACGCAGCTGGGGCAGTTTTGCGTAAGTCCTAATTCAGCACTTTCAGCAGTCTTGCTACTCCACATGAAAGGCGTGGTCATGGCCGAATCCAGTTTTCAAAACAAAGCCCCTTCCGCACCAACGGAAGCCAGGGTGGGTTTGGCGACAGAAAACGGCTTGCACGACAATCAAAGTTCGGCAGCGAGGGGAAATTCGGTACTCAATCCATATACCGGTGACAATGGCACGGTTGCCACACAACTCGTCGATAATCGCCCCGCCACCAGACAGTTCAACACCTACAGCAATATGGCACAAAATAGCCGGCGTGCTACCCAGCTCAAGGCGGTGCAGGCAATGATGGCAAGTAGCAAAGCCGCGGTACAACTCAAAACCATGCAGGCAATGCTGGATGGCCATGAAAGTACTGACGAGCCGCTGCAAGCCAGGCTGGCTGACCAAGGCAAGGCACAACTGGCAGGACAAAGTGAACCCAGAGCGAATAACACCGGCTTGCCCAATCAGTTGAAGGCAGGCATAGAGTCGCTTTCCGGCATGAGCATGGATCACGTGCAGGTCAACTACAACTCGGACAAACCCGCGCAGCTGAACGCCCATGCCTATGCACAGGGTAGCGAGATTCACGTCGCCCCCGGCCAGGAACAGCATCTGCCGCACGAGGCCTGGCATGTCGTGCAGCAGGCGCAGGGCCGGGTCAGGCCAACCATGCAGATGAAGGTCGGGGTGCCGGTGAATGATGATGCCGGTCTGGAAGCCGAGGCTGATGTGATGGGGCAAAAAGCGCTGGGTGTGGGGGCGAGCGTGCAACGAGCAGGCATTGCAAGTGCAGCCAGCGGTCCGAATCAAAACCCGCTAAGCGACATGGCTTCCATCCAGCGCAAGACTTATCTGGCGAATGAAGATCAAAATATTTACGCAGATGACAAGCTGGGTACAGAATTAACTTACCTGGGTGACATGGGTGACTCACCCAAACTGCCGCTGTTTATGGATTACGCCCGCTATCAAACACTGGCCGATAGACTGCTCCAGCAATTCAAGGATGCATTCTCCAACCCATACTCAGGTATTCACAAGCTGGTACGCGAAGGCAAAAACGGGCCTGACACGGCACTTTGGGGAGAAGCCTTGAGCACATTCTCCCGCGGTGTCATGAATTTGATTGTCAACAGCAAAGAAGAATTACCGAAATTTCTCAAAGAAGTCGGGGAAGTGTATGTTGAAGACACCGATGGCGTACTGAAGACGGTCAAAGTTGAAGACTACCTTGTGGTGATACAGGCCCGTCTCACAGGCGCATTGGCGAATGGGCCACTGTACCGCAACGTGGGTGGGGGCTCACGCAATCCGCCAGCAGAAGGAACGTTTTTTACCAATAATAAGTCGATTGCCCGGGATGGCATACTGCAGGCCATAGGAGTGACAAAGGAAGATGTCGGCAAATATGATAAGGTCAAAATTGAATATGTCAGCGACTATGACAAGGCAAAGCAGGAAATATTGAAGCTTGGCGGACACGTCTGGGAAGATGGCCATTCTCACTTACTCTATTTATCCACCGCAAAACTGATGCGCTCAAAAAGTGCACGCTTTACAGCTGCCGGGGTAAGCTATTCAGAAAAATTCAGTGAACTGACATTAGATCTGACTGACAAGAAAAGATTGGAAGACTCTTTCAAAACCCTTGGTGCACCAGTGAATAAAGGATGGCAAGCAGGTACAGTACTGTCCAAGACTGATCGCGGAGATGGCCAGGCGAAGGCGATGAGCAACTGGAACGCACTCGGCGTAGCAGCTTATTCAAACGCAATATTGGGAACCAGTTACCCTCTGGCGCAAAATTGGGAATGGTTACACCTGCAAGGTGCGCAGATTGGCGGCGTCACCGATTCCACCAATCTGGTTGCCGGTACGTTTTCGACCAATTCTGAAATGATACCGCACGAAAACCGTATTGCACACTGGGCGAATCGGGGCCCCAAGAAAATGGCAGTGCGTTTCTCATCCGATCGGGGAAACGGCGTACTTTCACAATTTATTAAAATTGAGATTGCAGCAGAAAATCATCCCGACTTGGGAACCATAAGTAATTCTAGCCCCTTAAGCGTCGGCTTCGATGCACATTCTGCCGCTGTATCTGATCGCATGACATCTAAACTACAGGAATTTCAACAGAAAAATGCCATCGAAAGTCTGCAGCCACCATTGATACCTGACGAAGAGCACCCGAATCCCGAGGACGTTATGGAAGAAACATATGAACATAAAAATGACGCTGATATGTATAACGGGGAAAACTGAGTTTTTAAGCAAATAACTCCTTAGAACTTTTTCAAGGCAACATCAACATGAAACAGAAATATTCGCTTTCAACGATGGCAAACACTGGCTGAAGCATTGAAATCCCCTTCTACGTAACCAGATAGGGAGTAGTCAGCTACATCAGGAGATAGCCATGTCCCCACAAGAAACCCAGGTTTTACAGAATTTTCTCGATCAGTTGGTGAAAGTACAAGGCATCAGCAAGGATGCACAGGCGCAAAGCCTGATTAGTGATGCTGTCAGCAAACAGCCTGATGCCAGTTATCTGCTGGTGCAAAGGGCTTTGCTGCTGGATCAGGCACTGGCTCAGGCCAATACCCAGATCAACAGCCTGCAAGCAGAGGTGCGTGAATTGCAGGCGGGCAAGAGTAATGGCTACGGCAATACTGCCGGCAATTTTCTGGATCCGGCGACCAGCGTCTGGGGTAATAGCGCAAGCAGTCGCCCCTTACAAGGCGTGCCGACGACAGCAGCATCGGTCACTGGCACACCTTTACCAGGCTACAGCGGCATGCAACCGCCACCGTTGCCTGCCAACGCCATGGCTCCTGCGCCAGCTTCCAGTTTCTTTGGTGGTTCTGGCGGCAGCATGTTAGGTACAGTGGCAGCAACGGCTGCTGGCGTGGCGGCGGGTGCCTTTCTGTTTCAGGGTATAGGACACTTGATGGGCAACCAGTCACATCAGCAAATGGCGGACAGCGGCAGCGGTGCAGCGCAATTGAATCAGGGCGGCAGTGACTTGTTACCTGGTTATTTTGACAAAGCACCTGCGACGCTCGAGACTGCGCATGAAGCACAGCCCGCAGAGGACACGCAAGCAGCCAGCCTGACAGATGATTTTGATGATGACATGGCTGATTTTTCCTGAGACTGATTTTTTCTAAGAGTTCGGCGCGGCTCGCCTATGCCCACTCTCCCCCAAGTAACAAAGCTTGCGAATTGATTACGGCGCTGTAACAACTTGGGGGATACAGCGCCGTACGATGGCGCTTTCCCCTGGCGCTGAGCGGATTCTCAGTCTTTCCATTTTGCAAATCTTTGTGCAAGTTTTTTATGCACAAGCACGCTGGCACAGGGTTTGCGGGTGGCGTGCTGATTGGCCCATCCATCTTCCCGGCAACATTTATCCCACTGGCAACTTTCTGACTAAAGATATCGCCAGATCCACGTTGTTACAGCGCGTTACCAAATATCCTCAAAATTTCTTATTTCAGGTATGACAATTCGCCAGTCGGTGCGTTAATGGCTGATGCCAGTCAATAATCGGGTGGCACCACTATTCTTTTGTGCAATACGGAAGAGGTTAAAAATGAGAATTCAACAGACCATGCAGCACTTGCTGAGTGCCAGCCTGATAGTCTTGCTGGCAGCATGTAGCACCAACCCGCAACAACAGGCTGGCAATACAGGCAGCAGTAAAAGCCAGCCAGCCGTAGGCAAGACCCTGACGCAAGCGGCGATCCCACCCGAACAATTACTGAACCGCATCACCTGGGGTAGCACTCCTACCACCCTGCAAGCCTTACAGGCGGTTGGCCCGGATCAATACCTGGATCAACAATTGCGTGGCCGCACCGCAGCCTTGCCTGCGCCTATTCAGGCACAGATTGATACCCTGACCATTTCCAGCAAGCCATTTGAAGAAATCATGCGTGATCTGGAAGCGCGCCGTATCGCGTCTGACCAGCAAAAAGGCACGGACGATACGCTGGCCAAGCAGTACCAGCAAGAGCTGACTCGTCTGGCACGCGAAGCAGCCACCCGTTCCTTGTTGCGCGACGTGTATTCATCCAATCAGTTGCAGGAACAGATGAGCTGGTTCTGGATGAATCATTTCAATATCCACAGCGGCAAAGCGAATGTACGCGCCATGCTGGGTGATTTTGAAGAACAGGCGATACGCCCGAATGCACTCGGCAATTTCCGCGATTTATTGCGCGCCACGGTCATGCACCCTGCCATGCTCAGGTACCTGGACAATGAGCACAATGCCGTCAACCGCATCAATGAAAACTATGCGCGCGAGCTGATGGAATTGCATACCATGGGCGTCAACAGCGGCTATACCCAAAAAGATGTGCAGGAACTGGCACGTGTGCTGACCGGTGTGGGCATCAGCCTGAATAAAGATGCGCCACGCATGAAACCGGAGCTGGAAAAGCTGTATTACCGCCAGGGCCTGTTTGAATTCCAGCCACAACGGCATGACTTTGGCGAAAAGCAGATCCTGGGTAAAACCATCAAGGGTCGCGGCATGGCGGAACTGGACGAAGTTTTGCTGATGCTGTGCAGGCAACCTGCCACTGCCAACTATGTCAGCCAGAAACTGGCAACCTTCTTTGTCTCGGATGCACCTTCCAAGGCACTCATAGACAAGATGGCAAGCCGTTTCCTGCAAACAGATGGTGATATTCCATCGACCTTGCGGGCCATGTTTGATTCGCCTGAATTCATCGCTTCACTGGGCAAGAAGTTCAAAGACCCCATGCACTATATGCTGGCATCGGTACGCCTGGCGTATGACGGCACTACCATCGTCAATACCGGCCCCATGCTGAACTGGCTGAACATGATGGGTCAGCAATTGAACGGACGCCAGACCCCCGACGGCTATGCCCTGAACGAAAGTGCCTGGGCCAGTTCCGGCCAGATGACCGTGCGTATTGACATTGCCAAGTCCATCGCCGGCGGCAACCCGGCCTTGTTCAAGGTAGACAACCAGCCAGCACCACAGGAAAAACCACCACAACCAGCACTGGCAGTATCCAATTATGTCAAAAGCTGGACCAAGCAATTCAGCCCGTCTACCCAGACGGTCCTGAGCCAGGCAAATACAACACAGGAATGGAATACCTTGTTTCTTGCCTCCCCCGAAATGATGCGTCGTTAATCTTTTCATAGAAAGATCAAGGATATGAACCGCCGTGACCTGTTGAAAGCGATGGCCTTGTTGCCATCCACCGCCATGCTGGGTATGAGCAGCCATGTAATGGCCGCACCCGCCACCCAAAACCGCCTGCTGCTGGTGTTTTTGCGGGGTGGCTATGATGCCAGCAATTTGCTGATCCCTACCTCCAGCAATTTTTATTATGAAGCCAGGCCAAACATCGCCATTGCCCGGCCAGGTTCAGCACCGGATTCGGCGCTGGAACTGACTGCCGACTGGGGCCTGCACCCAGCACTGAAGGACACGGTCTATCCGATGTTTCAGAATGGGGAAGCCAGCTTTATCCCGTTTGCCGGTATTGATGACCTGTCGCGCAGCCATTTTGAAACCCAGGACAGTATAGAACTGGGACAACCGCTGACAGCCAGCCGAAACTTCCATTCCGGCTTCATGAACCGTCTGGCCAAGGTCTTGAGCAACAACAGCAAAGTTGCCGCGATGTCCTTCACTGATCAGTTGCCTATCGCCATGCAGGGTTCAGCACGCATCTCCAATACTGCATTACGCAATGTCAGCAAGCTCAATGTCGATCAGCGTCAGCGTGACATGATCTTGCAGATGTATGGCGATACCAGTCTGTCGCAGGCCGTCAAGGATGGCTTTGCCATGCGTGAAGAAGTCGCCCGTGACTTGCAGGAAGAAATGAACAGCGCCAACCGCAACGCCATTTCCACCAAGGGCTTTGAGCTGGAAGCACAAAGAATCGCCAAGCTGATGCGGGAAAAATATGCACTGGGTTTCATCGATGTCGGCGGTTGGGACACCCATGTGAACCAGGGCGGCGTCAACGGCACACTGGCGGTCAAGTTTGAAGAACTGGGACGCGGCCTGGCTGCTTACCGTACCGAAATGGGTAGCGCCTGGCGCAATACGACCGTGGTGGTCATCAGTGAATTTGGCCGCACCTTCCGCGAAAACGGCAAGCGCGGTACTGACCATGGTCATGGCAGCGTGTACTGGGTGCTGGGTGGTGGTGTCAAGGGTGGACGCATTGCAGGCGAGCAGATCGCGCTGGAGCAAGGCAAGCTGTTCCAGAACCGTGACTACCCTGTACTCAACGAGTACCGCGCCGTGCTGGGCGGCCTGTTCACCAATATCTACGGGCTCAATACCAACCAGTTGGACCAGATCTTTACAGGTGTCAAAGCACGGGATCTGTCTTTGGTGTAATGGTGCCGATGTCGGTAATCACTTCTTCATGCAGGGGTAAGTCGATATAAAAATGGGTCCCCAGCGCTTCATGGGCGGATTCCATGTAATAGCCGATATCACCATGCATTTGCCGGATGATGGCCTGGGAAATTGCCAGGCCTAATCCGGTTCCCCCTTTGGCACGGGTATCGGACGAATCTGCCTGAGAAAATTTCTGGAACAGACGTTCACGGAAATTTTCCGGGATGCCACTGCCCTGATCAATCACCTCTATACGCACGCTCTTGCCCGAACGCACCTCGGCCAGGACGCGTACGGCAGACCCTTCCGGCGAATACTTGCAGGCGTTCGATAACAGATTCGCCATCACTTGCTGGAAACGCCCTGCATCCACCATCACATGGGCATCCATGCTCTGTGCATCAAAGACGATTTCTGTCCCTACGCTATGGGCAAAGGCCTGGTTATTATTCACGGCAATTTGCAATAGTGAATGCAGGTTAAGGTGCTCAAACACAAAGTCCATCTTGCCCGCTTCGATTTTCTGGATATCCAGCAAATCATTGATAAGCCGGGTCAGGCTTTCGCTGTTTTTGTGGGCCATGCCAAGCAACGGGGCAATCTTGTCTGGTACCGCACCAACGGCACCGCCAACAACCAGGCCCAATGCACCACGTATGGCGGTGAGCGGGGTACGCAATTCGTGACTGACGGTAGAGATGAATTCGCTCTTCATGCGTTCCATCTTGCGCCGCTCGGAAATGTCCCTGACGATGACGATCAGCTTGCGCCGGCCTGCATGGTAGTACTCACTGATGGCCAGTTCGGCGGGGAACAGGCTGCCATCCTTGCGCATTCTTTCCACCTCGGTACGCAGGCAGCCAGTTTCCAAAAATTCGCTGCGGCTCATGGCCAGGCCGAGCAAATCAGGCTGGCCCGGTGGCGAGAAAAACCGCCCGTTCTTGCCCACCACTTCACTGGCCGGATGCCCGTAAATGGCAACGGCAGCGGGGTTCAATGCCTCTATCTTGCCGGTATCATCAATCATGACGATACCGTCCGCGGCATTCTGGAAGATGGCTTGCAGGCGCTCGGATGAATCTTTCAAGGCGATCTGCTGTTCAGTCAGATTTTTGAGCAGATGGGCCTGGTTGCGGTTGATGATTTCAGCCTGCTGCTTCAATTCTGTGGTGGCGAGCAAATCCTGCTCGCGTTTTTCCAGCAGGTTCACCAGCACGCTGAACGCTGCCACCAGTGCCAGGATGCCGCTCATGGCCACCACCACAATGCCGGTCGTGATCTTGCGCCAGTCAGACAGGTATAAATCCTCATCCACAGTAAAATTAATGATCAGAGGATATTTCTGCAATGACTGTACGGCTGACATACGTGTCACATGTTTGCCCCCATCCCCCATACGTGAACTATTGGTGATGATAACGCCGGATTTTTTGTTTTGATTGTGCACCAGCTCATAGGTACTGCCAGTCAGGTTTTTCATACCCATGATTTCACCTCGCTCTGGCCAGCGTGCCAGGTAGGTAAAATCATTTCTCAGCAGGGCTATCGATGCATGTCCATCGGCACTGAGCTTTTCATAAAACTGTGAGTAAAACGAGGGCGACATGCCCAGAATGACCACACCGATGAATTCACCATCACTGCCGGTCAGCCTGTGACTAAGGAAGAACATCCATTTCCCGGTGGTTTTGCTACGCACCGAAGAACTCAGAAAAATCCCCTGCACAGGGTTGTCACGCTGGGCAATGAAATAATCGCGATCAGCCAGACTATAGGTCGGTGCCGGGAAATTGCGCGAAGTGTTGATCACATTGCCGTTTACATCCAGCACTGAAATGACTTCAACTGCCGGTGACAGGCTGGCCTTTTCACGCAAGAACTGATGGAAATCATAGGTCGATAATTTCGACGACAGGTAGTCGGCACTGACACTCCAGCGATCCTGTATGCGTTCGGAAATACTGTCCAGCGCCGTATACGCGAAATCCATTTGCTGGCTGACGGTTTCAGTCAGGACCACACTAAAGGTCTCGGTCTGCTTTTCCCATTTGCCAATTTCCTGTGCCCGCAACATCCAGACTGCACTGGCTGCCCCCAGGACAATTGCCAACACCAGACACGCGGCAAGCGCAATGGCCAAACGACTGGTGGGTAATCCTGTTTGCTTCATCTCAATCTGTCCATTGGCGATAAATACGCCATGTTATCCGCAATATAGTGTTCGTTATTTTTGCCGCACAGACATGTTGCCTGATTTTTACGTTTGGGGGAATGCCTGCGCAGCTTGTCCAGACATGCAGCGATACCCTGTCCGCCCAGTCTTCCGGCTCAGAAGCCCGCATGTCGGCATGGCTGCCGGTTGCGCCTGCCAGTGCTACTGTACGCGAAAAATGTACATTAATTACGAACCAGACAAGGGCCACTACCTATTTTTGTAAAAAAATAATTTCATTTTTCAAGCTTGAGACTGTCGTGAAAAAACGATAGCTTTCATATGAAAATCGCCGGCAAATCCCACTACAGACCTGCATTGCGGATGATTTACTACACTTTCCTGAAAGAAACGAACGTATTTCTGTTAAAACCCGACAAGAAATGTTACGGTTTTACCACCCGTAGGACAGAACCCGATACAAACAATCAGCAAGACCCGAAAATGCCGCATCTGGCATGGAACGGGTCTGCACACTATCCGATCAAGGAAAAGGAGCAAGCAAAATGAAAAGAAGTACGTTGATACATACCTTGATAAGCGGTTTGCTGCTCATCAGTGCATCCGCCCATGCGGAAGCAGGCATACTCAGTTGCGAAGCCTTGAAGGAAAAAATCGCGACCAAGCTGGAAGGCAAGGGCGTCGATAACTACACCCTGCAAGTCGTGTCGAAAGACACTGAAACCAAGTACCGCGTTGTTGGTTCCTGCGAAGGGGACAAGAAAAAAATTATTTACAAGAAGGAAAAAGCGGGCGCAAAAGCAGAAGAATAAATAAAAAACAAATAAGTAATAGCGGCTGCCAGCCGTAATCACGATTGCAAATAAAAACGCATTGCACTTTCAAACGTGCAATGCGTTTGATTTTTTGCTTCCGCATCAGACGCCGGCATACAGGTCTTTGATCATATAAAACGCCGCGCCGCTATAACTGGCCAGCTTGTCAGTCTGCTGCTGATCAAGTTCTGCTTGTACTACAAATCCAAGGCGCTGCCAGAATGCACTGGTACTTTGCACTGACACCAGACAGAGATATTGCCAGTTTTGCCGCTGAGCATAGGCAAAGGCATGCGCTATCATGGCTTGCGCCACACCTTTGCCTGCATGCGCCGGATCCACCGCAAGATCATGCAAATACAGAGCGTTGGGTGCGCTGGCCGGGCTGAATGCCTGTCCAAGTGCAGACATACGACCGCCGATGCTGGGATAAGCGGCCAGATACGCCATGATGCAGCCATCCTGCTCTGCAACCCAGGCCGTGTCAGGCGCACTTTGCAGGCGTGCCGCCAGCAAGGGCAAGGCTTCCACCATGTCTGACACATAGGCCAAAGACTGTATATCAAACACTGCCGCCAGATCCTGCGGCTGCATGCTACGCACCTGCCAGTTCATGTTTGCTGATTTCTTTTACTTTTCTGCTTTTGCACTGGCAGAAGCGCTGGCTTCTTCGGGCTTGGAGGATGCGTCTGATTTGGCCAGTTCCGGCTTGACGACATCGATCTTGTTTTCACGCATGTAATCATTCATTTCCTTCCAGCCGGCGTAGACCGCGGCACGCGCCGCATCCGGGTTTAGGGCGTAACAATCTTCGATGGCGCGTCCGGCATGACGGCAGGCGCTGCCGGTCGCTCTGGCATCCGATTCCTTGGCTGCCGCATCTCTGGCCGGATCAGGCAGGCCAAGGCGGTCGCAGGCACTCAGCGATATCAATAGCAGTAGTGAAATTCCAAGTGATTGGCGTAGTGGCATCGTGGCACCAGAAAAATGAATTTTTGCGCAAGTTCTAAAAAACCATGATCGAACTCAGACTTGCCGCCATGATACCCCAGTGTATGGATGCTTTGACAGCGGTGATCATGGTTGTAAAGTCAGAATATTGCATACTGACAGTGTTTACGGCCATTCTGGCCGATACTTAAAAAACCGGCGTAAGCCTGGGCAAAGCATTATCATGTGGGCTGAATCGCCGGTCAGGCTGGCCGGCTAGTATTTGCCTCACCTACGTCAGAATTTACGCTTTACCAGAAACCGCAAGCCTCATGAAAATCTTAATCAAAAGCATTATCTTAAGTGCAGCCATCGGTCTGGCCGCATGCAGTCCCAAATTTGACTGGCGCGAAACCCGCAGCAATGAGGCTCCGTTTTCCATCCTGATGCCCGGCAAGGCAGTCAGCGATACCAAGAGCATGCAGCTGGAAGGCATCGATGTGAAAATGACTATGCTGGCCGGTGAAGCGGGTGGCGTCAGTTTTGCCGTCGGCAGCACCAAAGCAGCCGATGCTGGCAATGCAGGCCTTATCATGGAAGCAATGAAGAAGGGCATGATACGTAACGTCCAGGGCAATGCCGACAATACCCGTGTCACGCCAGGCGGGGACGTGGAAGTTCGTGGCAAATTGCGCAATGACGTGCCGGTCCTGATGGTAGGCCGTTTCCTGGTACGTGGCCCCTGGGTCTATCAAATCGTCATACTGGGGCCGGAAAAAGCCGTCAGCCGTGATGTGATTGATACATTTATGACATCATTCAAAGCAAACTGAAACAACACCAGGTTAATTTAGGATTATGATGTAGTTATAAGTATGTATATCTTTAGCCGATATGCATTTCTACATCATAGCTACCCACAAAGAGGAGAGATGTCCATGCTGATCACATTCAAATCCAAAGCTGCTACAGAAATCACCATGTATAAAGAACATGCGCGTCGCATCCTGGATCTGATACAGAAAGATGTGGAACGCGGCGTGATTACACCGCAAGAATTGCCACAAGCCATACAGAAGATAGAAGCAGCGGTTGCGGACAGCAAAGCCCATCCGATCTCGGACGAGGTCAATCGCGATGTCAATGCCCATCACAATGAAAACGGTGACGACAACGAGCATGAAGCGCCGGAAACAGTCAGTTTTGCCACCCGCGCCTTCCCGGTACTGGAAATGCTGCATGCCGCCAACAAGATGCAGCGTGATGTGATGTGGGGCGTATAAACCCATGACTTCCCATGTAGAAAATACCCGGGAATTCGATCTGGAGGCCGCCGACGGTACTCCCATCTTTGTACGCGACTGGCCCTTGGCCGGCCAGGAAAATACCACATCACCATCCCAGCAGGGTGTGCTGATCATGCATGGCCTGGGCGAACACTGCGGGCGCTATACCCATGTGGCGCGCTTTTTCAATGCACTGGGCTTTGTTGTCAGAACCTATGACCACCGGGGGCATGGCAAATCTGGCGGTGCCGTTGGCGACGTGCCGGATAACCATGCCATGCTGGACGATGCCCGGATGGTGCTTGCCGACTTCCGCCAGCAATTGGCTGGCCCGCCGATTTTGCTGGGACACAGCATGGGCGGCCTGTTTGCGGCCCGCTTTGCACTGGAACACCAAAACCAGTTGCGGGCTTTGATCCTGTCTTCGCCGGCCCTGGCGATACGCATGTCCGGCTTCCAGCAAGGTTTGTTGAAAACTGCCTTTCGCCTGATACCTGGCATAGGCTTGCCGAACGGCTTGCAAACCCGTTACCTGTCACATGATGCAGAAGTGGTACAGGCCTATAAAGATGATGCGCTGGTACATGGCAGGCTCAGTGCGCGCTTGCTGACCAGCATGCTGACGGCGATGGCCTATTGCCATGAACATGCCGCAGAACTGCAGCTACCCACATTGCTGATGGTGGCAGATGATGACCACCTGGTAGACCCCGAGGGTAGCCGGCGTTTTGCACAAAAAGTCAATAAAACCTGGCTTGGCAGCCATTTCTACAAGGGCTTTTACCACGAAATTTTCAATGAACTCGATGCCATCCGGGTTTTTGATGATTTGCGTACCTGGCTGGAAATACAGCAATTCACACCGCTGGAAATGAGCCAGAAAGCAGCTTAGGCTTGCACTGCGGCTGACAATTACCGCGTAATTAATACCTACGTGATGCCTGCATGCCTACCTACGCAACCAGGTTTCAACTGCGGCAAAAGCCACAGAAACAGGGTTTGTACGCACGGGCTGTTACACTTACGTGTCGGTTCATACCTAGCCAATTCAAAATATGCAAGAAAATACAAGAAAAACACTGGGAAAACCCCAAAAACCTGCACGTCCGGATGCACGCAAAAATGCAGGCTCTGGGGTAATCTCTGGGGTGCGCTCAGGATCAGGCCCAAATACCTCCCCGAATGTACGCGCGGATGCTCGTCCACCGACGACCGTCCCGGAATTTCAGACAATCGACATCAAGCCTGATTCCCTGGCCTTTTGCCTGGTGGGTGCTGCGCAAGCCGTCAGCTATGTGCTGGAAGGCACGGCCTTGCCTATGGCATTGTCGCGGGTGTTTACCCAGACCAATGCCCTGCCACAGGCACGTGGTGCCATACAGGATATTGCTTATCGCACCATGCGTCAGGTCGGCCGTGTCGATGCCCTGATCAAGGTCATGGCCAGCAAAACCCCGGAACCGGCCCTGTTGTACAGTCTGTTGTGCTGTTCTCTGACTTTACTCATTGGCAACGAAGGAGACGAGCAGCCTGCGTATGAAGAATTCGTCGTGGTCGACCAGGCGGTTACCGCCGCCACCTCCAGCCCGCATATGGTGTTTGCCAAGGGCATGGTCAATGCCGTGCTGCGCCGCTACCTGCGCGAAAAGGACGAGTTGCTGAAGCTGGTCATGAAACAGCCAGCCGCCACCTGGAATTACCCACAATGGTGGGTAGACCAGTGCAAGGCAGCGTATCCGCAAGACTGGCAAGCCATACTTACTGCCGGTAACCACGCGCCGCCTATGACTTTACGGGTCAACCGTCGCGCCACCACGGTAGCCGCCTATCTGGAACTGCTGGCATCGAAGCAAATTGCCGCCAGCCAGATCGGCCCGTCTGCCATCCGGCTAGTAAGGCCCATGCCGGTACAACATATCCCCGGTTTTGAAGAAGGTATGGCATCGGTGCAGGACGCCGCCGCCCAGCTGGCAGCACCATTGCTGGATGTGCAAGACGGCATGCGGGTGCTGGATGCCTGCGCCGCCCCCGGTGGCAAAACCGGGCATTTGCTGGAGCTGGCTGATATTGAACTGCTGGCCCTGGACTCCGATCCGGCCCGTCTGCAACGCATACATGACAACCTGGCAAGATTAAAATTATTCGCTACCGTCAAGGAGGGTGATGCCAGCCGCACTGCCTGGTGGGATACCAAGCCCTATGACCGTATCCTGGCCGATGTGCCCTGTACCGCTTCTGGCGTGGTAAGACGCCACCCGGACAGCCGCTGGCTACGCCGCAAGACGGATGCAGCCCAACTGGCCGCCCTGTCTGCCCGTATCCTGGACAATCTGTGGCGCATGCTGAAGCCGGGTGGCAAGATGCTGATGGTCACCTGTTCAATCTGGCCGCTGGAATCGGAAGCCCAGGCCGCCGCCTTTGTCACCAGGCACGGTGCCATACGGCTTGATGCCCCGGGTCAATTACTGCCCATGCTGCCGACACCGTCCGCTGCTAACAACGAACATGACGGTTTGTTTTATGCATTGTTTCAAAAACCACTGCAAAATTAACGAATGCCAACAAGTTCAAGCTATCATTAGCAGACTTTTGATTTCGTACTGATTGCATGCTCCGACGTTCAAGCTCCCTGCTGCGCCAACTGATGCTGACATTTTTGTTAGCCTTATTGGCATTCGCAGGCACATCCGTCAGCCATGCAGCCGATGTGGAAGTCAAATCCGCCAAAATAGAATCCAGCGACGAAGGCTACCGCCTGGCAGCCGTGTTTTCCATAGAACTCAGCGAAGGCTTGCGTAAAGCCATCAAGGAAGGCATCCCGGTGTCCTTCACGACCGAGGTCGAACTGACGCGCTCACGCTGGTATTGGGTCGACGAAAAGGTCGTTCGCAGTGAAAACACGGTAAAAATCGCCTTTAATGAGTGGACGCAACAATATACCGTCATCGTCAATAATGGCCTGCAACAGACCTTTCCTTCTCTCGATTCCGCTTTGAATCTGGTGCTCAGGCCCAGTCGCTGGCTGATCGCTGAAAAATCCCTGCTGACCAGTGGTGCCACCTATACCGTGGCTGTACAGTTACGTATGGGCCTGTCCAAGATACCGATGCACTTCCAGATTCCGACTTTCAACGACAGTAACTGGAGCCAGAAGACAGAGTGGAAGCGTTTTTCCTTCAAGGCTGACGACAAGTGACAAGATTTTTGCGGTATGCCCTGATTATCGGCGGTGCTCTGATGAGCATACTGCTATTCTTTCTGACCACCGTTTCAGAAAATTCCTCGCGCTTCGAACGTTATTATGAATGGCTGCTGGACGCCAATGCTATTGTTGCCCTGGCACTGCTGATCCTGGTTCTGACCCTGGTATGGCGTTTGTTCCGGCGCTTCCGCACGCGGGAATTCGGCTCACGCCTGATGACGCGGCTGGTAGTTCTGTTTGCCCTCGTCGGTATCTTGCCCGGCACCGTCATTTATGTGGTGTCGGTACGCTTCGTGTCACTGTCTATCGAATCGTGGTTTGACGTCAAGGTTGAGTCTGCTCTCGATTCCGGCAAGAACCTGGGCCTGACGGCGCTGGATTTTTTGCTGGCTGATTTACAAACCAAGGCCCGCGACATGGCGTCGGAACTGTCTGACCCAACCGAAAGCTCGATGTCCATCCACCTGTCGCGCCTGCGTGAAAGAATGCAGATACAGGAAGCCACCATCGTCAATGGCAAGGGCAGGCTGATCGCCACTGCCAATGAAAATATGGGCAGCCTCAGCCTGTTACCAGAACTGCCTACCGGGGAGATGATACGTCAGGTCAAACTGTCACGTTATTACGCCGCGCGAGATGAAAAAATCGCCCCTGCCGATTCGGAAACCGCCAGTGCTGCCAACGCCAACCGTGGTGCCAGCCACCCCACACTGGCGGCAGAACCGGCCAGGATACTGCGCTCGCGGGTAGTGGTACCAATACGCAGCAGCAGCTGGATATCGCTACAAAATGAATCCCTGTACCTGCAACTGATACAACCCGTTCCCGCCAATCTGGCCATGCATGCCGAAGCACTGAGCAGTGCATCCCGTGAATACCAGGTGCGCTCTATAGGCAGGGTCAATCTGAAAAAGATGTACATCATCACCCTGACACTGACCCTGTTGCTGGCCATTGTGGCCGCCATTACCAGTGCCTTCCTGATTTCCGGCGAGCTGGCCCGCCCCCTGCTCTTGCTGGCCGAAGGCACCAAGGCGGTGACCGAGGGTAACTTCTCGCCCCGCCCCATCGTCACCAGTGCCGACGAACTGGGCAGCCTGACCAAATCCTTCAACACCATGACCAGGCAATTGTTTGATGCCCGTGCAGCAGTGGAAAAAAACCGCAGCGAACTGGAAAACGCCAAGGCTTACCTGGAATCGGTACTGGCTAATATGTCCGCCGGGGTGATGGTGCTGGACCAGAGTGGCAATCTGGTCACCTGTAATGAATCGGTAGAACGCATACTGCAACGCAGGCTGGAAAGCGAAATCAACAAACCACTGGCTACCATTGAAGGCATGCAGGCATTTGCATTTGCCATATCCAAGGCGTTTTCCGAGCAGCATGCACAGTCGGCTGCGGGTGGAGAAAACGAACGCGAACAGCACTGGCAACAACAGATAGAAGTACCCCGCCCCAACAAGGGTAAACAAACGGCAACAGGCGGTGACAACATCGCCGCCGAAGAAGAACAAAGCATTACCTTGCTGGCACGTGGCTCGCATCTGCCGGTGGCATCTGGCAGCGGTTATGTGGTGGTTTTTGATGATATCAGCAATATTATTTCTGCCCAGCGCTCTATCGCCTGGGGCGAAGTAGCACGCCGTCTGGCGCATGAAATCAAAAATCCGCTGACACCTATACAATTGTCTGCCGAGCGCCTGCAAATGAAGTTGCAGGACAAACTCAGCGACAGCGATGTCCTGATCCTGAACAAGAGCACCACCACCATCGTTAATCAGGTCACTTCCATGAAGCGCATGGTGGATGACTTCCGCGATTATGCACGCACACCACCAGCAGTTTTGATGCCTTTGAACCTGGCTGGTTTGATCGACGAAGTACTGCATTTATACATCGCTGGCGACGGCAGGGATGCGATACGCCTGACGCTGGCCCCCGATTTGCCGCAGATAATGGGTGACGCTACCCAGTTGCGGCAGGTAATTCACAATCTTTTACAAAATGCCCAGGACGCCGTTGCAGACAATACCAATCCCGATTTTGTACCCCGTATCGACGTCATCACCGATGTGGTGCGTTACACGGGAACAGACCAGATCACCCATTCTGCGGTACGGCTGTCAATTATCGATAACGGCCCGGGATTTTCGAGCAAAATTCTGGGTCGTGCGTTTGAACCTTATGCCACCTCCAAGCCCAGAGGCACCGGTCTGGGGCTGCCGATGGTAAAGAAAATCATCGATGAGCATGGCGGTAGAATTGATATTCAAAATCGCAGCGATACAAACGGTGCAAAAGTAGCGATTTTGCTGTTAAAGTTAGCACCGGATTCAAATACAGCGTAAGAACCTGTTTACGATCTGTAGCGAGGGTCAGCGGGAATGAAGAGCAGCGCAGTAAGATCGTAAGCAGATTCCAGGAAATTGTATTTGAGCGAGCCATTCTTCTGATGTTCCCAAAAGAGGAATACGGACAAAAAGCTTCGGGTCATTTTGAAATTTTTATCCGGCAAACAGTAGGCGGCATTTCCCGGAAACGGGATGGTGGCAGACAATGCAGGAAATGAACGGCAAGAAGCACCCAAGAAAACATAGAGGCAGTAATAGGGTAGATTTATGGCAAACATATTGGTCGTAGATGATGAAATGGGGATCCGGGAATTGTTGTCTGAAATTCTTGGGGATGAAGGACATGTGGTCCAGCTTGCAGAGAATGCACAGCAGGCGCGTCTGGCACGCCAGGAAGCGCGACCAGATCTGGTCTTGCTTGATATCTGGATGCCGGATACCGATGGCGTGACACTGTTGAAAGAATGGCAGCGCGATGGCTTGCTGACCATGCCAGTCATCATGATGTCTGGCCATGCCACCATCGATACTGCGGTGGAAGCAACCCGTATCGGTGCCCTGAATTTCCTGGAGAAACCTATTGCACTGCAAAAACTGCTGAAAGCAGTACAACAGGGTCTGACCCGCAGCTCAGAAGCCCCCAAACCGGCAGCACCAGCCTTGCGCGTCATCAGTAATGACAATACGGCAGCGCCAGCCATGTCTGGCAGTTTTGGCAATGCTGCCCCGGCATACGAAGCACGTCATTTCTCGGCAGCACAACCGGTAGCGGCTACGCCGAACAACCAGTTTGCCAGCCTGTCCTTTGACTTGCCGTTGCGTGAGGCGCGCGATGCCTTTGAACGCATCTATTTTGAATACCACCTGAACCGCGAAGGCGGCAGCATGACACGTGTTGCTGAAAAAACAGGTCTGGAACGTACTCATCTGTATCGCAAGCTCAAGCAACTGGGCGTAGAGTCGATGAAATACGCCAAGCGTGGTGAGTAAAATTAAAAGTAAGTTTGAAAGTAAGTTTGAACACTGCGAAAGCACAATTACATCTGGTACACGGCGGTAGTTATACTCAAAGGGAGGCTGCGATTGCGGCCTCCCTTTCCCGTTTACCTGCAACATTGCACAATGTCGTCATCCTTGAAGGTTTGCCTGACGGGCAAGATATCCTGCTTCCTGGCGACAATCTGCACATCAGCCGCATTGCCCCCGGTTGTTTTTGTTGCATAGGCAACCTCAGCCTGCGCGTCACCCTGAATCGCGCCCTGCGTCAAAAACCCGCCCATATCTTCCTGGGAGTCGCCAGCGATGCCCATCTGGACCAGTTAACACTGACCTTGCAAGAACCGGCCTATGCCAACTTGCTGGAGATCAGCAGTCAGTCTCGCTTGTGAACCAATGTTAAGTGCCCCTAAAGTTGAGGGGTTGCCGTGCCGTAATACTTCATGTAAGCCCGTAACACATTAAAGGAAGCGTATCCGGGGAAGCGTAGTAAGCATCGCAGGCTCAAAATTGCGTCGCACAGTAGCTTAATCCAGTACCATTCTTGAAATTCGCTGTCGTCAGCACCATGTCTGCTCTATGTACGGTAACCAGAGGAAAATTTCCTCCAGCCAGAAAGGATGCACAAAATGAATCTTATTTATAACAGCGAACAATACAGCGTCATCGAATATGGCGCTGACACGGATCACGAAGCCTTGCGCTTTGGCGGCTATGAAATCACCGACAAGGCCGTACGCCGTGAATGGTTCATCGGCGGCCCGCTGGCTATCAACTTCCGCAAGGACGTCACCGACCTCATTGCATCCGAACCCAGCATAGAAGAAATCGACGATTTTCTAGGCCAATATGATGGCTATATGGGCCAAAGCGTACTGCTGCACTAAATCGTAGACTCAACTGCCATGGCACAAAGTCATGGCAGCAAATTTCCCATCTATCTTCCCTGCATCACTTTGCATTTGCCTGACGTCTCCCGATCAAACGGCATCCCAAAGTAAGCAACGATATGCTGCCAGAGATACAGGACATCATGGTCTCCTGATATCTTAATTAACGTCACAATGTTATTTTAATCAATACTTGGCTGGCATGAATGATGCATCCTCCGCTGATACTAATGAACTGTTACGGTCCATTGGGACGGCGTTTGCACTACACTGGTCGAAACGCAATCACATTCCTTATCTTTCATCCAGGTCTGACATATGAGTACTACGCACCATGATTTTATTCGCGGCCTGCCAAAAGCCGAATTGCATCTGCACATAGAAGGTTCACTGGAACCGGAACTGATGTTCGCCCTGGCACAAAAAAATGGCGTGCAACTGCCCTATGCCACGGTGGATGAAGTGCGTGCTGCCTACGACTTTGAAGACTTGCAGTCATTCCTGAACCTGTATTACGCCGGTGCTGCCGTATTGCAGACCGAGCAGGATTTCTTTGACCTGACGCATGCCTATATCCAGCGCGCACTGGCTGACAATGTGCGCCATGTGGAATTGTTTTTTGATCCGCAAACCCACACTGCGCGCGGCATCCCCATCGCCACTGTGTTTGCCGGTATCGCCCGCGCCTTGCGTGAAGCACGTACCAGCCATGGTTTTTCTGGTGCGATGATACTGTGCTTCCTGCGTCATCTGAGTGAAGAAGATGCCATCGCCACACTGGAAGCAGCGCTACCCTTGCGTGATCAATATGCCGACCTGTGGACAGGTGTAGGGCTGGATTCTGCCGAAGTAGGCAACCCGCCAGAAAAATTTGCCCATGTCTTTGCGATTGCCCAGGCCATGGGTTTTCGCCTGGTCGCCCATGCGGGTGAAGAAGGGCCACCGGCGTATATCCATAGCGCCCTGGATGTGTTGCAGGTCGAACGCATAGACCATGGCGTACGTGCCGAAGAAGACCCGACCCTGATGGCGAAGCTGCAGCAAAGCCGCATGCCGCTGACAGTCTGCCCGCTATCGAATCTGAAACTGTGCGTGGTCAAGGATATGCGTGATCACAACCTGGCACGCATGCTGCGGGCCGGTTTATGCGTCACCATCAATTCAGACGACCCCGCGTATTTCGGTGGTTACATGAATGCGAATTACATCGCCACCGCCGATGCGCTGCAACTCGGCAAGGAAGAATTACTGCAACTGGCACGCAATGCGTTTGAAGCTTCGTTTGTCACGCCTGAGCAAAAACAGGTCTGGCTGGACGAGCTGGATGCGTATGCAAAAAAAGCGGCATAAGTGTCAGATTCAAATTACATTTTTTTCCAGCAACGGCCTGCCATCCAGCAATCGTTGTGCTGACAAAGGCGACAGATCCAGGCTGCTGTAAGCACCATCCACCAGCAATTCTGCAATGCCGCGCCCGGCTGCGGGTGCGTGTTGCATGCCATGGCCGCTGAAACCATTGGCCAGTATCAAATTCGATAACAGCGGATGCGTGCCAATGACGGCATTCTGGTCAAACACATTATATTCATAGTAGCCAGCCCAGGCTCTTTGCATGCGCAGTGCTTCAAAAGCAGGAACGCGGTTCGCCATGATTTGCCAGACCGTATCAAACTGTCCGTAATCAGCTTCCAGCGGCGCATCGTCGGGATCATCCTCCGGTGGCAAGCCGCATATCCAGTGCTGGCCTTCTGGACGTAGCCACAAACCCGATGGATCAATGATGAGCGGGCAAGCAGGTGTCTGTGCCGGGCTGGACACCACAAATACCGTGCGCCTGCGACCAACTACAGGCAAATCAAAACCGGTACCGGTCAGCAAGGGGCGTGCCCAGGCTCCAGCCGCATTCGCTACCGCATCACAAGGGATGACGCGACCATCACGCAAGCGCACGCCCTGCACTTTGCCATGACCTTGTTCAAACCCCAGTGCATCAGCCTGAATATAATTAACACCGAGGCTGCGCGCCTTGCGGCGAAACGCCATCAGCAAGGCATAGCCGTCGAACCAGCCTTCACCACTGAGGCCCAGCGATCCGACAGCCAGATCATCTATATTCAACCACGGGAACCGGCGTTGCAATGCATCCGGATCAAGCAGGGCAACATCAACATGCTCTGTCTTTTGTATGTGATGATTTTCCTGCAGCGTGGCAGCACCGGCAGCCGTCGCCAGATACAGGTAGCCGTGTTCGGTCAACCCCAGTTCCGGCACCTCGCCATCCACTGCCAGATGCTGATGCAGTTCACGCAGGAAGGTGATGCCGAACTGCGACATCTGTATATTCAGCGGAGTGCTGAATTGCTGGCGTATGGAACTGGCCGACAGGGCTGACGAAGCATGGGTATAAGTGGGGTCGCGCTCCAGCACGCTCACCCGGCCCTGAAAGCGCGGATGCACTGCCAGAAAATAAGCAATCGCACTGCCGATGACGCCACCACCCACGATGACTACGTGTCTGTTATCCATTGCGACTATCCCATCCCGGATGTTTAAAAACGTAGACCAAATCTGCGCCGGTAATCCTTCGGCGTTACCTGCGCCCACTGTTTGAAGATTTTACTGAAACTGGAAACATCTTCATAACCGCAGCGCGCAGTGATGTCTTCCAGCGACAGGCGGGTCGTTTCCAGCAAGGCCTTGGCCCGTTCTACCCGCAGTTGCTGCACATAGTGTATCGGGCTGAGATTGGTGGCATCCTGAAAACGTCTTAACAGAGTGCGCTGGCTGACGTGGCAATAGCTGGCCAGTTCTGCCATGGTCCAGCGCTGATCCAGTCGCTGGTTCAGCCAGCGACGGGCGCGCTCTATCACTACGTGCCCCTGTTCCTGCATCATGGCCTTGGCGATATAGGGTGCCTGACTATTGCGGTTGGCGTCCACCACCAGAATCTTGGCCGTCAACTGGCGTAATTCTTCACCGGCAAAATGCGCCACCAGCCACAGTGACAAGTCAATATACGAAGTAACACCGCCAGATGACACCAGTTGGCCATCCTGAACGATCAGTTCTTCGGCTTCCAGCAGGACCTGCGGGAAGTGCTTGCGGAAATAGGCACTCAGCCACCAACTGGTAGTGGCACGACGACCATCGAGCTGGCCGGTCCTGGCCAGCAGGCTGGTGCTGGAACAACTGGAAACCAGCAGACGGTCACCTTGCAGGTAATCATGCAGCAAAGCCTGCTCCGGCCCCAGTTCTGCCATCAGGGCATCGAGTTGCCTGCTGTCCCTGTGGTCGATGCCGGGCACCATCAAGGCATCCAGCTTTTGCGTCGAGATGTCACGCGCCTGAAAATGCAGGCCACCTACTTCCTGCATGACATCCCCTCTGGCACTGACCCAGAAGGCGTCGAACAGTACCGGGCGACTGCCTGCCGGGCGTATTCCAGCCAGGGTATTGGCAATGGCAAATACGTCAATAGGCATCACGGCACCACTGCGCAAACAGCCGGGATACACCAGCACACCGATACGGATAATATTGTCTGCGATCGTCATATGGCCAATTCAAACCTTTTTTTGTCGATTCAGCCAATGGTACAACTTTTCCGTGACCGCCACAATCCAGGTTCTTACTAACCGGCTGTGGGCTGAGGTTGTAAATCAGCCATAGCCACAACACTATCAGGAGCCAGCATGCCCTACGTACAAATACACACCATCAAAGGAATGTTAAACCCCGGTCAAAAGCAGTTATTACTCGAAAGAATTGCCGATATCATGGTGGACATCGAGGGTGCGGGTGACCCTGAATTCAGGAAATCCGTCTGGATCAATATCCTGGAGAGTGAGGCAGAAAGCTGGTCCATGAGTGGTTTTCGCCCATCCACCGGCCAGATCGAACAATTTCTCGCGCTCAGAAACGCACGTGCCACAACACAAGAAGAGGCCGACAAATGATGGCCTTCCCTGCCCTGTCCAGCTTTGTGCTGGCTTTGCTGGCGCTGTTTTTGAAAGCCAGCCTGTTAAGTGCCCTGCAAGTCATCAGCCGCATACGCAGCCGTCGCTATCTGTTGCCAGAAGACGCCGGCATGTTTGGCCTGCGCATGGTAGAAGCTGAAGTCGAGCTGGTGCAGCGCTGTGCCCGTGTCTGGCGCAATGATGTTGAAAATCTACCGCTGTTTCTGGCGCTGGCGCTCAGTTATGTCTTGCTGGGTGGCGATGCATACAGCGCCAACTGGCTGTTTGGCAGCTATGTGCTGATACGCTATCTGCATACCATCGTCTACCTGCGCGGTTTGCAACCCTGGCGTGCCATGCTGTATCTGTCTGGCATGGTGGTATGCTGGATGATCGCTGTGGGCAACCTTCACCACATTTATTCATAAAGCGCTATCCTGTTATTTCACTAGCTGTTTTCCCTGCTGTTTTTTCTGCTGTTTTTTCTGCTGTTTTTTTTGAATACTGAAAGGTGTCTATGGCTTTCATTGGTCCCGATGTCACACTTGATCAACCCGTGTATGTGCATGACACGGCACAACTGTATGGCAAGATCAGCGTGGGGCAGAATGCCTCCATCTGGATCAATGTGGTGGCCCGGGCCGAACACAAGGAAATCATCATCGGCCCATACACCAATATCCAGGATTTTGTCATGCTGCATATTGGTGACCAGACCGCGACCATCATAGGCAGCCATTGTTCGATTACCCATCATTGCACCATCCATGGCTGCACCATAGGGGATAACTGCCTGATAGGCATCAATTCCACCATCATGGATGGCTGTGTGATCGGGAACAACTGCATTATTGCCGGCCACAGCTTCCTGAAGGAAGGTACGGTCATTCCCGATAATTCCATCGTCATGGGTACGCCGGGAAAAGTCGTACGCACCCAAAACAATTATGTACGTAATCGCCTGAATGCCTACATGTACTATAAAAACGGCCTGGCTTACGCTGCCGGTGAATACCGCGAATGGGCCAGGGAAGAGTTTCCGGTAGAAATCATGGCCGAAATTGCCAGACTGAATGCCCAGCTCAATGATGAAGAATGACAACTTAAGTTAAAAGCCGGCAAGAAAGCCCTTGCAAGCCCGGCTTGGGATTGACACACCCCAGGCAAATATACAAACTGAAAGCTCTGGCCTGCGTGGCCGATTAGTTTGAAGTGAAAGGGACACCGTGTCGAATACCCTGAGCAAATTCTTTAACCGCCTGTTTGGTGGTGATCAGGTACCGGTAAGCACCAGCCAGGCCAATCAGCCTGCGACTGCGGCTACGCCGGAACCGGCGATGAGCGCAGCGGCAGCACTGGTCAGGGCGACCACCCCAACAGTCACACCTACAGCCACACCGATAGCCACGCCAGCATCAGCACCTGCTGTGCTCAGGACCGATGCAGACAGCAATTCACAGCCAGCCACGGTATTGACCAGTATTACGCCTGCACCTGCGACTGCGACTACAGCACCACACGCAGAGAAACTCATTGCCTGGAAACCGGCGCTACCTATCGACAGTCTTTATTTTGACTGGATCATGGGCTATCCGGGTGAAGGCGGTAACTTTGATACTGAACAAACCATACTTCAAGCGCTGTACAAATTGCTGGCGTCTGACCTGAACGATGCCGTCATCGTGCCACGCGTGCCCAGCGTCGTCCCGCAACTGCTGAACAGTCTGCGCAACAAGACCATTTCTGCCGGTGAACTGTCACGTCAGATTGTGAAAGACGTGGTGCTGGTTGGTGAAGTTATCAATACCGTCAACAGTGCCCTGTACAACCCGGCAGACCGTATCAACAGCCTGGAAAAAGCCGTCATGATCCTGGGCGAAGAAGGCTTGCGACTGGTGATTGCCAAGGTCGCCTTCCGCCCCATCATCAACCTGAACGCCGGGCAATTTACCCGCCGTGCAGCACCGCATATCTGGAACCAGTCGGAAAAATGCGCGGTTGCCTGCCACACCCTGGCCCGCAATATTGACCCCTTCCATGCCTTCTTGACGGGGCTGATGAAAAACGTCGGCCTGATTATCGCCTTCCGTCTGCTGGACCAGACTTGCGAACAGGGTAAATTCAAATATTCAGCCAGCTTCCAGGCCATCTTCTCATCCGTGGCAGCCACGCTGTCTTACCGCATTGCCCAACGCTGGGAATTCCCCGACCATGTGATCCTGGCCCTGCAACAGCAAGCCGGCGGCAGCAAGCCCATAGACTGGAGCCCACTCGGCCATTTGCTGCACACCGCCGACCTCATCAGCAAAATGCGCCTGCTGGTCAACCATGCGCAATTGAACAGCAATGATAAAAAACTCCGGATAGGTCTGAACCCGGACCAGGCCAGCTGCTTTGATATGCTGAATGAAATCCAGCTGTATGACACTACCGGTGTCCAGCAGCAGCCGGCACAATAAAGGAAATTAGCATCAACTTCCAGAGCAATGCGCCTGCTGCCAGACTTGTATGGGACAATACAGCCCCTTGCCGTAACATGTGAGCCTCCGGCCACAATCGACCACAATTGGCCACAGACGGCGACACATCAACAAACGGCATCAGCAAACTGGAAGACAGACCATGCAAATTCCCGGCCTCGGAACACTGGAAAAAGATGAAGAAAATGGCTGGCATATCAGCCAGGCTGTTGTGGTGCCTGCACTGAATCAACAGGCCTATACCTTCCTGCTGGAAGGCTATGACGAGGCCGATGAAGCGAGCAAAACAGCATATCAAAGCGCCATCACGCACTTCATTGCGCTTGACCCATCCATCCTGCACAAGGCCGAAGCCGAGATTTTTGCTTATTACCAGGACACGGCCAATTACCGCAAATCCGAAAAACTGGATGTAGTACACATTGCCACCGCAGCCGATGTCTGGAAGCACATACAGTTTGGCGATGAAGCCCTGGTATGCCAGCGCCCGAATGGTGACAAGACTGTGTATGTGTCTATCGAATGCGATTGCGACTGGGAAGCAGAACAGGGCCTGCAAATCGTCTTCCTCCAGGGGCAGACTATCAGCAAGGTCGGGCCTTTCGATGACTACATGAGCAATGCAGATGCGTATGGCGAACCCGGCCTCGATAAAGTTATTTATCAAAGCCGTGGCTAGCACGTCAGGAACTGGGAGAATCAACGCATGGCAAAGCTTTTTCCACAAGCAATTGCCACCCGGTTCCAGGCATTCATGAGACCAATGGTAAAGGCCAGATCAACCAGTTCTTTTTCCGTGAAATGTTTCGGCAATTCTTGCTGAAGATCTTCATCAACATGCTTGCCGGCGATGCCGGTGAGCGCTTCACTCCAGGCCAGTGCGGCCCTTTCGCGTTCGCTGAAGCAGGGTGCTTCGCGCCAGCACACCAGGCTGTTCAGGCGCTGGAAATTATCGCCATGTTCGAGCAGGTCATGCGCATGTTTATCGACGCAAAATGCGCAGCCATTGATTTGTGAAACACGTAAAAAAACCAGGTCGATAAGGGACTTGCCAAGGCTGCTGTTCTCGAGGACAGTATTGACGCCAGCCAGGGCTTGATAGGCTGCCGGTGCAAGGCCAGGGAAATTCAGTTTGAGTGTCATGATAATTCTCCAGTTTTAAGATGAGTCAGCGAAATTGCTTTCTTCATCCATAAGACGCTGGGGAGAATCGGTTTGTGACAGATTACTTGAATAATTTCTTAAATAGTTTCTTAAATAGTTGTGGCAGGCAAAGTCATCCCCTGATACGCCTGCAATTTATCCGGATTACGGATGGTATACAGGTCAAGGATTTTTTCGCCATCGCTGACAATGGAAATGGTGGCATCGAGCTTGCCGTCAATAAAACGCAGCAAGCCAGGTTCACCATTGATGCTGACTTCGACAAACTGCATGCGCTGGGGATAAGTTCTGGAAATGACATGGAATAAACGGGATATGCGTGCAGCCCCATGCAGGATGCGGTTGACCGAAGCCACCTTGCCGCCACCGTCACCGATCATTTGTGCGTCATCAGCAAACAGGGTATTCAAAGCCTTTAAGTCACCGCTCTGGGCGGCCAGGGTAAAGCGTTGCAGCAATTGCCGGTGGTGATCGCGGCTGATCTGGAAGCGCGGCTTCTCCTGCAATACCCTCTCCTTTGCCCTGTGTACCAGTTGACGACAGGCGGCTGCTGTCTTGTTGAGCATACCGGCCACTTCCGGGTAATCGACATCAAAGACCTGATGCAAAAGAAATGCAGCCCGCTCTTCTGCCGATAAACGTTCCAGCATGGTCAAAAAGGCCAGTGATACATCGCTGCTGAACTCAGCCAGCAATTCTGGCGTCTGGCTATCGACTTCTATCATGGGTTCTGGCAACCAGGGGCCGGTATAGTTTTCACGCTCGCGCTTGAGCACGCGCAGTCTATCCACGCAAAGACGGCTGATGACGGTCACCAGCCAGGCTTGCGGTTCACGAATTTGCAGTACCTCATCCTCACTGAGTGCATGCCAGCGCAGATAGGTATTCTGCACCAGGTCTTCGGCCTCGGCGCGTGAAGCCAGCATGCGATAGGCAATGCCGAACAGGCGGGGTTTATGATCAGTAAAGCTTTGCAGGCGGTTCGTCATGGTTGTATTCCACTATATACATGATGATAAGACGAAACAGCCCAGCCGTTTGTGACAGGTAAAAAAAAAAACCGTCATTTTTTACGATGACGGCTTTTTCTTTCATGCTGAAAACAATCAGAACCTGTGGCGTATGCCCGCAATCACGCTGGTGGCGCGGTCTGCCGTACTGATCTTGTCACTCATCAGTACACCATAGATATCGGTGCGCTTGGACAGGTTATAGTCATAGCCGGCAGACATGGTATCGCGCTTAAGCTCGGTATTGGCAGTCAGCGACCCGTTGCGCCTGGTATTAGCATAGGCCAGCAAGATGTCACCACCACCCGCCGGTATCTTGGCACCAAGACTGTAAATCTTGTCATCCATTTGTTTGCCTGCTGCCGTGTCATTCTTGCTGGATATATAAGTTGCATACAGCTTGGCCGCCGTCAGGTCATAACTGGCACCCACAAAATACGCGGTCTGGTTATTGATGGAAGCAAAGTTCACCGGTGCAGCGGTTGCATCGACAATCGCAGACCCGCCCGTGGGATTGGATACCTGCACTTTTTGATAGAAAGCACCAAGGGCAAACGGGCCATTGAAGTACAGGGCATTCAAACCGATATTGCGGGTACCGGTATCACCGGCTTTCTCACCAAACTGGTAATGCATATTCGAACTGAAACCATCGAAATTAGGCGTGCTGTAAATGACTTCATTGCTCCAGCCCGAATCGCCCGCTGCCGAATTGGCCCAGGTACGTGCCGCAAAGCCGCCCGACGGCACATACCAGTGCAGGACCAGGGGTGAGACATCAAAAGAATCGCCATAGGGATTAAAAATCACTACCGGTAAAAAACTGGGTGCCAGATCACGGCCCAGCGAAACACGGCCAAAACTGCCAGCCAAAGCGATATTCGCGTCACGCGAAAACATCGTATCACCGCCAAAGCGGCCAGATTCACCGGTATCCGGACGCAGGAAGGCGGTCAGCGCAAATTCTGCTTTCAGGCCGCCACCCAGGTCTTCCACACCCTTGAAGCCCACCCATGATGTGGTCATGCCACCAGGTGTGATGGCAGCCGTGCTGGCCTTGTCGCCACTCATTTTGACCGAACCTACGGACAGATCGACCAAACCCTGCACAGTGACACTGGATTGTGCCAGCGCGCTACCGGTCAGCAGGCAAGATGCAACAGCCAGAGCCATGTGTTTCATTTGCATTTTCATCTTTCTTCCTTTCCATCAGGTTAAATAAATAATCCCATCCATATCGAAGCTTGATTGCAGATTCAACTGAACTCCCACTCTTCCCATCGCTCAGGGTCTTGTAGCGTTGAACGGGTGTACCTGCATCCAGTGTTGGGCAATGTCGATGCGACGGCAGATCCAGACCTTGTCATGGGCCTGCAGGTAATCCAGGAAACGCTGCAAGGCACGGAAGCGCCCGGGCCGCCCCAACAAGCGACAATGCATGCCTATGGACAGCATCTTTGGTGCATTGTCGCCATCCGGGTCACCTTCGGCATACAGCACATCAAAACTGTCTTTCAGGTAATCATAGAAATGATCGCCGGTATTAAAGCCTTGCGGGGTGGCAAAACGCATGTCGTTGCTGTCGAGCGTATACGGCACCACCAGGTGCGGCTTGCTTTCACCGCTGCTGGTGGTCACCTCGGTCCAGAATGGCAGGTCATCGCCATAATAATCAGCGTCATAGGCAAAGCCGCCATGTTCAACCACCAGGCGGCGGGTATTCGGTGAATCGCGCCCGGTATACCAACCCAGCGGTGCCTGGCCAGTCAGTTCGCGCAGAATCTGCACTGCCTGTTGCATATGCTCACGCTCGGTCGCTTCATCCATGCCCTGGTAATGTATCCAGCGCAGGCCATGACAGGCAATTTCGTGACCAAGCTCGCCAAAGGCTGTGGTCAGTTCCGGATGACGTTGCAAAGCCATCGCCACACCAAAGACGGTCAGAGGCAATTGACGCTTTTCAAATTCACGCAAAATGCGCCAGACCCCGGCGCGGGACCCATATTCGTAAATGGATTCCATCGACATGTGGCGCGCTTCATAAGCGGCTGCACCAACGATTTCGGACAAGAACTGTTCGGATGCACGATCACCGTGCAAAACACAGTTCTCACCACCTTCTTCATAATTCAGTACAAACTGCACCGCTATCCTGGCCTGTTGCGGCCATTGCGCATGGGGCAGATGACGGCCATAGCCTATCAGGTCGCGTGGATAATCATTGGGTGTGGACATGCTGGTGTTCTCCGGGAAATACCGGGCCGGCCTTGGCTGGCCCGTGTTTATTCATGTTTACATGATTAGTGAATGCAAGTGACGTGCCATCTTGCCAAGCTGCTACGATAGCCTGCCAAAACTGATCAAAAAGCTTGTCACTCTTTTGCATTCATGTGGCCAGATTGTCAGCAATTTTATGACAATGTTTATACTGTTTTTAGTATAAGTTCTATTCGCAACTTATTAGCCTCGAATACAGTTTTTATCATTAAAGCCACAATACGCTGTGGCTCTTGTTAAAATATTGGCTATGCGCCTGCAATCCATAGACCAGTTCCTGATTCAACCTCCACAACCAGAAAATCTGCGGGGCTTTCTCCGTTTTTTAATGGAATTCTGGTATTTCGGCATCAAGGAAGTGCGTGCCTGCCTGTTCGTTGGCTTGTTTTTCGCTTCCATACTCATCGTGCCCAGGGCTGGTCTGTTTGGCTTGCCGCGCTATGACGTGCTGTTCCTGATTGCCGTCCTGATACAGGGTGGCATGGTCTGGAGCAAGCTGGAAACCATGGACGAGCTCAAGGCCGTGACTTTGTTCCATCTGGTCGGTTTTGCGCTGGAAGTGTTCAAGGTGTCGGGCCAGATACAAAGCTGGGCCTATCCGGAATCTGGCTACACCAAACTGTGGGGCGTGCCATTATTCAGCGGTTTCATGTATGCCAGCGTGGGCAGTTATATCATCCAGGCCTGGCGCCTGTTTGACTTGCGCATACGACACCACCCGCCATACTGGATGGCAGCCCTGATAGGCATACTGATCTACCTGAACTTCTTCACTCACCACTACATCGGTGACTATCGCTGGTATCTGGCGGCTTGTGCGCTGGGGCTATATGCACGCTCATCGGTGGTATTTCGGCCGCTGGACCGCGACCGCAGCATGCCGCTGCTGCTGTCTTTCGTACTGATAGGATTTTTTATCTGGCTGGCAGAAAACATGGGAACGTTCTTTGGTATCTGGCGTTATCCGAATCAACTGGGTGCCTGGTCTACCGTCCACCTGGGGAAATGGAGTTCATGGTCTTTGTTGGTGATCATGACCTTTACCATCGTTGCCCATCTCAAGCATATCAAGCGACATATTCATGTCGCTGAATGAGCCGCAAAAGCGTGAGTTGCAAAAGCGACGGGCAAAAAAATAGCCCGCAAAGTTTGCGGGCTTAAATCCAAACCTTAGGAGGTGTTGGAGGAGACAGGTACTACTTTAATGCGCCGCAACATATTTGTATGCTTTATTCTTAATATATCCGGTATACGCAAAACGAATATCTCTATCAAGATACATACCACTAGCCCAATCTCTTCTCAAAGAAATTCTGAAATTTTGCAATACCACTTAATTTACAACAGGCAATAAATTCTTTGCCGCAAACACTGTTTTCTCGTAAATCTGCTTTGCGCTGCATCAAATAAAAGCTTAATACAGGAATTTTGCCATGATGAAATCATCAATATAGTCAGCATCATCACTGCGTTTGTAGAATTGACGCAGCCTGCCTTCAGTCTCAAACCCCAGACCTTGATAAAAAGCCAGCCCGCGCAGATTATCGGATTCGACGATCAGTTCCAGCCGGCGTACGCCTTCATTTTTCATGGCTGACATGGCCTCTGCCAGCATGGACTGGGCAATCCCCTTGCCCTGAAACGAAGGCGCAACGGCTAGCGTACCCAATTGCGCGACATGCGCTGCACGTCCGGCAAAGCGGCTGACTTTATAAAAACCTGCGATTACTCCATCCACCGGATAAACATAAAAACTGCCGCTGGCAAGCAGACCAGCAAACATGGCCGCAAATTCTTCCATGGGCATGGGGTCATAACCCAGGTAAGGGATGACATCTGCATGCATATAAATGGCATGCACAGCAGCCAGGTCTTGTGGTTCAGCCAGTCTTCGCATAAGGATTCCGGATTGATTGCCAATCATGCGCGTTTTGTCGCACGCATGCTGTGATGTTGTGGTGTTTTGCTGGTACAGACAAATATCATTACAGATCGCCGCAGGCCAGATGATAGCGCAGCCTCTGAAAAGACGAAAAAAGAAAAAGGCAAAAAAAAACCTGCAAGTGATTGCAGGTTTAAATCCAAACCTTAGGAGGTGTTGGAGGAGACAGGAGCAACTATATCGCAGCGCAACAAATTCACCAACATCTATTTTTGCATATCAATCATTCATAAATCGCATATGAAGATATATCGCATACCAAACAAGGGGTTTTGTATATCGCTCAAGTATTTGAGCGTACGCCTGCCATTTTGTTAAATTTCTTACTCAAATGTGAAAAGGCAAAAAAAAACCCGCGACCTTGCGGTTGCGGGTTAAATCCAAACCTTAGGAGGTGTTGGAGGAGACAGGTACTACTTTATCGCAGTGCAGCAAATAAATCTCCTTTATTTTTTGTATACCCATCATCACTGATGCAAATATCAGACAAAATCCATCAGCTAACGCTTCTTAGCCATGCAGAATATGCTGCCGCCCCATGGACATGCCTGGGGTTCATCCCCATTCTTCAGACAAAACAGGCAATTCAGGTATTCAGATGGCAGGCGGAGAAATGCAGCGGTGCAATCTCTTTCAGTTGCGGTTTTTCAACGCCACACCTGGGCATGGCATGCGGACAACGCGGATGAAAATGGCAACCGGCTGGTGGATGCAGGGGTGACGGGATTTCGCCCTTGATGGCGACAAAATCTATCTTGCGCACTTCCAGTTTCGGGGCGGACGCCAGTAAAGCCTGGGTATAAGGGTGATTGGCATGCCCAAATATTTCTGATGTCGGTGCCGATTCCACGATACGCCCCAGATACATGATGGCGACCCGGTCAGACACATGCCTGACCACACCCAGATCATGACTGATGAACAGATAAGTCAGCCTGAGCTCATCACGCAGACGTATGAACAGATTCAGCACTTGTGCCTGTATTGATACATCAAGTGCGGCCACGGCTTCATCGCAGACCAGTAGCTCCGGCTTCACGGCCAATGCACGGGCAATGCCGACACGGGCACGCTGACCACCCGAAAACTGATGCGGGAAACGTCGTAGCACCGCCGGGTCCAGCCCCACTCCTTGCAATAGCTGTTCTACATAGTCCGTTTGCTCAGCCGACTTGATCAGGCCATGTACCACCGGTGCCTCACCAACGATGTCGAGCACACGCATGCGCGGATTCAGCGAGGCATAGGGGTCTTGAAATATCATCTGCATGGCCAGTTTCATTTGCTGTTGAGTAGCCTTGCCTGCCAGGGCCAGGTTCTGTCCACGCCACCAGCGCGTGCCATCAGACAGGCCATGCAGGCCCACAGCCATACGTCCCAGCGTCGATTTACCACAGCCAGATTCACCAACCAGGCCCAGTACTTCGCCGGCATGCAGGGACAGATCAACATCGTCCACGGCATGCACGATGTCGGGCGCTGCTGTGGCCCCCAGCCATTGCGCCAGCCTGGCGCTCAGATCCACGGGTTTGGTAAAACGCTTGCTGACGCCGCGCATTTCAAGCAAGGGCGTGTCGTCGCCTGGCATGGATAGCTTCATTTCAGACATGTACGACTCCAACTGTCACGCTGTCCGTAGTGTTCATAGGGTTCATGGGATGAAAGCACAGCAGGCTGCGCCCATCAATATGCTGCGCAGGTGGTACCTGCTCGCAGGCGGTGGTGGCGCGCTCGCAGCGATTGCGAAAAGCGCAGCCAGACGGCAGATTCAACAGGGAGGGTGTTGCACCCGGTATCTGGCGCAGAGTCTGTCCATGCTGGTTACGCGAGGGTGAAGAAGCAATCAGGCCATGCGTGTAAGGATGCAGCGGTTGTTCCAGCACCTGGCTGACGCTGCCGCTTTCGACGATCTTGCCAGCATACATGACGCTGACAGTATCCGCCAACCCGGCAACCACTGACAAATCATGGGTAATCCAGATCAGGGCGGTACCAGATTCTTTGCACAGTTTCTGCATTTCATACAGTATCTGTCCCTGTATGGTGACATCCAGTGCAGTAGTCGGTTCATCGCAAATAATCAGTTCTGGTGCGTTCAGGAGCGCAATGGCAATTGCCACCCTTTGCCGCATGCCACCAGAAAACTGGTGCGGATACGCCAGCAACCTTTCATCTGGTGATGGGATACCGACCTTGACCAGGGCGGCACGTGCCATTTCGCGCGCTTTTTCACGGCTGACCTGCTGATGGGCAGAGATGGTTTCCATCATCTGGGTATCAACGCGCAAGACCGGGTTCAGAGTCATCATCGGGTCCTGGAAAATCATGGCAATGCGGTTGCCCCGGATTTGCCGCATGGCTTCTGCCGATAGCCCACGCAAATCCTGTCCCTTGAACAAAACCTTGCCTGCCGTGACTTTGCCGGGCGGGTCGATCAGGCCCATGATGGAATACGCAGTCATGGATTTACCAGAACCGGATTCACCGACCAGACCCATGATTTGCCCTGGCTGCACGCTGAAGCTGACATTATTCACCGCCGTGACCGTACCGGCGCGGCTGACGAATTCAGTCTGTAGATGTTGTACTTCAAGTGTCGCAATTGTCATCGTGTGTCCCATCTATTGCGTCTGCAAGCGCGGGTTAAGTACATCGCGCAAATGATCCGCCACCAGATTGATGGACACCACCGTCAACAACAAGGCCAGGCCGGGGAAAAAACTGATCCAGTATTTACCCGACAGCAGGTATTGAAAGCCATTGGCAATCAACAAACCCAGCGAAGGTTCGGTCACCGGCAAACCCAACCCCAAAAATGAGAGCGTGGCTTCGAGCGAAATGGCCGAAGCCACCTGCAAGGCCGCAATCACGATCAATGGAGGCAGGCAGTTCGGCAATAAATGACGCCAGATGATGCGGGCTGGCGACAGGCCCAGACCAACTGCGGCCTCTATATATTCCTTGCGTCGCTCTACCAGTGCTGCACTGCGTGCCGTGCGGGCATAATAAGCCCACTGCACCAGTACCAGCGCCAGAATGATCTTGCTCACACCCTGCCCGGTCAGGGCCAGCAAGATCAGTGCGATCAGGATAGAAGGAAAGGATAACTGTATATCCGCGACACGCATGATCAGCGCTTCCACCCGACCCCCTTTATAACCGGCCAGCAAACCCAGGCCAAGACCAATAAAGAGCGCAATCACGGTGCTGGAAAAACCAACGATGAGGGAAATCCGCAGGCCATAAAAAATCGCCGACAGCATGTCACGTCCCTGTTCATCGGTACCGAGTAAAAAAATATGTTTGCCGTCGGAAGATGGTTTGCCCGGTTCCAGTCGTGAATCCATGACATCGAGTGCCATCAGGTCATACGGATTTTGTGGCGATATCAGCGGCGCAAACAGGGCCACCAATACCAGCAGCAAGAGCACCAGGCTGCCCAGGGCAGCGATGCGACTGGCAAAAAAATCGCGCAGAAAACGTCGCAATGGTGTGTCGGCAGTGGGGGCAGATGGCTGGCTGTTGGATGTCATGGGAAGCTTCAGGCCTGGTTATCGGACAGGCGCACACGCGGGTCCAGCAAGGAATACAGTACGTCCACCACCAGATTAATAAGGATGAACAGGCTGACGATCAGCAACAGATAAGCGACGATGACAGGCCGGTCCAGTACCCGTATGGAATCAATAATCAGCTTGCCCATGCCGGGCCAGGCAAACACCGATTCAGTCACAATCGCAAAGGCAATGATGGAGCCGAACTGCAGGGCAATCACCGTCACTATCGGTATCAGGATGTTTTTAAGCACATGCACGCCGATAATGCGGCTGTTGCGCAAGCCCTTGGCGCGGGCAAAGCGTACATAGTCCTGCAGCAAGGCTTCTTGCGCGCCAGATCGTGTCAGGCGTATCACCATGGCAATATTGAACAGGGCCAGGTTCAGGGCGGGCAAGAGCAGATGTTTAAGGCCATCAACGCTCAGGAAACTGACCGGCACCCCCAACAACAGCACAGTTTCACCGCGCCCGCTGGAAGGCAGCCAGCCCAGTTGCACGGCAAATACCATGATCATCATCAGCCCCACCCAGAAGGTAGGCAGCGAAAACCCGAGTATGGAAATAGCCATGATGCTTTTGCCAGCCAGGCTGTCAGGTCGCAAACCCGCCAGCAATCCCAATGGTATACCCAGCAGGATGGAAATCAGGATCGCAAGCACGGCAAGTTCCAGCGTCGCCGGCATACGTTCCAGTATCAGCCCCAGCGCCGGTGTGGCATGGGCAAAAGACTGTCCCATGTCACCGGCCAGGGCATTGCGCAAGAACAGCCAGTATTGTTGCGGCAAACTCTGGTCCAGGCCAAAGGCGGCGATAATGCGCGCGCGTTCGATCTGATCCGCGTCCGGGCTGATCAGCACGTCAATCGGATTGCCTATCGCATATACACCGGCAAACACCAGCAGCGACATTACCAGCAAGACAGCCAGGCTTTGCAGCAGGCGGCGCAGGATAAACACCAGCATCGGTCAGACCTGCTCTGAATGCAAATGCAACTGCAACTGCGGGCACATAGCGATTGCCGCATGCACTGTCCGGGTCGGACTCTGATAGCTGGATATCTTCTTCATTGCTGGTTTGTATTCTTTCCTGGCCTTCGATAATTCATGTCTATAAAGAGAAGATGGCTTGCATGTTTTGCAGGATTTTACAGGCTTTGCCATGACATCGTGTCGCCCGGCCTTCTTGCCTGCAACCGTGAATGCTACTACCACTGTGATCAGGCAGGCAAACCCATTTTGGTAGTATGGATATGCGGTCTGTGCCTGCCAGCCTGCATGGAATCTGGTATCTTTCTCTGTACGGAGAAAGACATGCAAACAGACCCCTGAAAGTCCCCTGAATCGGGTCCTGGCTAGCCTTTTTCATCAACAGGATGATATCCTGACAAGAATAGTTTGTGTATTCCCGACCATACGCCTGTCCATGGCGACAATACGCAATACGGAGACAATTATGAAACTGATCGATCCCATAGTGCAATTCCATGCTGAAATTCAGCAAATCCGACGTGATATTCATGCGCATCCCGAGCTGTGCTATGAAGAACACCGGACTTCCGAAGTGGTGGCGCAAAAACTGCAAGCCTGGGGCATCCCGGTGGTGCGCGGTCTGGGCGGCACCGGCGTGCTGGGCATATTAAAGAATGGCAACAGCGAACGTGCCATAGGCTTGCGGGCCGACATGGATGCCCTGCCCATGCAGGAAATCAATACCTTTGCCCATACCTCGCAACATGAAGGAAAAATGCATGCCTGCGGGCATGATGGCCATACCGCCATGCTGCTGGGTGCAGCGCATTATCTGTCGCAATACAAGGACTTTGACGGCACCGTCTACCTGATTTTCCAGCCTGCCGAAGAAGGCGGTGGCGGTGCCCGTCGCATGATAGAAGATGGCCTGTTCGACAAATACCCTATGGATGCCGTGTTTGGCATGCATAACTGGCCTGGCGTCGCAGTCGGCACCTTTGGTGTCACCGCTGGCCCCATGATGGCGTCATCGAATGAATTTGAAGTGGTTGTCAGGGGCAAGGGTGCCCATGCGGCCCAGCCACACAAGGGAATAGACCCGATTATCGTGGCGATACAGATCGCCCAGAGCTGGCAAACCATCGTCAGCCGCAATGCCAGCCCGCTGGAATCGGCAGTATTGTCGGTGACACAGATCCATTCGGGCAGTGCCACCAACGTCATCCCTGACGATGCAACGCTGATAGGCACGGTGCGTGCGTTCAGCACCGCCATGATCGATCTGATAGAAAAACGCATGAAGGCCATTGCCGAACACACGGCAGCGGCGTTTGATGCCCAGGTAGATTTTCAGTTCAAACGCAATTACCCACCCCTGATCAATCATGCCAAAGAAACCGCTTTCGCTGCCGAAGTCATGCGCAGCGTGGTAGGCAATGATAATGTTGACGCCCAGGTAGAACCCACCATGGGCGCTGAAGATTTTGCCTTCATGCTGCAAGCCAAACCGGGCTGCTATGCCTTTATTGGCAATGGCGATGGCGATCACCGCGACATGGGTCACGGCCTGGGACCTTGCAATCTGCACAACCCCAGCTATGACTTCAATGACGATTTGCTACCCATAGGTGCAACTTATTGGGTCAGACTGGCCGAAGCCCACTTGAAAAAAGCGACTCAGGCAGCCATTTAGTCTACCAGAATCATTATTATTAACGAATCATTCAAGCCCAACACAACTTAAGACTTCCATGGCCGACGACAAAGACAACAACGATGTGCAACGTAGCCCTTTTCTTGAAGAAAAGGCCTTTAAATCCCGTACCGTGCTGGTATTTGGCACCATCAACGACAAACTGGCTGCAGAAGTCAGTAAACGCCTGATCGCCCTGGCTGCAGAATCAAAAGACCCGATCACCATCCTGGTCTCGTCCCCGGGCGGTCACGTTGAATCCGGTGATGTCATCCATGACATCGTCAAGTTCATCGATGCACCGGTCAACATGGTGGGTACCGGCTGGGTAGGCAGTGCTGCAGTGAATGTTTTCCTGTCCGTACCTAAAGAACGCCGCGTCTGCCTGCCAAACACACGCTTTCTGATTCATCAGCCTAGTGGTGGTTGCGGTGGCCAGGCAACTGATATTGCTATCCAGGCACGTGAAATCGTCAAGGTACGCGAACGCATCGCCGCCCTGATCGCCAAAGAATCTGGTCAGACTCTGGAAAAAGTCACCGCCGATATCGACCGCGATTACTGGATGAGTGCCACCGAAGCCAGCGAATACGGCCTAGTATCACGCATTATCGTCAAACAGACAGAATTGAGCTGAATTTAGCTGGTCACTAGCCAAACAAGGCAGACTGGTTCTGCCTGAACGACAAAGAACGATCCGCATGTCAGGCATGCGTGTCGTTTTTTTATGTCATCTAAAACTCTTCCCATTCGTGTTGCTTAGCGTGACCACTACCACTAAGCAGCGCCTCTTTCCGTCCAACACCAGCGGTATTCGCCACAATGGATGAGCGGGTGCGGACTGCGGGTTTCAGCGCTGACGACGCGACGCGGGCAATGGCAGCGGCTTGCCGGGGCTGATTGCCGGAATGATCCAGCTTGAAAATACTCACGACCTGACTCAGATTGGCAGCCTGTTCCTGTAAGGCAGCCGCCGCAGCGGCGGCCTCTTCCACCAACGCAGCATTTTGCTGGGTAACCTGATCCATCTGTATGATCGCGGTATTGATCTGGTCTATGCCCGAACTTTGTTCTGACCCGGCTGCGGTGATTTCGCTGATGATGTCGCTCACACGTTTGACGCTTTCCACCACTTCTTTCATGGTGGAACCGGCCTGATCGACCAGGCGTGTACCCTGATCGACTTTTTCTACCGAGTCATTAATCAGTTCCTTGATTTCCTTGGCCGCACTGGCCGAACGCTGGGCCAGGTTACGTACTTCTGTCGCCACGACGGCAAAACCGCGCCCCTGCTCGCCTGCCCGTGCCGCTTCCACTGCCGCATTCAATGCCAGGATATTGGTCTGGAAGGCAATGCCATCGATGACAGCGATGATATCGACAATCTTTTTCGACGAAGCATTGATGGACCCCATGGTATCCACCACCTGTGACACCACGTCCCCACCCTTTTGCGCTACCGCCGAGGCTGAATGCGATAACTGATTGGCCTGACGTGCATTGTCACTGTTTTGCTTGACTGTCGATGTCAGTTCTTCCATCGACGAGGCAGTTTCTTCCAAAGAACCAGCCTGGCTTTCGGTACGTGCCGACAAATCCATATTACCATTGGCGATTTCTGTTGATGCGGTTGCAATCAGGTCGGTGCCGGTACGCACTTCACTGACAACGGACAGCAAATTACCATTCATTTCCTTCAGCGCCTGCAATAACTCGCCGGTTTCATCCCTGGTTTTGACTTCGATGTCACTGGTCAGGTCACCGGATGCCACAGTCTTGGCAACCCTGACTGCTTCCTGTAGCGGACGCGAAACCACTCGCGCTATCCCATAGGCCAGTAGCAAACCCAGCGTGATGGTCACCAGGATCAAACCCAGTATCAAGGCCCTGGAATTGGAATAGATGGCTTCACCCAACTGATAGGCAGCAATACCGCCATCTGAATTCGTCTGCACCATTTTGTCTGCAATCTTGAGTATTTCGGCATTCAGTCTGGATGATTCACCACGTAAAGTCGTACGCGCTTCGTCCATATTGCCGGCTCTGGCCTGCGCCGTCAGTTTTTTGGCTTCAATGGCATACAGTTCCCACAGCTTGCCGTAATCTGCATACTCTTTTTTCTCTGTGTCAGAACTGATCAGTTTGGCATAGTCACTCTCGTACTTCTTCAACTCGGCTACATAATCTTGCCAGCGTTTTTCATATTTCTTGAGATTCTCCGCATCACCCGCCGACAACACGATCTGCATTTCCTGGGTACGCAGGCGCGAAATCCTTTCCTTGATACCCATGGCAGCATTCACGCTGGGCATCCAGTTGGTGCCCAGTTCCAGTGCAGTCTCATTGACACGAGATAACTGGAAGATCGAAAAACTGCCAAGAAAGGCGGTCAGTATCAACAACAAAATAAAACCAACGAACAGCTTGGCTGAAATTCTCAGGTCGTAAAACAATTTCATAGCGGGTCCTCAGGTAAAAGAACGACACGATGCATTAAGTGGAAAGTTGAGGCGGGACAGACGAACTGCTTACTTTGTTTTAGTTGATATTTTTACAAAAATCAAATATCTGATGCAAATTGGCACAATTGACACAATTGACACAATTGACACGTCAAGCCGGGGGAAGCCTGTAAAAAATGGGTAAGGCTGGCGACGCCACTGACATGCTGAAACTGGCACTGACGTGTCGCACAGATGAAATAGCATCAGGCAATCCGCGGGATCAGTTCAGGATTGCCGTTGTTTATAGTACCTGGGCAGGCCGTGCCTGGACCGGCCTTGCCTGACTGGCCGTGCCTGGAGCGGCCCTGCCTGACTGGCCGTCCTAAAACTCTTCCCAGTCGTCATTGGATCCAGCCGTCACCGGTTCTTTCCTGCCAGCAGTAGGCTTGGGGCTGGATGGACGGCTGGCCGCGCTGGCTCTCGCCGCTGGTTTTGTTACCGGCTTGGGCAGTGCACGCACCGTGCTGCTTGTCTTTGGTGTCTTTGATGCGAGAGACCGGCTAAGGGCTGACCGGGCGTGGTCACCAGATGGCTCCAGTTTGAACACACTGACCACACGACTGAGATTGGCTGCCTGATCCTGCAAGGCACCGGCAGCCGCTGCCGCCTGTTCCACCAGCGCTGCATTTTGCTGGGTCATCTGGTCCATCTGCGTCACCGCTTCATTGATTTGCTGTATGCCCGAGCTTTGTTCCGCACCTGCCGCCGTAATTTCGCTGATGATGTCACTCACACGCTTGACACTTTCCACCACTTCTTTCATGGTGGAACCAGCCTGGTCAACCAGGCGTGTACCCTGACCGACTTTTTCTACCGAGTCATTGATCAGTTCCTTAATTTCCTTGGCAGCACTGGCCGAACGTTGCGCCAGGTTACGCACTTCAGATGCCACGACGGCAAAACCACGTCCCTGCTCGCCTGCCCGCGCCGCTTCCACCGCAGCGTTCAATGCCAGGATATTGGTCTGGAAGGCAATGCCATCGATGACGGCGATGATATCGACGATTTTTTTCGATGAAGCATTGATGGAACCCATGGTATCCACCACCTGCGACACCACGTCCCCACCCTTTTGTGCCACTGCCGAGGCTGAATGAGATAACTGATTGGCCTGACGCGCATTATCACTATTGTGTTGGATGGTAGAGGTAATCTCTTCCATCGACGATGCGGTCTCTTCCAGTGAACTGGCCTGGTTTTCAGTACGGTTGGACAGGTCCATATTGCCATTGGCAATTTCGGTAGAAGCGGCAGCAATTTCATCCGTGCCCTGGCGTACTTCGGTAACCACCTGCAACAGGCTTTGATTCATTTCTTTCAGGGCCTGTAGCAACAGGCCGGTTTCATCCTTTGTATCCACCTGAATACGACTGGTCAGGTCACCGGAAGCCACGGTCTGTGCAACTTTGAGTGCATCCTGCAAAGGGCGCGACACAATGCGTGCAATCGCATAGGCCAGCACCATTCCCAGCAAGATGCTGACGACCAGTACAGAAATAATCAGTATGCGCGATGTCTGATATGACTCTATGCCTGACTTGTAGGCATTCACCCCGCCATCGACATTGATTTTGACCATCCTGTCGACCAACTCTCTTACCCTGGTATTGATTTTGGATGAATCGGTACGCATCAGTGCCAGCGCGTCCTTGCCATTGCCCTCGCGTGCCAGAGCAGCCATCTTGTCGCTGATCTGCAAATAGGCAGCCATGGATTTGCTGTATTCATCAAACTGCTTTTTTTCTTCCGGGTCAGAAATCAAACGGGCATAGTCGGCTTCATTTTCCCTCAGGCCGGCAATAGCTTCTTTGGTACGGGCCAGGTATTTGTCCACTTCCTCGGCATTTTCTGCCGAGACCATCTGCGCTTCCTGCGAGCGTATGCGCGATACCCTTTCCTTGATACCCATGGCTGCATTCACGCTCGGCATCCAGTTGGTTCCCAGTTCATACGCGTTCTGGTTCACTCTGGCCAACATGATGATGGAAAAGACACCAAGAAAAACTGTCAGCAGCAAAAGGAAGCCAAACCCGACGAACAGCTTGGCCGAAATTCTCAAGTTATAGAACATGCTCATCATCATTCCTTTGGAAAAATCCATCAATGCATGAAGAAACGAAAATTCAACAAACTCAACACATACAGAACCGGGAAAGAATCAGTGCCCATTTATGGTGCAGACTGATTAAAAAATGAAATTTGAGCAGCAGGTACGTGGCGCACATGTGGCGCATATCTAGCGTGTATCAACTACGACACAAGGTCAGGTCAACGAGAACAAAAGGGGATGATCTGACTATATACCTAGTTGTAGTTGGGATTGTTGCAGAATGCAAATTTCTGACTAGCCATTGTTACCTGAACGAGAGCCACTCTCTAGATCAAGCTTGCGTGGCACAGAGGACAGTGTTGTAAAAATCGACAAGGCAAAAAAAGAAAGCTGACTGGCAGCTTTCTTTTGTCAAAAACCCGTTTCTACAAATCAGGGCAAAGTGGTCACGACCTTGACAGTCGCGTCGACGGCTGACTTGTCGATATAACCAATACCGGTAGGATTGGCTGCCACGGCTTTTTTCACTTCTGCATTTGAATGCACTTCTTTTGGTGCGGTACCCTTGCCGGTAAACACCAGTTTTGACCAGATACTTTTTACTTCGGACAAATCCTTCTCGGCCGCCTTCTTGTAAAACTCTGCGCGGATAGGTGCATTTTCAGACTGGTCCACCGGTGTGAACATGGCTGATTTACCCAGGAAGAATTGTGAAGCCTGCGCGGCTGTCATGGCTGTCGCCGGATTCTGTGGGTTGACTACCACCACAATTTCACCTGCCATGGTGAATCCCATGCTGACCAGCATTGCCGCAGCGATCAATATTTGTTTTCCATACTTACTCATCGCGCTTCCTCCATCAAAATACGAAATCAACTGCTGCTGCAAACACGGTGACCGGTCCCTTGAAACCTGGCTTGGCGTTAATGAATACGCCTGGTCCATTGTCTGGTGACATACGGTCGAGTTGCAGTTTCAGTGCGGCCGATTTATAAAAATCCCAACGTACGCCTACGCTGTTGCTGGTCTGTATCGGTGATGCTGATGCCAGGCCATTTGCACCCAGGGTGTACGGCAGCAAGGGGCCGGAAGCAGGCAAGCCGGCGACGGTGCGCGAGCTATCCTGTGTGGCCGATGCATGTACGACGTAAGGCAGGAAACTGCCCATGCGGTAACCAAACATGGTGTACCAGGACGTAGTGTTGGCTATCGACAGACTGGCAGATTTACGCTTGCCGTATTCAGCCTGGACCACAAAGCTCTTCCAGTCCACACCCAGGCCCAAAGAGGTAAATGATGCCTTGGTATCGCTGACCGCAATGGCGTCTGCCGCAGACTTGAAACCGAACTTGGTCAAACCACTGACCAGAGTATTCAGGTTGCTTGAATTGTCCACGGTGACCTTGGTATCAACACGGCCAAAACGAAAAGTGAAAGGACCATTTTCAGCAACGATATTGATGCCTGATACGTTCTTGAATTTGGCAGTAAAGTTGCCGCGCTGTTCTGCATCAGTCACGCCATAGGCCAATTGTGCGGTGATCGCAGTTTCGCCCAGATTGGTCTGGTAGACGGCATCCACACCGTCCACGCTTTCCAGCGTGACTTGCGAATACATTTCTATCGGTGGGCGCAACATGGTGTTGGCATAGCCAACATTGCGATAATCCGAAATCATGTAGACCGGCAAACCGATACGACCGACACGCAGATTCAGATTGTCATTGACCTTGGCTTTGGCAAATGCCCAGGTCAGTTCTGCACCAAAATTGTCCGTGACATTTTTACGCACCAGACCCTGGCCAGTGAAGGACAGCCAGTCATTCATTTTTGCCGTGGCCTGTATGCCGAAGTTGGAGTCGACACCTGTCTTAGCGCTACTGGTAACACCAGCGAGCTGATTGGGGCGGGCAAATTCTGCGTCGGATGTATTGCTGCGTGTCAGTGCCGCAGTACCGAATCCGCTGATGGTGATCGGGGAAGTATCGTCTGCCCAGGCGGCGGACACTGCTGATGTCATCGCCAATAAAGTGATAAAAGGTTTCAATTTCATGCTATCTCCTTGAAAGTTTCCGCATTGTAACTTTTTATTTGGGAGGCAAATTTAGACTACTTCCTCGCTAAAATGCCAAAATATCTTTACTGAAAAATATGGAATCGCGTCTGTTGTGTGCGAGATTTTTGCGCGCTTGCTAGGAGATTCCTGCTGGAAATAGAAATTTTGATCAGCCATTTCAAATTAGGTGATCAGGCAACTTGCGATGCAGGATTTGACCATTTCTTGCAAATATCGTGGCGAAATGCTGACATTTATCATGGCAAAAAATTAAAAACGGCACGCTTTTGAGGCGTGCCGTTGTCAATTTGGTGCGTCTTTTGGTATGTCTTTTAGGTGCGTTTTTCGTGTACGTTTTTTAGAAGTCTGCACTCAAAGAAAAATTCCAGCTGCGCGCCGGTTGGAAGGTGTACTGATCGAAGGCAACACCCTTGCTATTGGCAGATACCGACGTCATATCCTGCTTGTCGAAAAGATTGTTGATGCCCATCTGCAGCTTGATGTTTTTAACCATCGCAGCCGGTGTCTTCCAGCGATAACCCAGTGTCAGATCTGCGGTTGTATACGATGGAATTTTATATGCGGCTGGCTCACCATCTTTCGCATACTGGGTGCCCGTCGTTTTAGCAATCAGCGAACCGTACAGGCCGTTGGCTTTATACAGCACGCCGAAAGCAGAAGTGCTGTCTGGTGCCTTGGCCACCTGTAGACCGGTATCCTTGGCTTTGGCACTATTCAGGGATGCATTTGCATGCACAGAGAAACCACTGCCGACGTAATACGTCACTGCCGCTTCCACGCCCTTGTAGACCACACCACCCTGGTTGTAATACACCAGGTCATTGCCGGTGCCGGTAGAAGCAATCTTGTTATCAAAGTCGATGTAATACACATCGGCATCCAATGTCAGGTTGCGTGACTGGTGGACAGCACCCAACTGGTAGTTGGTGGAAGTCTGTGGCTTGGGTGTGCTCAGGCCAGGGTTATTCACATAAAACATGGACAGATCCGGTACCAGAAAACCCCTGGCAACCTGGGCATAGGCAGACCATTCCTTATTGATGCTGTAATTCGCCGTCAGGAAAGGCAGGGTTGAGGTATAGGTCTGTTCTGCCGTCGTCGGAATGCGGGTGGTCTGATTCACTGTCGCGTCCAACGCACGCTTGAAGTGCATGTATTTCAGGCCAGGAGTAATGGTCAAGTCAGCCATGGCTGCCCATTCAAATTCCACGAAAGGCTGATACTGCTTCCAGGAAGAACGCTGGTCATACGATACATTCTTTGGCGCGGTGGATTCTTTGGGATTAGGCAGGCCCAGTGTCCAGTCCAGGTCATAGGTATGACGATTGGTATTCGCGCTTTCCAGCCATACGCCGGCACGCAGCAACCCTGCTTCAAACTGACTGGTCGCCTTGAAGATGTCGCCATTGACGCGATAGGCATTCAGCTTGTTATAACCCGGTACATTCTTGTTGCCGGTGATGCCAGCCTTGGTACCGTTAGCCGTTGCGCCACTGGCATCCTGACCAGAGTAGGTGTCATTGGTATAGGAGTAGGTGTAGACCGTATTGTCGATGTTCCAGCCAGCCAGTTTGGATTGCAGGCGTATGTAGTCGAAATCGGTGCTCTTGTTATTGAAGTTGTAGCCAAAATAATTCTGACTGGTCGGGTCATTGTTCAGCGCATAGTTTTTTCCGAACTGGGCAACCTGGCTCAAGGTTACACCGCCTTTGTCCGGTGTATAACTGGTGATTTTGTTATAGGTGGAAAATACGGTAATCACCGTGTCCTTGCCCAGGCTGCGCTGCAACTTGAACTGGTAATTATCTTCTGTGACACCGCTATACGTCAGGTAACCGTCGGTCGTCAGACGCGAGCCATTGAACATGAAACGGGTATCACCAAAATGGGAAGAGATGCCACTATCGATTTGCACGCCCAGCATTTTGGTATTCCACGAACCGAAGGTCGAATACGGTGTGAAATTGAAATCCTGCGACAACTCTTTGGAAAACAGATTGATGGAACCACCAAATGTTGCTTGCCCCAGATTGCTGGCATTGCCCGGGCCGCGTTCTATCACCATGCCGCCGATAATGCGTGCCGGGAAATAAGAGGTCGAATGATGGGTGGGATTATTGGTATCGCCAAACGGGATACCGTCATACGTCATATTGTATTCACCATCCTGAAAACCGCGCAGCGTGACCTTGCTTTCTGCCAGGCCAGGACCATTCGCAGAAACGCCGGAACCTATGCTGGGTGCAATACGCGCCACGGCATTGAAGTCAGCCAGTGGCGTCACGGATTGTTCTATGAAGGTGGCAGTGATGACAGACTGAGGCTGGGTGGCTTTCAACGAAGTCTGTACCGGTGCGCGGTTACCGACTGCTGATCCGGTAATCACAACCCTGGATTTGATCGCATCCGCATCCAGTGCAGACGCAGATTCCGATGCAGATTCCTGCGTTGCATTGGTGGTCTGCGCCTGTGCGCTGTGTTGCGCCATGCAACTGAGTGCCAGTAAAACCTGAGCTGTCATGACCTGCATGGAGAACTGTTGTTGCTTGCGATTCATCATTTGCCTTCCAGTGAACTTGGTGGGTAGAAAGCCCGCAAGTGTAGAAAGACCGTGTGACAGGAGCGTGTAACGACGATGACGGTTTTGTGACACTACAACAAAAAAACGGAGCATCTCGCTCCGTTTTTTCTCTATGGAAATAATTAATCCGGCAATTATCCCAAATCATGCATATGATTTATTTCGGCATGGCCTTGCATTCGGTTTTCTTGCCCTGCATGCGACATTCAGTGATCAGCTTGCCCTGCTTGTTCCAGGCCTGAACTTTCCAGCTTTGCTGTTCACGCTCCATCGTCATGAAACCAACATCATTGGAATTGCTGAAATGATCAAGCCTGGCTTCGGTATAAGGTGTGGCATTGGCTTCCAGCGGAGTTGACAAGGCTGTATCAAGCGACGAACCACCATTACCTGATACAAACTGCACCGGATGATCGCTGCTGAAGGTCAATGCCTCAAACAAATGCACGTGGCCAGCCAGTGTAGCCTGCACCCTGGATGGAAACAGGCGGGTACTGTTCAATGTTTGCATGATGTCTTGCATGGCAAGATTGCCTGGATAAATTTTCATTTCACCTCCTTTTTTGGATTCAGCAGCAAAACCCAGTACTGGATGGTGATCGATAAAGAGATTGAAGTCGGCGTTGTCTGCCAGCTTGTTGACTGCCTTGAATTGTTCCATATACAACTGATAAGCGGCATCGGTTTTTGCCAGTGGCTTGTTGGGTACTTTGGCAGAATCAAAGACGATGAATTGTGCCTGCTCGCTACCGACACGTCCCAAAGGCACGGCATAGGGCGCGCTGTAATCGCCACCCACGTCATTTTGCTCGGCGATGCAGTCACGACCGGTCTGTAAAGGGCGCGGGTCCATCAGACGCCACCAGCCCTGGCCAGCACGTGCACAGGATTCATGGTTGCCTCGCACGACTATCCAAGGGGCGGTTTTCAGCAATGCCGTTGCGGGGGAAAAGAAATCTGCCTGCCAGGCATCCCAGCCATAACCCCACGGACTGCCGGCACATTCCTTATTGCCTTCCGGGCAAGGATTTTCGCGATAATGGTAGTCACCGACATGCACCACCAGGTCAGGCTTGAAGCGTGCAGCGGTTTCCACCATCTGGCGGAAAGCCCATTTTTCACTGTCATTGCAGGACTGGAAGTAATTGTCATTCGATTTCAAACGGCAACCCGTATCACCAATCACCACAATTTTTTGTGTCACCGGTTTAGGCAAAGGCAAATCACGACCAGCGATACTGGCGGTTTTGCTGCTGGCTGACAAAGCCGCATCACAGGTCAACACGGGGAAAGCAGATGCCTTGCTCTCTTCGGGCTTACTGGCAGTCTTGCGTACCGGCAGGGTTGCGGCAGCGGCACGTATCTGCATCGGCTGTGCCATGCCATCCTGTATCAGGGTCGGGCAAGTAGTATCGGTCGTGATGGCACGGGCAATCGCCTGGCCATTTTCACCCAGTACCACCCAGGCAGCCTGCAATTTTCCAGCCTGTTCGTTTTGCGTGGGCACGGTGCTACACGCAGCCAGCAGGCTAGCCGCTGCCAGACTGGCAATCAAGTGCAGTCTTTGCGTCATATTGAAGTTCATTATTTTCTCTCTCATGATTCATGTCGTTCTTACCGCCCAGCTTAGCGCAACATCATGTCGGCATGATGAATGCCCGCCCCGCGTTTTTTAGCCGTGTTTTACACCTTGCCCAGCGCCTCATACGTCAGACGTTTGAAATCAAATGAAAATGGGTGCCAGAAACTCATCAACCTTTGCGTCATGAGCACACCGGCAATATTGTGGCGTGGCGATATCCACCAGTGTGTACCGGCAATGCCGCCCCATTCAAACTCACCGGTTGCAGCTGGCGGGTCGATTGAAGAAGGCTGTAGCGTCACTGCTCCCCCCAGACCAAATCCCTTGCCCGGCACGGCACCAACACCGGGAAAAGCAATCCCTGTACCTGCTGGCAACTGATTCTGCATCATCAGCCTGATGGTCGAGGCTTGCAGTAAAGTATCGCCATCCGGCATGAAACTGCGCATCAGGGCCAGCATGTCCTGGATGCTGGATACCAGTCCCCCGCCACCAGACAGGCGCGCCACAGGCGTGACAAAGGCACCCGGATAAGGTGACTTGTCGAGCTTGCGCAGACCACGTTGCAGGATATTTTGCGGATCAGTACCGGCATAGTAAGACGCCAGACGATCGTGTTTGTGTTCGGGCACGACAAAACTGGTGTCATGCATGGCGAGAGGGTTGAGTATGCGCAATTGCAGGAAGCGGTCAAAACTCATGCCACTGACCACTTCCACCAATCGTGCCAGCACATCGGTGGCGATCGAATATTCCCAGGCAGTACCCGGATGAAAACTCAACGGCAGCCCGGCCAGCACATCCATCATGTCTGCCAGGCTGGTGAAGGCATTCAGTACCCGTTTTTCATTGTAGGTCTTGTACATCAGCGTGCCGTGATCCAGCAGACCATAACTGAGCCCGGAAGTATGGTTCAGCAATTGCCTGACGGTGATCTTGCTGTGGGCCGGTTCGGTGTCATCCAGACTGGTAGCACCGGGTTTCAATACCTGGCGCTGTGCCAGTTGCGGCAAAAATTCTTCGGCGGGCTGATCCAGCTCCAGTTTGCCCTCTTCCATCAAGAGCAATACTGCCATCGAAGTAATCAGCTTGGTATTGGAAAACACGCGAAACAAATGGTCATCGCGCACAGCCGTCTGGCTTTCGCGGTCTGCCCAGCCAGTGCAATGCTGGTGCACCAGTTCACGTCCGACCAGAACGGCAGTCGACACACCGGCCAGGATTTCCCTGTCCACATACTTTTGCATTGCTGCATTTACCTTGCTGAAATCGTAAGTCATAGCCTGAACTGTGCGGACATCAAAAAACAGCTATCTTACTACGCAGCACGTACGTATCAAACCTGGTATCAAACCTCGTATCAAACCTTGCCAGCCAGTGAACAGAGCCTTGAACGAAAAACTTTCATCAGCCAAGCATGTATTGCCAGCTAAAAAATACCAGCAAGCCAACGATGATGGTGGCCAGTTGATGCCGTGTTGCGGCGCAGACCATGGCTGCGATAGAAGCAGCCACCAGTTGCGGGTTGCGCCAGCTCAGTTCCAGCTCTTGCCCGTGCGGCGACAGTATCATGGGGACGATGATGGCAGTCAGCACGGTGACAGGCACAAAGTCCAGCGCCTTGCGCACATTGGCAGAAAACATCACGCGGTCACCCAGCATGAAGATCAGGGCCTTGACCAGGAAAGTGATAACGGCCATGCCCAATATGGTTAAAGTGACATTCACGCTGGCTCCACTTCTTTTTGCTTATTTGTACTGAATCTGGACAACACCATGCCAGTCCCCACACCTGCCACGACAGCAAGCAACAAACCCAGTTTGTAAGGCAAACTCTGGAATGCGTAGGCTGTGCTGCCTGCCACAATGGCCGCCAGCAAATGCGGTCGCCGGTATAACTGTGGTACCACAATGGCAATGAAAGTTGCCACCATGGCAAAATCCAGCCCCAGCGTCTGCAATTTTGGGAAGATGGCACCAAACAACAGGCCAATCAGGGTCCAGCACTGCCAGTTGGCATACATGGACAGGCCAGAACCAAAGAAATACCAGTGACCGTCTTTAGCATGGGGATGTTCACGGTAATAGCGATCCACCACGGCAAAGGTTTCATCCGTCAGCAAAAATCCCAGAGTCCAGCGCCAGCGGCGCGGCAAATGACGTACATAGGGCATCAGTGAAGCCGCATACAGCATATGGCGCAGGTTCACGATCAGGGTCGCCAGCCAGATAACCAGCATGCTGGCATGCCCGGCAATCAGGCCAACGGCAATGAACTGGCTGGAACCGGCAAAGACTGCAAGCGACATCAACTGCCCCTGCCAGACACTCAATTGCGCCGTGGCAACCAGGGCGCCGAATATCATGCCAAAAGGGGCTGCGCCCACCAGCATGGGTACGGTATCGCGGACGCCAGCTGTAAATTGGCTGAGTCGGGAAGAACGTGGCATGAAGTACATCCTTATCTAAGCTTATGACCATGGATGTGAAATCATGCACCTTTAGAAGATTTTGCGCTTGTACGATCTTGCGCTTTCAAAGCCGCCAGCGCCCCGGTGCCACGCCAAAAGCGCGTTTGAAATGCCGGTTGAAATGGCTTTGGTCGGCAAAGCCGGTCATGCTGGCAATATCGGTCACGGACAAGCCTTGCCGCAATAAGGCCTGGGCACGGTTCAACCTGAGCTGATTGCGCCAGGCGTGGGGCGGCATACCTATGCTGCGGGAAAACAGGCGTGCTGCATAAAAGGGTGAAAGACCGACTTCACGCGCCAGATCGCTCAGGCTCATGGGTTGGTCCAGGTTTTCACTGAGCCTGGCCTTCATCAATTCCACCCGACTCGCGTCTGGCAAGATGGATTGCACGACGGGCCGGGTACGGGCATAGCGCGACAGCAACAAGGCAAAACCGGCGGTCAGTGCATTTTCGGCAGCTAGCGGGTCGACCACCGTTTCCAGCAGGCGATGGGCGACTGCCAGATGACCAGCCACTTCGGCATCGTCAATCACACCGTCTGGCAACCACGGAATGCCCATGGGCGTACCGGCCATATCTGCCGATAACTGCTGCATCCAGGCAACCGAGGGGTAAAAGGCGCGATAAGCCCAGCCATGATCAGTCGCCCGTTCGCCGGTATGCACTTCACCAGGATTGATGGCGGCAATACAACCTACAGCCGCCAGACAGCGTGCACCACGGTAGCGATAGGTTTGTGCGCCGGACTGAATGACCGGAATCGCAAAGCCTTCATGCCAGTGTGGTGCAAATTCCTGAGCAAAATATTCTGCTGTCAGCAATTCGGCATCCGGCAGGAGCGGGCTGCGCCACATTCGTGCTTCATCATGGAAGGTCTGTTGCATGGGAAATCAGGCCTGGGCTTTAAACTGCTTCATTCTATACGCACCAGGCATTCATTGCTGGAACACACCAGGCTGGCATGGCTGATGCTTGGAAACAAACTGCGCAGTCGGCCAGCTGAAATTTTTCTCAAGTAGGCTGGTTGCATGAAATCATCACAAAACTGCGGTTCAGTAAATGACACAGAGATTTTGAATTTGTACGATTGACACACTTATAATGTCATGCAAATGTTAGCCATGCTGTTCATACGTTGTTCACGTGATGTTGAACGGCAGGCTTATTCTCTACTCTTGACTATCCCTCTTTGTTTCGAAAGGATAAAGTGAATTCTGCTGCTCTGCCAAGCTTGCCCCGGCTCGACCTGAAAGGCATTTCCAAACGCTATCCTGCGGTCATCGCCAATGACCAGGTTGACCTGCAGGTGGCACCGGGTGAAATCCATGCGGTGCTGGGTGAAAATGGCGCAGGCAAGTCAACGCTGATGAAAATTATCTTCGGTGCCGTCAAACCTGATGCCGGTACGCTGCGCTGGAATGGCGAAGAGACCAGGATTGCAACGCCGCAAGATGCGCGCAAGCTGGGCATTGCCATGGTGTTCCAGCATTTTTCGCTGTTCGATACCCTGACCGTTGCCGAAAATATTGCACTCGGCCTGGACAAGGGCATCAATATGCAGGAACTGGCAGAACAGATCGCCCAGACCGGCGACCGGTATGGGCTGGAACTGGAACCGCACCGCCACGTACACACTCTGTCAGTCGGCGAAAGGCAGCGGGTGGAAATCGTGCGTGCCCTGCTGACCAAACCACAATTATTGATACTTGACGAGCCAACTTCGGTGCTGACGCCGCAGGCCGTACAAAAGCTGTTTGTGACCCTGCGCCAGATTGCCGCCGAAGGATGCAGCATTCTGTACATCAGCCACAAGCTTGATGAAATCCGCGAGCTCTGTCATTCAGCCACCGTCATGCGCGCAGGCAAGGTGACCGGCCATTGCGACCCGGCACAGGAAACTGCTGCCAGCCTGTCGCGCATGATGATAGGTGAAGACTTGCCACCATCGGCAGAGACCGCCGAATGCATACTGGGTGAATCACGCTTGATACTCAGTGGCCTGAGCCTGCCCAAGGCGCATGCATTTGCGACCGCACTGTATGACATCGACATGGAAGTATTTGGTGGTGAAATCGTCGGCATCGCCGGGGTATCCGGCAATGGTCAGCAAGAATTGCTGGCCGCCCTGTCTGGTGAAGACCGTCGTGCCAACGCCAGGATGATACGGCTGAAAGGCAAGCTGGTCGGCAACCTGGGGCCGGAAGCACGGCGCAGCCTGGGCCAGAGCCTGGTGCCGGAAGAAAGACTGGGCCGCGGTGCCGTGCCGGAAATGAGCCTCACCAACAATATGCTGTTATCACATCAGCATGGACAATTCGTACGCCGTGGCATGATCAATTTTCGCCATACCATGCAGGCAGCGGCAGATATCATCAGCCGCTTTCGCGTCAAGGCATCTGGCCCGGCAGCGCTGGCCCGCAGCCTGTCGGGTGGCAACCTGCAAAAATTCATCGTTGGTCGCGAGATCACACGGCAGCCCGATGTCTTTATCGTCGCCCAGCCGACCTGGGGCGTGGATGTGGGTGCAGCAGCGCAGATCCACGCAGAAATCCGCCAGTTGAAACAGGCTGGCTGCGCCGTGCTGGTCATTTCTGAAGAACTGGATGAACTGTTTGAACTGTGTAACCGCATGCATGTGATTGCCAAGGGACGTTTGTCCCCCTCTATCGCCACACCCACTGCCACGCGTGAAAAAATAGGCTTATGGATGAGTGGTCTTTGGGAAGACGGTGAAACAGCCGAAACCGTGTCGCTGGGCAAGACCCGCCGCCGCAAAGGAGGGGAGCATGCTTAAGCTGGAATTACGCGCCGGCAACTCGCGCAGCATGGCTTATTTGTCGCCGGTACTGGCACTGTTGCTGACCATTTTCTTTGGTGCCCTGCTGTTCATGGCACTGGGTAAAAACCCTCTGACGGGCTTGCAGGTATTTTTGATCGAACCGATACGCAGCAAGGCGGCCATTGCCGAGCTGTTGCTGAAGACCACGCCGCTGGTACTGTGTGCGCTGGGTCTTTCAGTCTGTTACCGCGCCAATGTCTGGAACATCGGTGCCGAAGGCCAGTTGATTGCCGGTGGCCTGGCCGCTGGCAGCACTATATTGTTTTTTGATACGGGTACACCAGGTTTGTCGGGCGGCATGGTCTTGTTGCTGGCAACTTGTGCGGGGGTAGTCGGTGGGGCCCTGTGGGCATCCATCACCGCCTTGCTGCGCGACCGTTTCAATGCAAATGAAATCCTGGTGTCGCTGATGCTGACCTACATTGCACAACTGCTGCTGATGTATGCCGTGAATGGCCCGCTGAAAGATCCGGGAGGCATGAATTTTCCGCAATCCAAGGTGTTTTCCAGCGATTTTTTATTGCCGCACCTATTCCAGGGCAGCCGCCTGCATGTCGGCTTTATCGTCATGCTGATTGCCAGTGGCCTGATGGCAGTCTTTGTCTATCGCAGCTTTGCCGGCTACCGCCTGACCGTGGGCGGGCTGGCACCGCTGGCGGCACGCTATGCCGGTTTTTCCAGTCGCAAGGCTCTGTGGCTGTCGCTGCTGATTTCTGGCGGTTTCGCCGGCATGGCGGGCGCGTTTGAAGTGGCTGGCCCCATCGGCCAGGTCTTGCCTTCGATTTCACCGGGCTATGGCTTTGCTGCCATCATCGTCGCCTTCATCGGTCGCCTTAACCCCATAGGCACCATCTTTGGCGGTCTGGTGCTGTCGCTGTTTTATCTGGGCGGCGAGATGGCACAATCGCGGCTTGGTTTGCCGTCTGCCATCACCGGCCTGTTCCAGGGCATGCTGCTGTTTTTGCTGCTGGCCTGCGATACCCTGATCAATTACCGCCTTCGCTGGCAGAAATAAGCGACCATGGAAAACTTTGCTGCGCTGATCGCCGCCTCCATCAATTCCGGCACTCCCCTGCTGATTGCGGCACTGGGCCTGCTGATCAATGAACGTGCAGGCGTGCTCAATCTTGGTGCCGAAGGCATGATGCTGGTGGCCGCCATAGTCGGCTTTGCCGTTGCCCACCAGACCCATATGCCCTGGCTGGGCTTTGTCGCCGGTGCCGTCGCCGGCATGCTGATGGCGACTTTGTTTGCCTGGCTGACGCTGGTGCTGGCTACCAACCAGGTGGCCACCGGGCTGGCACTCTCCATCTTTGGTGGCGGCCTGTCGGCCTTCATCGGGCAATCTTTTGTCGGCCAGTCCCTGCCTGGTGGCGGGCATGGCATACCGTATCTGTCTGACATGCCGTTTCTGGGCAAGGCCCTGTTCGACCAGCACGGCATCGTGTATTTCAGCCTGCTACTGTGTATGGCGATTGCCTGGTTTTTATACCGCAGCCGGGCTGGCCTGATCTTGCGCGCCGTCGGCGAATCGCCAGAATCTGCACATGCCCTGGGTTACCCGGTACGCAAAATCCGTTATATAGCGCTGCTGTTCAGTGGGGCCTGCTGCGGCGTGGCGGGTGCGTATCTGTCCGTGGTCTACACACCGATGTGGGTGGAAGGCCTGGTCGCCGGACGTGGCTGGATTGCACTGGCCCTGACCACCTTTGCCACCTGGCGCCCGGCACGCGTCTTGCTCGGTGCCTTACTGTTTGGTAGTGTAACAATATTGCAGTTCCATTTTCAGGCGATAGGCATTGCTGTTCCTTCAGAAATCCTGTCCATGCTGCCTTATCTGGCAACTATCGTGGTGCTGGTGCTGATTTCGCGTAATCCGGACTGGATACGCCTGAACATGCCAGCCTCACTGGGAAAACCTTTCCGCCCCGGTTCTGCCTGAAGGCATATTTGAACAATCGGACAATGGGATAAATTGATTGCAGTATTTTTCGTTTCAAGTAACTTTGTTATTCACATAGTCATCCACGTTTCATCAATACTAGGAAGCTCACCATGAAAATTTCTCGCAGAAAAACCCTGACAGCCGCGCTGTCTCTGGCGGTAGTTGGGACACTTGGTCTTGCCGGTTGTGGTCAGAAAGAAGAAAGCAAACCTGCTTCCGCTGCATCGGCTGCGCCAGCCAGTGCCGCCGCCGTCCCTGCCGCACCTGAACCCCTGAAAGTCGGCTTCATCTATGTCGGCCCGGTTGGGGATGCAGGCTGGACATTTGCACATGATGTCGGCCGCAAGGCAGTCGAAGCCAAATATGGTGACAAGGTAAAAACCACCTTTGTTGAAAACGTACCAGAAAGCGCAGCCGATGCTGAACGCGTCATTCGCGACCTGGCCACCCAGGGCAACAAGGTCATCTTCGGCACCACCTTTGGCTACATGGAAGCCATGCTGAAAGTGGCGAAAGACTTCCCGGATGTCAAATTCGAACACGCCACCGGCTACAAAACTGCCGACAACATGGCGCAATATGATGTGCGCACCTATGAAGGTGCCTACCTTGCAGGTATCGCCGCCGGCAAAATGAGCAAATCCGGCAAGCTGGGTGTCGTCGCGTCCATCCCTATTCCAGAAGTGCTGCGCAATATCAATTCTTTCACGCTGGGCGCCCGTTCAGTCAACCCCAAAGCAACGACCAGGGTAGTCTGGGTCAACAAATGGTTTGACCCGGGCAAAGAACGTGAAGCCGCTACCACTCTCATCGGCCAGGGTGTGGATGTGCTGATGCAAAACACCGACTCTGCCGCCGTGGTACAGACAGCCGAAGAAAAAGGCGTGTATGCCTTTGGCTGGGACAGCGACATGAGCAAATTTGGCGCCAAGGCCCACCTGGCCGCATCCGTCATCGACTGGGGCGTGTATTACAACAAGCGCGTCGGTGAAGCACTGGAAGGAAAATGGAAATCAGACACCACCTGGTGGGGCCTGAAAGAAAACATGATAGACCTGAAAAGCTTCAACGCCAGCCTGTCAGATGAAGTGAAAAAACTCATCGCCGACAAACGGCAGGGCGTCATCGACGGCACCGCACCGATCTGGAAAGGTCCGATCAAGGACAACACTGGCAAAGAAGTACTGGGCAAAGATGCAGTAGCGGATGACAAGTTCCTGCATGATGTGAAGTTTTATGTCGAGGGTGTAGAAGGGAAAGTGCCGGGTTGATTTAGCTAAGTCTTCATAACACAGAGACACAGAGAGAGGAAAGGCATCTTGCAAGATGTCTTCGTTTCGCAAGCGCGCGGCATGCCGCTCGGCTTCCCTGCTACACCACAGAGGAAAACAGGAGTTTTTTCTGCGTCTTATAGGGAATTCATTGCGAATTTTTGTGGGTTGAGCTACTCGTAGGTTGGGCTATGGGGTATCAGCCCAACACTGTGCCCCAACAAACGTATACGTTATTCAAGCGCCGAGTGTTGGGCTGATACCCCGTAGCCCAACCTACGATCTAGAGAAAATAGTGCAAGAATCAATACCAGCAGGTATGGACTGATGACATGAACATCGTTCTTCTGGAAAGAAAATCTCTCGAAGAAGTTGTTGCTCTTGTTATTTCAATGGGAATGCAGAGCGCAGACTATGAACTGGTTCAGAAAGCACTTATCGAAGACCTTGGCCTTTCATCCGAGGACGCTGCCCTCGCATGGGATCGAGTTCACGGAGGCATAGTGCGCGCTTCAACAGGAAGAAACGACAACTGCCCGGATAAAACTAAAGATCCACTTGCCTGGTTGAGCTTTCAAAAAGCGAGCGACGATATCTCGATCATTTCGTCACTCTATCCTCAATACGCCAAACCGGTCGTTGAGAAACCCCGATATGCCAAACCAGTCATTAACAAACTGCAATACCCCAACCAGATCGATAGAAAACCTTGGTGGAAGTTTTGGTAGTACTGTCAGTGAAGACTCACAATGCAAAAAATTCTATCTCGCCATGAGAACTATCAAGGCAGGCGAAATTGCCCCCTATTGAATACGATCCTGCGCACATTCGTGCCAGAGCATGAAGAATTTCACCCGGGGTACAGTGATGGGCATGGGCAGGACTTCTATTGCTCGGTGCGGACCAGCACATAGGGCGTCATGTCAAAGTAAGGGATGAATGGTCATCTACATCTCGCGCTTCAAGCCTTGCTCTGCCAGAGCAGTGTCGATAATACTGCGATGTCCTCATCTTGCTGGCATTGCAACTGGCAAGATGAGAAAAACTGGCCGCATCGGTCTGTATCTTTATATTCATTTGCTTGTTGAACTTATTCCCAATCTGCGGGACTCCATTGCCGTCACGAAACCTGCCGCGCTGCTTATCGAATCAGAAAATCTACCTCATAGATTAATCACTTGACATCATCGATACGTGGTACATTGAAATGCGATCTATTTAATCTCAGCCAGTCTCACTATTCGTGCAGCGCTTTTTCGCGATGATGTTCCAAAGACAAAATCTCCCATAGTTACATACACAAGTATTGAGTAACATCAAATTGGGAGTGCTATTGAACACCTCAAACACGCAGTCATTGGCGAAATCGCTGACTGGTATACGCGGTCTTGATGAAATTACCGAAGGTGGATTACCCAAAGGGCGTCCCAGTCTGATATGTGGCAATGCCGGATGTGGCAAAACCATCCTGGGCATGGAATTCTTGCTGCACGGAGCGCTCGATTATGGCGAACCCGGTGTCTTTGTGTCATTTGAAGAAACCGACGAAGACTTGACCAGCAATTTCAATACACTAGGCTATGACCTCAGTGACCTGGATACCAGGAAGCTATTATCAATTGAGTATATCTACATTGAACGCAGTGAAATAGAAGAAGCCGGCGACTACAATCTGGATGGGCTTTTCATTCGACTCGGCCAGGCAATTGATGCAATTGGTGCGAAAAGGATAGTACTTGATACCATAGAAGTGCTATTTGGCGGCTTGTCCAATGCAGCAATCCTGCGCGCAGAATTACGGCGTCTGTTCAGGTGGCTTAAAGAAAAAGGCGTGACGGCCATCGTCACCGGTGAACGCGGAGAGCGTACCCTGACTCGGTATGGTCTGGAAGAATATGTGGCCGATTGCGTGATTCTGCTTGATCTCAGGGTCGTAGAACAAATCGCTACCCGACGTCTGCGCATAGTCAAATACCGTGGCAGTGAACACGGTGCCAATGAATACCCCTTCCTCATCGACAAGCAGGGCATCTCGATATTACCGATCACCTCCCTTGGCCTTGATCATACGGTGTCAGATGAAAGAATTTCCAGCGGGATTCCGCGCCTGGATACCATGCTCAGCGGGGCAGGCTATTTCCGTGGCAGTTCAATTCTGGTGTCCGGCACAGCAGGTTCAGGCAAAAGTAGTGTAGCGGCCAAATTCGTTGAGGCGGCCTGTGGTCGTGGCGAAAACTGTCTGTACTTTGCCTTTGAAGAATCCCCACAACAAATCATGCGTAATATGCTCTCCATCGGGATAGACCTTGCCCCCTGGGTTGAGCAAGGGCTGCTGCGCTTTCATGCATCGCGCCCTTCCGTGCATGGGCTGGAAATGCATTTGGTCACCATGCACAAGCTCATTCTTGAATGTAACCCCGCCCACGTCGTAGTGGACCCAATATCGGCGTTGACTGTGGTTGGTTCAGACACTGAAGCCAAATCAATGTTAATACGCCTGATCGGCTTTCTCAAGACACGCAAGGTCACAACTTTGCTGACCGGTTTAACCCATGTCGGTGACAAACTGGAAGCAAGCAACGAAGAGATTCCATCCCTGATCGATACCTGGTTGAGTCTGCGTGATATTGAGCATCAGGGCGAACGTAATCGTGGCATGTACATCTTGAAATCACGCGGCATGGCGCACTCTAACCAGATCCGCGAATTTATTTTGAGCAGCAAAGGCATAGACCTGTTCGATGTCTATCTGGGCCCGAAAGGTGTCCTGACAGGCGCTGCCCGTGTGGGACAGGAAGCGCTGGACCGATCCAATGTCGTGTCACGTCAACACGATATCCAGCGCAAGAAGCGCGAATATGAACATAAGCGGCAGGCGCTGGAAGCCAACATCGCGGCGCTACGCGAAGAATTTGATACCGCCACCGAAATTATAGAAAGTCTTTCAGAAGAAGAGAAACAAAGGGACGCAGTCATTATTCATGACCGCGCCGATATGGCAAAACTAAGACGGGCTGATTTGACTGCTCTTTAGAAAAAAGAGCTTGCACCATTCTTAAATTAATTACAGGAACTGGAAAAATGCCACTATCGATGACGAATACCGAGAGTAAAAAATGGATGCTACGTCTCTACGTAGCCGGTCAAACCCATAAATCTGCCGTCGCACGTGCGAATCTTCACAAAATTTGTGAACAACATATGCCAGATAAATATCATGTCGACGTCATCGATTTATTGGAAAACCCGCAGTTGGCAAAGGTAGATCAGATTCTGGCCATCCCGACCCTGGTGCGTGATTTGCCGACGCCTGTGAGAAAAATTATTGGTGATCTTTCCAATACCGAAAGAGTATTGATGGGACTGGATGTTCATGCCGCTGATACGTGACCGGCTGCATAACAATGTACCTTTGATTTCCCGTTGGCTCTGACCTTCCTGTACGTGCAGCAAGGTGGGCGGCGCGTTATGTTTGAATTGTATTTATCTTTATCACGCTTTTTTCAAAGAAAGAGGCGATATGATTGTAATGGCGGCTTGGTACAGGAATCTTCACTTCTATAAAAGGCTTAATTGGCGACATGCATGACACGCCGTGTCTGCTGCAGTAAGTTGATCAAATGGAGTACCTATGAGCAATGCTTTAAGCCTGCGTCATTTACTACCGGATTCATTCGTCGAAATGGACTGCTTGCGTGCGCGCCTGCGCGAAGCAGAGGAAACACTGGACGCTATACGCTATGGACGCGTTGACGCCCTGGTGATATCAAAAAATGACGAAGAAAAGATTTTCACCCTGCAAGGTGCGGAACATACCTATCGCTTGATGGTCGAAGCGATGAACGAAGGAGTAATAACGCTGGCAAGTGATGGAACCATACTGTATTGCAATTGCTGTTTCTCCGATATGCTGAAATTACCTCTGGACAAGATCGCCGGGAATTTACTACAGACATATGTAGCCCCATCCAATATTGCCATGGTGGAAAAAATGTTGCAGGGTGTGGAAACCGAAAAAGCAGAGATATGGTTGTCCGGTGCCGATGGCAAGAATTTACCGGTTTTTCTGTCTCCCCAGATATTGCAAATCAAGGATGAACCAACTGTCATCTACATGGTCGCCATGGATTTGACATCTCACAAACAATACGAAGCCAGACTGGAATATCTGGCTAACTATGATGCCTTGACTGGCCTGGCAAACAGGAACCGCCTGCATGATCGCCTCAAGCAGGCTATCGTATCTGCAGAACGTTATAAACACCAGGTCACGGTGGCTTTTATTGACGTCGACCTGTTCAAATTCATCAACGACAGTCTGGGCCATCATGTGGGTGATGAATTACTCAAGGCCGTGGCTGCACGATTGAAATCCTGTATGCGCGAAAATGACACGGTGGCCCGCCACGGTGGAGATGAATTCGTCGTGGTAATCGATCATTCAGATGAGGCTGTCATTTCCTTGTTGATGTCGAGAATATTGGCGTCGGTCGCAGAACCTATCATGATAGAAGAGCGTGAATTGCAGGTCACCTGCAGCATCGGTTTCAGCCTGTATCCTATCGATGGTCTGGACGCAGATACGCTACTAAAAAATGCCGATGCGGCGATGTATCGCGCCAAAGAGCAAGGGCGCAACAATGTCCAATTTTATACAGAAGAATTGAACCAAAAAATACGCAAAAGACTGTCCATGGAATCCATGCTACGGCATGCATTGGAGCGCGACGAATTTTTCCTGCAATACCAGCCGCAGGTTTCCCTGCAAACTGGAGCTATAGTCGGCGTGGAGGCATTGATACGATGGAATCATGTGTCGGAAGGGATAATTTCACCGGTAGACTTCATCCCTCTGGCAGAAGAGCTGGGCTTGATCGTCCCTATTGGTGAATGGGTACTTCGTACCGCCTGTGCACAAATGCAGACATGGCAAAAAGCCGGTTTTCCCAAGATCAGCGTTGCAGTCAATTTGTCCGCACGCCAGTTCAAGCAACAGGATTTAGCAGAAGTTATTGCCCATGTATTGCAAGAGACTGGCCTGAACCCAGCTTATCTAGATCTGGAACTCACCGAAAGCATGATGATGCACAATGTTGAGTCAGCGGTTGTCACGCTGGGCAAACTCAAACATATGGGCATCAAGTTGTCTATCGACGATTTTGGTACGGGATATTCAAGCCTGAATTATCTGAAGCGCTTTCCTATCGATTTTTTAAAAATCGATAAGTCCTTCGTCAAGGATATTACCAGTGATCCCGATGATGCCGCAATTGCCTGTTCCATCATTGCTCTGGCACATAGCCTCAGACTAAAAGTGATTGCCGAAGGTGTCGAGACTGAAGGCCAACTGGCCTATCTCAGATCTCATTCTTGCGACGCAATACAAGGGTATTATTTTAGTTGCCCCCTGTCGCCCGCTGCATGCGAACAATTTTTTTTGCAAGGCAAACCGTTATCATTGAGCTTCAGCAGACAACCCGCCGCCAGAAAAACCATGCTGATTGTAGATACTGAAACCAGCATAGTAACTGCTTTGCAGCGTCTGTTTCGTCCCGATCATTATCATATTCTTGCTGCTTCAACCGGCAGTGCAGCTTTCGAATTACTGGCTTTGCATGACGTGCAGGTAGTTATTTCTGATCACCGTACAAAAGATATGAGCGGTACCGAATTTTTGAGCACGGTCAAGGATCTGTATCCAGATACTATCCGCATCATGCTTTCGGGCTATACAAATCTCGATTCCATCATCACTGCCATCAATTGCGGTGCCATTTACCGATTTTTTACCAAACCCTGGGACGATGTAATACTGCGCAAGGACATACGCGAGGCATTCGAACACCACGCACTGCTACACGAAGCGAAATCATGCAAGTGAGATAATTATCCTACGCCATCACCTTGGCCGAAGCCTCCGCCACTATCCTTCTTAACCACTGTACTTCCGCTGCTGCGTGTGCACGTTCGTGCCAGAGCATGAAGAATTTCATCTTGGGTACGGTGATGGGCATGGGCAAGACTTCTATCGGCCAATCTTTGGCGCATTGCACGGCGAAGCTGCGGCTGGTGGTGAAGATCAGGTCGGTGCGGGCCAGGACATAGGGCACCATGCCAAAGTAAGGGATGGTCATCTGTATCCTGCGTTTCAGGCCTTGCTCTGCCAGCGCGCTGTCGATGATACTGCGATGCCCCATCATGTAGGGTGTCGGGGCCAGATGCGCCATTTCCAGATAATATTTGATCGACAGCCCCTTGCTGACGACCGGGTGTTTGCGATGCACCATGCACACCACTTCATCTTCAAACAATTGCGCCAGATGCAGGTGTTGCGGCAGATCGGGCCAGTTGCCGATGACGCAATCAAGCTCGCCGGTTTCCAGCGCATTGGCATAATCAAAACCGGCGTTCAGGGCATGCACGGTCAGGCCGGCATTGGGTGCCTGTTCACGCAGTTTTTCTATGATCAGCGGAATCAGCAAGGCGCTCAGGTAATCGGGTGCGCCCAGTTGGAATATGCGCTGGGTTGATGCCGGCATGAAGGCCGGGGCCGGGCTGGCGATGCTTTCCATCACATTCAAACCCTGGCGTGCCAGCAGTAATAGTTCTTCACCACGCTCGGTAGCGGTCATGCCATTCTTACCGCGTACCAGGATGGCGTCACCGGTGATTTCACGCAGACGTTTCAGCATATTGCTGATGGCCGGTTGCGACTGCCCCAGCTTCATTGCGGTACGGGTGACGCTGCGTTCGGTCAGCAGGGTATGCAGGACACGCAATAAATTGGTATCCAGTTGATCCATCAGGCGCTGGTTCATGCTGCCGCCTGCGGCGCAGGTAATACCGGAGACAATGCAGCAGGCAATGCCAGGGGCAATACATCGCCATCCACAAAGACCAACATCTGGCCCGACTCACACTGAGTCCATTGTTCATTGGTGGTCAGTGGTTCGGTGACGATGATGGCAACCTTGTCGGCAGGCGTGGTGACTTGAGAAAAATCCACGGCCACATCTTCATCCGTCAGGGCAGCAGTACTGAAGGGATGCTGGCGCACGATGTAGTAAAGCTTGGTCGAACAGTGGGTGAACAGGGCTTCGCCGTTCGACAGCATCATGTTGAAGGTGCCAAAGCTGGCAATTTCTGCCGTGATCTCGTGCATGAACAATGCAAGCTGCTCTACCGATGGCAATTGTTCGCCAAAATGACGGCGCATGCGTTGCAGCAGGTAGCAGAAGGCCCGTTCACTATCGGTATTGCCAACTGGCTGAAAACTGCCATCCAGCACAGGGTTAAATTCTTTAAGATCGCCATTGTGGGCGAATACCCAGTAACGCCCCCAGCATTCACGCACAAAAGGGTGACAGTTTTCCAGGCTGACCTGGCCCTGGGTAGCCTTGCGGATATGGGCGATAACGTTTTTGGATTTGATCGGATAACGCTTGATCAGTTCGGCCACGGGCGAATCAACCGCCGACTGGTGATCGACAAACAGGCGCACGGCGCTGCCTTCAAAGAAAGCGATACCCCAGCCGTCCTTGTGCTCGTCCGTCAAGCCGCCACGCGTAGCAAACCCTGTAAAACTGAAGACGATATCAGTCGGGGTATTGCAGTTCATTCCAAGTAATTGACACATGATGCAAATAGTGAAAACAATTTGCATCTACCTTACCATAGGCATACCCGCTTATTATTCCTAAAGCCATAAGATTTTTGCGATTGCTTATGCGATTGCTGCTTATCTTTATCCACAAAACAACGATGCCACTCATTCGTGCAACATATACGGACAACACATCCCGGGCAGAGACCAACGTGACCGGATATTCCATCCACCCGCTTCCGACACAATCTGTAGCAATCATGCGCGGTAAATGTCTTACAATTTGACCGTGGACCTGACGCATATTGAGGCAGATAATCTACTCATGGCCTGATTTCAGGCTGATAAAGGAATACCAATCATGCAAAAATTCAGCACCGACGTCTTATTGCTGGCCGTACCTGAGTTAAAAGATGTTGCGCCCAAGCACTATGCAGAACTCATTTACCAGGCAGAACTGGCGACATTAAAGACGCGCAAACCATTCTGGCGTGAATTTATGATAGCCATGACCATGTTCATGTCTGTGTATTTTGCTAACAGGATATTTGCACCTGAATCCATCTGGATCAGCGCCATGCTTACTGTTGCTATTTCACTGTGTTCCGTATTGATCATTGACCTGATCTACTTCCGCAAGCTGAAGCCAGCCATCATCGCGCGTCTAGCCAAGATCAAAGCCTGAACAAATTCAGGTTTTAAGGGCAAACACTTTTTGAAATTCGCGTTTGCCCTTGCTGGTCAGCGCCAGTGCCCGGCTGTCCTGATCACGTTCCAGCCAGGCATGGCCAAGCAATAAATTCAGCAAGGCTGCACCGAGTGCGCCGCCCAGATGTGGTGTGCGCTCACTCCAGTCAAGGCAGGAACAGGCAAATCTGCGCCTAGCCTTGCGTGTGGCAGTCACATCCAGCCCCAGTTTTTCCAGCGCAAGCGCACCTTCGGCAGTCAGTTCATAGGCGGTTTCTTCACCTTCCACGCTGATGATCCAGGCTTGCTGTAACAGATAATCATGTACACCCACCGCAACTTCACCCGCCATATGGTCATAGCAGGTGCGTGCCTTGCGCAGACGGTCTGGCGTGTTTGGCACAAAACGTGGTCGTGGCAAACCGGCAATCAATAACAGGGATTCCAGCGCATTGGCCACTTCAGGGCTGGCCAGTTGGTAATAACGATGCTTGCCCTGGGCCACCACATTCACCAGATGCTGTTCCAGCAACTTGCTTAAATGTACACTGGCAGTGGATGGGCTGACCTCGGCCACCGTTGCCAGTTCGGTACTGGTACGGGCGCGCCCATCCATCAGGTTGCACAGCATGCGGGCGCGGGCCGGCTCGGCTATTGCACCCGCCAGCCTGGCTAACTGGGTATCGGCATAATCAGCGTAATGGAGATTATCTGCATTCATACTTTGATGGTAGACGAATTGTTCAATGCAGACAAGCCCTATACTGCATCACCTACCCATGCAAGACAGAGCCTAGCCATGACCCAGTCAAACACCATCAACATCCTGAATGCCGCCAGCCATACTGACCCCTATCCGTATTACGCCAGCCTGCGCCAGGGCCCGGCCCTGGCTTTTGAAGCCGAATTCAAATGCTGGATAGCCAGCCGTGCAGACGTTGTACAACAAGTGCTGGAATCAGCCAGTTGCGCGGTCAGACCGACCGCCGAAGCGGTGCCGCGCACGATCGCCGGTGGCTCGGCTGGGGACATATTCGCTCATTTGATGCGCATGAACGAAGGCCAGGCACATACCCAGCCCAAACAAGTGATGCAAGGCGCATTGCGCCAGCTGGATTTGTCATTACTCACCCAGCATACCCAACAGCACGCCAATACATTAGCCAGCCAATATGCAATGAGCGATGGCGAAGGTTTAAGCCAGTACCTGTTCGACCTCCCCATCCATGTCATGGGCAGTATCCTGGGTTTCAGGCAAGATGGGCTGGCATTGCTGGCCACCTGGATGGCTGATTTTGTGCGCTGCCTGTCGCCGCTCAGCACACCACCGCAAGTCGAGGCAGCCCATGCGGCTGCAACAGCTTTGCAAGCCAGTTTTTGCCAGTTGCTGCAAGACAGTGCGACTGAGCCGGACAGTTTTCTGGCACGCCTGCAGACAGAGGCGCAACAAGCAGGATGGAACAATGCAGATGCCTTGCTGGCCAACCTCATCGGCTTGTTATCGCAGACCTACGAAGCAACAGCGGGCCTGATGGGCAATAGCATCATCGCCTTGCAGCAACGGCAAGGTCTGTTGCAGAGACTGTGTGAAGAGTCAGCCAGTCAGCCGCAGAGAATAAAAGACCTGGTTGCAGAAGTAGCCCGCTACGATGCCCCGGTACAAAACACGCGCCGCTTTGTCACACAGACATGCGAAATTGCAGGCCAGGCTTTGCAAGCTGGTGAGGTAATCGTGGTCTTGCTGGCAGCCGCCAATCGAGATGCGTCAGCCAACCATGATGCAGACAGCCTGCAACTCGACAGACCTGAGCGCAAGGTATTCACCTTTGGTCATGCGCGCCATGCCTGCCCCGGCCAGGCAATTGCAGAACAGATCAGCGTCAGTAGTCTTCATCATCTGTTAGCTACCTCCGTGCTTGAATGGCATAGATTGAGCTGGACTTATCGCCCTTCCCTGAATGGTCGCATTCCGGTATTCAATCATCATAGGGGTCTGTCATGACTGAGGTCGGCATGGCCGGAGACAAGAAAAACAATCCTGCTACAGAACTTGCGCTATTGCTCGCACTTTCAACCTTGTGGGGGGCGTCCTATACCTTTATCAAAATTGGTGTGGTGACTATCCCACCTATGAGCTTTATCGCGGCGCGCACCTTGATTGCCAGTGCCTTGTTGTTGATGATCATGCGCTGGCGCGGAATCCGTCTGTCACGCGACGCGGTCGTATGGCGCCGTTTCATGGTGCAGGCATTACTAAATAGCGTCGTGCCATTTACACTGATTGCATGGGCAGAACAGTCGGTCAATGCCGGTCTCGCCACGATCCTGAATTCTGGCGCGCCTATTCTGACGTTTCTGGGAACATGGATGATCACCCGCCATGAATCCGTCACTGCCCGCAAGCTGTTTGGTATCGTCGTGGGACTGGCCGGAACCTGTCTCATCATCGGCATGGAAGTCTTGCATGGCCTGGGCGACCAATTGTTGCCGCAACTTGCCATCATCCTTGCCACGATCTGTTATGCGGGTGCCTCCATCTACGGCAAGAATTTTAAAGGCCTGGACCCGATGCAGCCTGCTGCTGGATCGCTGATCTGTGGCGCAGCCGTCATGCTGCCTTTAAGCCTATTGGTTGATCACCCATGGACAATCACGCCTTCCAGCGCATCGATATTTGCCTTGCTTGGGCTTTCCGTATTTTCGACAGCATTGGCGTTTGTGATTTATTTTCGCCTGATGCGAACTCTGGGTTCCGTCGGCACGACTGCCCAGGCCTATCTGCGCGTGCCGATTGGCGTTCTTATCGGTGTGGTCATCCTACAAGAAAACATGACATCTACCATCTGGACAGGTTTGGCCTGCGTGGTAGCTGGCGTGGCAGCGATGACCATCCCGGCACGCGTTGCCATAGCTGTCAAAACAGAACCTCTCAATCAGATACGCCATAACAATCAGGAGACACCATGATCGCCGTTATATTTGAAGTCATCCCCCATGCAGACAACAAGCAGGAATACCTGGACATCGCCGCCGGGCTGGCACCCTTGCTAAAGGAGATGGATGGATTCATCTCGATAGAGCGTTTTCAGAGCCTGGTTGATCCAGCCAAGATTTTGTCGCTGTCTTTCTGGCGTGATGAAGCTGCGGTCGCCAACTGGCGCAATACCGAAGAACACAGGGCTGCGCAGACGCAAGGACGCGGCCATGTGTTTGCCGCTTACCGCCTGCGCATTGCCGCTGTGGTACGTGATTACGGCCTGCATGAAAGAGAACAGGCACCTGCGGACAGTCGCAGTGCCCATGGTTAACAATAGAAAGCACAACATGTCCGTACTCGATCTTTACCTGAAAAAACATTACCTGAACAAGGCGCAATTTGCCGCAGCTTGCAACTGTACCGAGGCAGCTCTAGACGCCTTGATACAGGCCCAGCTATTGCCCGCCCCATCGTATGTGGTGACAGAAAACGCCAGAATATTCTCTGCTGTTTTTGGTGAAATGGATGCTGTAGACACAGATGCAGGTGAGTATTTTCACCCAGCCAATACTGTGTGGTACAACAAAGCGCAAGCGGCGATTGCTACACATGGCGATCAGGCAGCGCAACTATTCAGACAAAATTTCATGCAAGAATTTATTGATGCCATCACTGAACTGAATGCCACGTTATGGCATGTGCAGGACAGCTTTACCAGCGATGGCACGGCCATCAGCGCTGGCTTGCAAACCCGTGCCGATTTTGCCTGGCAACATTTCTTAATGGGCACGTTCAGTCTGTGCGTCGCCAACCCGGTATCTGCGGCAGCGATAGCACGCAAAGAAATATTACAAGAAAAACTGGGAGCCCTGACCGACCATGGCAACAAACGTATCTACAGTATCGCTGAAGCCAAAGACTTGCTGCCGCTGGTCGATGCGTATGCACAGGCAGCCATGTGGTTTTCACCGGCGGAATACCCACGTTGCAGCCGCAAGCGACTGGTGGATGATTTGCGGCCACGTCTGTTGGCAGCAATCGCTGCACAATCAGCGGTATGATTTAGCAAGGTAATTTAGCAGGGTAGTTTTCTTCAATACGCAGCAAGCGTGGCCCGGTATAAATCTGTCTGCCGACTCACTTATACAGACTACGCTTATGCTCAACCTCTATCTCTCCATGGCTGCCTTTGCGCTGGCCGCTTCCATTTCACCCGGCCCTGTCAATATCGTGGCGCTGCGCTCAGGCACGCAATATGGTTTCCGTGCGAGCCTGGCGCATGTCAGTGGCGCGACCATAGGTTTTACGGTCTTGTTATTTCTGACCGGTCTGGGTCTGCATGAATTATTGAATATCATGCCTGCGCTGACGCAAATCATACAATGGGCAGGCGTCGCCTTTTTACTGTTTCTGGCTTATAAACTGGCAGTGGACGATGGGCAATTACAGATCGATGAGCAAGGCAAAGGCCCATCTGCATGGTATGGCGCGCTGATGCAATGGCTGAACCCAAAAGCCTGGCTGGCCTCCATCGCGGGCATGGGTGCGTATGCCGCAAACGGTGATACGACCATGATATGGCATTTCACCATCATCTATTTTTTCGTTTGCTATGCTTCGATTGCCGCCTGGGCGTATGCAGGCACTGCCTTGCGCCAGCTATTCAGGCGACCCGCCCTGATGCGTGCTTTTAATCGCAGCCTGGCGGCTATGTTGTTGATCAGTGCGGTTTATTTGATGCTGACTTAATGCTTACTTGATGCTGAATTGATAGCGGACATTTAAGCCAGATACTGTCCTGGTGTGGCCGCCAGCATACGCTTAAACACGCGCTGGAAATGCGCCTGATCAGCGAAGCCGGCATCCAGCGCGGCCTCGGCTATCGTGGCACCATTTTTCAAACGTTCTTGCGCAAATTGCACGCGACGATTGATCAGATAGGCGTGCGGCGTCATGCCGTATTGCTTTTTAAATGCGCGGAACAGGTAAGACGCAGACAATCCGGCCTGTGCAGAAATATCGTCCAGACTCAGGTCTTGCGTGCAATGCATATTAATGAAATCTGCCGCCAGTTTCAGCCTGCCATTTTCCACCGGCAATTCTGGCGTCGCTGCCTGCAGGCGCTTTTGCACTTCAGAAAAATACTGGATGACACTGCCCTGCTTGTGCAGGAGTTCTGCATCATCGGCTATCAGTATCTGATATAAGTCGAGTAAGCCTTCAAACAATACCTGGTCGTTACTGACCGCTGCCGCATACCCCTGAAAAGCGTGGCCCGACATGCCCTGCAAATCCGCCAGCCACTCAGCATCCACATACAGCATGCAATAAGCCCAGGGCAAATCTTCCAGCGGATTGCAGGCATGCACGCAACCCGGATTGATGATAACCACACTGCCCGCTGCGACACGGTAGTCATCATCACCATGAATAAAACTACTCTCTCCGGCAATGATTGCACCGATGGAAAACAACTTGTGCGCATGCCTGTCATAACTGACCCGACGACCATCTGCCAGATAACGCGCCTCAATAAAAGGCAGCCTGTCATCGCGCCAGAAGCGTGGGACAAATTCGGGCAGGGTCTTTTCAGTGGGTCTGGACATGTATTACGTCAGAGTGAGTAGCCGTTTTATTTCCCAATACAAAAGCGCGAAAAAATCACCCCCAGCAAATCATCTGACGTAAATTCACCGGTAATGCTGTTCAGGCGGTCCTGGGTCAGGCGCAGTTCTTCGGCGAACAAATCCAGTGACTGGTCGTTTTGTGCGGCGTATTCTGCGGCGTTTTGCAGATGTTCATGCGCATGCTTGAGGGCGATCAGGTGGCGTTCACGGGCCAGGTAGAGTGATTCGCCAGTCTGTTCCCAGCCGGCGATGCGCAGCAGTTCTTTGCGCAATAAATCGATGCCGGTGTGTTCGTGGGCTGACAGGTAAATGTGTGTCGCATCCGACATTTCATCGACGCTGGCATGGTGGCCGGACAGGTCTATCTTGTTCCAGATGCGTATGACTGGCACGCCTTCAGGGAAACGGGCAACGATGGCTTCATCGGCACGCGTCGGGCCGCGGCTGGCATCGAGCAGATGCAGAATGACGTCGGCCTTTTCAACTTCGGCCCAGGTGCGCTCTATGCCTATGCGTTCTACTGTGTCGATGGCATTGGCGATCTGACCTTCTTCGACTTCATCATGCTCATGCCGTATGCCGGCAGTGTCGATAATGTTGAGGGGTATGCCTTCGATATGGATGGTCTCGGTCACCTTGTCGCGGGTGGTACCGGCGATGGGGGTGACGATGGCGACATCATCACCGGCCAGTACGTTCAGCAAGGATGATTTGCCAACATTTGGCTGGCCTGCCAGCACCACGTTTAGCCCTGCGCGCAGCAAAGCACCCTGGGCTGCCTGTTCAAACACTTTTTGCAGCGCTGCCTGTATGGTTGTCAACTGGCCGCGTGCATTGGATTTTTCCAGGAAGTCGATTTCTTCTTCAGGAAAATCCAGCGTCGCTTCTACCAGCATGCGCAGGTGCACTACTTTTTCTACCAGCGCATGGATGACTTTGGAAAATGCACCAGACAGCGATTGTGACGCCGACTTGGCTGCCGCTTCGGTCGACGCTTCGATCAGATCAGACACGGCTTCTGCCTGCGCCAGATCCAGCTTGTCATTCAAAAAGGCACGCTGGGTAAATTCGCCCGGTTCTGCCAGACGCAAACCCGCGTCCCTGCCTGCTTCCAGACAGCGTGCCAGCAGCATTTGCATAACGACAGGGCCGCCATGTCCTTGCAGTTCCAGCACATCTTCGCCGGTATAAGAATGTGGCGCCTTGAAATAAATGGCGATGCCCTGATCAATGACGGTACCGTCAGCCTGGGTAAACGGCAAATAGCTGGCATGGCGCGGCTTGAATTGGGTATTACCAAACAGGGCAGTGACGACAGGGGCAAGGTCCTTGCCCGAAATACGCACGACACCGATGCCACCACGCCCGGGGGCGGTGGCGATTGCGGCGATGGGGATGGGGTCATAGATCATATTGAAATTCTATCTGTGCTTGCACTTTAAGAGTGCGAATTAGTTTGTGTCGCTGTGACGCAAATGCGACAGGGTTTGTGTCCTGTCGATATTATCCCCTCCCCTTCAAGGGGAGGGTTAGGGTGGGGATGGGTTTCGGTTGATCAATCCGCAATCAAATTACACAAGAGCCCCGGCCCAACCTACAAGCTAAGACACAAATACGCCAAGGGTTTGATCAACAAATTACGCCATAAAAAAAGCCCGCAAGCAAACTTGCGGGCTTTCTCATTTGCTCAATTTTTACGCTTAAGCCTTATGCTCAGGCGGGATCAATTTGTTATTGATGACCCACTGCTGTCCAATCGACAGGATGTTATTCACTACCCAGTACAGTACCAGACCAGACGGGAAGAAGAAGAACATGACCGAGAATGCCAGTGGCATGAACATCATCATCTTCGCCTGCATAGGATCAGCCGGAGCCGGGTTCAGCTTGGTGGTGATGTACATGGATATCGCATACACCACAGGCAGGATATACCATGGGTCAGGAGAAGTCAGATCGGTGATCCAGCCCACCCATGGCGCGCCGCGCATTTCCACGCTAGCTTGCAAGACCCAGTACAGTGCCAAAAAGACCGGCATCTGGATCAGGATAGGGAAGCAGCCGCCGAGAGGATTGATTTTCTCGGTTTTGTACAATTCCATCATGGCCTGATTCATTTTTTGCGGATCGTTTTTGAAACGCTCGCGCACGGCCTGCATCTTCGGCGTGACAACCTTCATCTTGGCCATGCTGCGATAACCGGCAGCAGACAACGGGAACAGTGCCAGTTTGATGGCGATGGTGAAGACCACAATCGTCCAGCCCCAGTTACCCAGCATCTTGTGAATTTGCTCCATGACCCAGAATAAAGGCTTGGCGATGATGGTTAAAACACCATAATCCTTGACCAACTCGAAGCCTGGTGCGATCGATTCCAGTTTCGCCGATTCTTGCGGGCCGGAATACAAACGCGCATTCATGGTCACCGTCGCACCTGGCGCTACTGTAACCATAGGCAGGACATTGCCAATTGCGTACAGATTGGTATCAACCTGCTTGGTGAAGATTTCACGCTTGGTTTTTTCTTGCGGGATAAAGGCGGACACAAAGAAATGCTGCAACATCGCTACCCAGCCATTGTCAGACTGCTTGGCATGGCTGTCAGTACCCTTACCAATTTTTTCAAAATCCAGCTTCTGGAACTTGTCGCTTTCGGTATACACGGCAGGGGCATAAAACTCGCCGCTACCAGAGAACATGCCGCCACTTTCAGGCTTGGTGCCGTCATGCAACAGTTGCAGGTACAGCGAAGGGCTGATGGCTGCGCCACTGTTATTGGTCACGTCATGGCGTACATCGATGGTGTAATCACCTTTTTTGAAGGTATAGGTCTTGGTCAGCTTGATGCCAGACTGTTCAGATTCCAGCACCAGTTGCACCTGGTTGCCATCACCCAGGGTACGGACACCAGGTTTGGCAACGAAGCCAGACCTGTGGTTAGGGAAAGCACCGCCCAGCAAACCTGTCTGTGCCAGGTAAGTGCGTTTGGCCGAGTTATCAAACAAGACCATGTTACGGGTGTGATCTTTACCATCTTTATGCTTGAGCAATTCCAGATGTTTCAGCTCGCCGCCGATGGTATCGATATCGGCCTTGACCACGTCAGTGGTGATAGTGATGATCTCGCTCTTGATGACAGGCGCAGCTTCACCAGTGGCTGTAGTGCCAGTAGCATTGGTAGCACCACTGGCAGCAGTTGCCGATGCAGAACTGGTCGGAACAGCCCCATTGCCGGATGCAGAAGCGCTGGCATTTTTTGTCTGCACTGTCGGTGTCGGGAAAAACAGGGATGGTTTGCCGTTATGGCGCATCCAGTTATCCCAGATAAGGAACAACGACATCGAGAAAATTATCCACAGGACGGTACGTTTGATATCCATTTGTGTATGTCAGGAAAGGGGGGAAGAATGACCAGTGTGGCCAGGTTCATGGCAGCACTTGGCGGATGTGGGGGCGGTTTGCGTTTTTTCACTAGCGGGCGGCACATGATCCACACCACCGGGGTGCCAGGGATGACATTTGCACAAGCGTTTGCCCGCCAGCAAGCTGCCTTTGGCGGCGCCGTGAATCTTGATCGCCTCTGCCGCATACTCAGAACAGCTGGGATAAAAACGGCAATTCTGCCCCAGCATAGGACTGATTGCCAGTTTATAGAACTTTAGCAACAGGAGCAGCAGGGTTTTCATCTCAGGCGGCCTTAAGTGGCTTTATGGGCTTTAAGTGGCTGGCAAGCCGGTGCGGCGAACAGACGCAGGATTTCCGCCCTGAGCTCACGTTTGAGCTGGGCAGTTGTAGCAGGGCCATCCTTGCTGTTAACAGGTCGGGACAAACGCACGATGCAATCCACATTCAATAATGCTGCCTGCCTGAAAATCTCGCGGGTAACACGCTTGATCGTATTGCGCGTCACGGCTCGTGGCGCAAAACGCTTGGCGGCCACCACGCCCAGGCGGGCATGCGGCAAATCATTGGTTCTGGTATACAACACAAAATGTGCCGTTTTTTGTACGGGGCGCAAACGAAAAACGGATGAAAACTCATCCGTTTTAACGATGCGCCTGACGCGTGCAAAATCTGCACCGCCGGCACCTGCCTGAACTGGCTCAGTTATAGTATTGATCATGCGAATTCAGCAAAGCTGCCGCAGATCAATGAACTGACAATCAAGCTGCCAGGCGTTTACGGCCTTTGGCGCGACGTGCGTTCAGAACAGCGCGGCCACCGCGGGTTGCCATGCGTGCGCGGAAACCGTGGGTGCGCTTGCGGCGAACGACGGAAGGTTGGTAAGTACGTTTCATGTTGGTCTCGCTATTTGAGCAATAAAAAAAATCGGAATTACGGATAAAGGCTGTCTCGGGTGCGACTTCGGCTTGCACATTTTCGTCAGGCCTTTCGCCTTTACTGCCCCAAAACCGCTGCTCATGGAGTGAAGCAAGATAGCCGGATAAACCGCTTATCAGAGCCACACCAATAAAAGAGGGGTAGGGAACCCTGAATTAGACACCACTTTTGACTTCGGTGTCAATCACTTAGCGCAAATTTTAATCAATGCAGGCACATCTATTGGTGCAATGCAAAGAATAAATTTAAAGGCAAACCTGTGGATAACTCGGTCAAGCGGGGTTAAAATAGCGGATTAGCGCGGCACCGTTTTATGTCTTTCAGACAACTCACCCAGCGACACAGACAGAATTACTGGCAGCATTTTAGCCTGCTGCACCTGGGTAGAATGTTAATTCGGCACCGCGCGTTTGCATTTAATAATTAAAGTCATACATGGAAAATTTCTGGCAGGCCTGTTCGTCCCAACTTGAGCAAGAGCTTCCACCACAGCAATATAGTGCCTGGATCAAACCGCTGGTTCCGCTCGACTTTGAAGACGGCAAGCTGCGCATCGCTGCGCCTAACCGTTTCAAGCTGGACTGGGTCAAGGCCCAGTTCGCCAATCGCATCTCGGAACTGGCTAACCAGTTCTGGGACGATGAAGTGGAAGTGCAGTTTGTACTGGACCCGCGCGGCAGTAAAAAACCTGCTGCACCCGCGCCGCGCCCGCAAGGTTTGAACGCCGACCTTGATGCCCAGGGCAGCATGCCAGAAATGATGTCCGAACCCGCTGCACCCGAAGTCGTATCGCCACGCCGTGAACAAAGCCGCATCAATTCCGAGCTGACCTTTGACAGTTTCGTCACCGGTAAGGCCAACCAGCTGGCACGCGCCGCCGCCATCCAGGTGGCGAATAACCCTGGTGTATCGTATAACCCGCTATTCTTGTATGGCGGCGTCGGCCTTGGTAAAACGCATTTGATCCACGCCATCGGCAACCAGATACTGGTTGATAACCCGAATGCTAAAATCCGCTACATCCACGCTGAACAGTATGTTCGCGACGTAGTGACCGCTTACCAGCGCAAGGGTTTTGATGAATTCAAGCGGTATTACCATTCGCTGGATTTGCTGCTGATCGATGATATTCAATTCTTTGGTGGCAAGAGCCGTACGCAAGAAGAATTCTTTTATGCGTTTGAAGCTTTGATCGCCGCCAAGAAACAGATCATCATTACCAGTGATACTTATCCAAAAGAAATCACCGGCATGGATGACCGCCTGATTTCACGCTTTGATTCTGGCCTGACAGTCGCAATTGAACCGCCTGAACTGGAAATGCGCGTCGCGATTCTGCTCAAGAAAGCCCATTCAGAAGGTGTGCATATCTCTGACGACGTGGCTTTCTTTGTGGCCAAGCATTTGCGTTCCAACGTACGTGAGCTGGAAGGCGCACTGCGCAAGATTCTGGCGTATTCACGCTTCCATGGTAAAGAAATTACCATTGACGTGGTCAAAGAAGCATTAAAAGACTTGCTGTCGGTACAAAACCGCCAGATTTCAGTAGAAAATATACAAAAGACCGTGGCCGACTTCTTCAACATCAAAGTCGCCGACATGTATTCGAAGAAACGTCCGGCCAATATCGCCAGACCACGCCAGATCGCGATGTACCTGGCCAAAGAACTGACACAAAAGAGCCTGCCGGAAATCGGCGAACTCTTCGGCGGCCGCGACCACACCACGGTCTTGCACGCCGTACGCAAGATCACCGCAGACCGCACCAAAAACCCCGAATGCAATCATGAATTGCATGTATTAGAGCAAACGCTCAAGGGTTAATGGCCGGGATGTTGTAGGATGGGCAAGTTGGAATGATAATTAGCAGGGCCAAGATTTGTAGGGTGCGCCATGCGCACCATCGTTGTAAAACCAATTCGAACGGTGCGCGTGGCGCACCCTACGGGTTGGCAAGGGTTTTACCCGTATAGTAAAAATATACGTATGTATCAAACGCCACGGGATTCCAGCCTGCGCTGGAATGACGACCTTGAGGGTACGGGTCGCATTGAGGTGTCGGAGGTTTAAAGCAACAAGAAAAAATATTAACGTCATCCCAGCGCAGGCTGGGATCCATCTGCGCAAGAGCCGTATGCGCAGAACGACGAACAAGTTTGTAGGGTGCGCCATGCGCACCATGGCAGTAAAGCCAGGTAAGTGCGGTGCGCGTGGCGCACCCTACGGGTTGGCAAAGATTTTAACTCCTCCCCCTTGAAAGGGATGGAATGAAAAATTTGTAAAGCAGAACAAGTACGACGCAGTAATTAGATGAAGTAGTAAAAAAGAAGCAAGGGGGCAAGCTAGCTTGCACCGGTCCTTTAAACAAAATAGTGAGGATATTCAAATGCAATTGGTTAAAACCCACCGGGACACCCTGCTCCGGCCTTTGCAAATTGTGAGTGGTATTGTCGAGCGTCGGCACACATTGCCGATTCTGGCCAATATCCTCATTCGCAAAGATGGCGAACAGGTGTCGTTCCTGTCGACCGACATCGAAGTGCAGATCACGACCAAGGCAGCCATTGGTTCTGGCGGCGATGTCGTTGCCACCACCGTGGCCGCCCGCAAATTACTGGATATTTTGCGCGCCCTGCCTGATGACAATGATGTCGTCCTCAAGCTTGAAAACAAAAAGATGACTGTGCAATCTGGCAAGTCACGCTTTTCTTTGCAGACTCTGGCAGCGGAAGAATTCCCTACCGTGGCCCAGGCCGAGCATTTCAATGCCAGCGTCAACCTGCCACAAAAAACCCTGAAGCACCTGTTCAACATGGTGCATTTCTCGATGGCGCAACAAGACATTCGTTATTACCTGAATGGCTTGCTGCTGGTCGTCGATGGCAAGAACGTGATTGCCGTGGCAACCGATGGCCACCGTCTGGCTTTCTGCCAGGTCGAAGTCGAGCAAGAATTCCCGCGCCACGAAGTCATCATCCCGCGCAAGACCATCATTGAGATGCAACGCCTGCTGGAAGACAAGGAAGACCCGGTCCAGATCGACATCGCCAACAACCAGGTCAAACTGACTTTTGCCGATATCGAACTGATTTCCAAACTGGTAGAAGGCAAGTTCCCAGACTTTAACCGCGTCATCCCCAAAGGCTATAAAAACAGCTTTACCCTGGGCCGCGAGCAATTGCTGCGTTCATTGCAGCGTGCCGCGATCATGACGTCAGACAAGTTCAAGGGTGTGCGTTGCGTCATCACGCCAGGCAGCATGCAGATCCTGTCCACCAATGCGGACCAGGAAGAAGCGATAGAAGAAATCGAAATCGATTACGGTGGCGACAGCGTGGATATCGGTTTCAACGTCAGCTATCTGCTGGATGTGCTCAACAACCTGAAGTGCGATCAAGTCAGCGTATCGCTGGGCGATTCCAATTCATCCGCCCTGATCACCATACCCGACAACACCGACTTTAAATATGTCGTCATGCCGATGCGGATATAGTTTTTTTATTTGCTGAATTGCCGTGAAAGCAGTTAGTTAATTTCACGGCAATCTCATTTCCGTCGTTCCAGCGCAGGCTGGAATCCAGTGTCGTTCGCCGTAGCGCATCAACAACCCAGACACTGAATCCCACCTGTACAGAAATGACAAAGCAGTTTTGAATATGTTTCACATTGGACGATTTACATATCGCCCAAAACAGTTCGTTTTTTTAGAAGGTAGCCATGTCCGATAACACCCAAGACAATACTCCAGCGCAGCCAAATCAATACGGCGCATCCTCGATCCAGATTCTGGAAGGCCTGGAAGCCGTGCGTAAACGCCCCGGCATGTACATCGGTGACACCTCGGACGGCACCGGTCTGCATCACCTGGTATTTGAAGTGCTGGATAACTCCATTGATGAATCCCTGGCAGGTCACTGTACCGAGATCAACGTCACCATCCATAGCGACAACTCCATCTCCATTACCGACAATGGCCGTGGTATCCCTACCGGCATTAAATGGGATGACAAGCACGATCCAAAACGCAGTGCGGCAGAAATCGTCATGACCGAACTGCATGCCGGCGGCAAGTTTGATCAAAACTCATACAAGGTATCCGGCGGTCTGCATGGCGTGGGCGTGTCCTGCGTGAATGGCCTGTCCAAGTTGCTGAAGCTGACCATACGCCGCGACGGCAAAATGCACACCATGGATTTTGTCCGAGGCGTACCGCAAAACCGCGAGCTGGAAACCGTTGATGGCATCGTCACATCGCCAATCAAAGTCGTAGGCGACACCGACAAACGCGGCACCGAAGTGCACTTCTGGGCCGACGAAGAAATCTTCACCCATGTTGAATTCCATTATGAAATTCTGGCCAAGCGCATACGCGAATTGTCCTTTCTGAATAATGGCGTACGCATCAAGCTCAACGACCACCGCACCGGCAAAGAAGAATTGTTTGCCTTTGAAGGCGGCACCCGCGGCTTTGTTGAATACATCAACAAAAACAAAAGCATACTCAACCCGACCATTTTCCAGGCCACTGGTGAGCGTCAGTCTGACCAGAACACCACCATCACCGTAGACGTATCCATGCAATGGAACGACGCCTACAATGAACAGGTATTGTGCTTCACCAATAACATCCCGCAGCGCGACGGTGGCACCCACCTGACCGGCCTGCGTGCCGCGATGACCCGCGTCATCAACAAGTATATTGAAGAACACGAATTCGCCAAAAAAGCCAAAGTCGAAGTCAGCGGCGACGACATGCGCGAAGGCCTGACCTGCGTCTTATCCGTTAAAGTGCCAGAACCAAAGTTCAGCTCCCAGACCAAAGACAAACTCGTCTCCAGCGAAGTGCGCGGCCCGGTAGAAGAAATTGTCGCCAAGACCCTGACCGACTTCCTCATGGAAAAACCCAACGATGCCAAAATCATTTGCGGCAAGATCGTTGAAGCAGCACGCGCCCGTGAAGCCGCCCGCAAAGCCCGTGAACTGACACGCCGTAAAGGCGTCATGGACGGCCTGGGCCTGTCTTCCAAACTGGCCGACTGCCAGGAAAAAGACCCCGCCCTGTGTGAACTGTACATCGTCGAAGGTGACTCTGCGGGTGGATCAGCCAAGCAAGGCCGCGACCGTAAGTTCCAGGCGATTTTGCCACTGCGCGGTAAAGTACTGAACGTAGAAAAAGCCCGCTTTGAAAAAATGCTGTCCAGCGAACAGATCACCACCCTGATCGCCACCCTGGGCACCAGCATAGGCCCGGACGAATTCAATGCCGACAAGCTGCGCTATCACCGCATCATCATCATGACCGATGCCGACGTTGACGGCGCCCACATCCGCACCCTGCTGCTGACCCTGTTCTATCGCCAGATGCCACAACTGGTAGAACGCGGCCACATCTACATCGCCCAGCCACCACTGTACAAAGTCAAGGCTGGCCGTGATGAACGCTACCTGAAGGATGACGCCGAAGAAGCCACCTACATGATGACCGTGGCACTGACCGGTGCATCCCTCACACCAGGCACAGGCGCAACCCCCATCATCGGCGAAGCCCTGGGTGAACTGGTACGCCAGTACAACCTGGCCAACGCCATCATGATGCGCCTGACCCGCGTCATCGACCGCGCCGCCCTCACCGCCATCATGACCGGCGTCACGCTTAAACTGGATACCCCAGAAAACGCCGAAGCATCCGCCGCCGCCCTGACCGCCGCCATTGGCGACAATGCAGTCAAGGCAGTGGTACGCAGCGACGAACTGTCAGGCGCATTCAGCCTGCGCATAGAACGCCTGTACCACGGCAACATCAAAGTCAGCAGCATCGACGCCGACTTTGTCGATGGCGCGGACTACAAAGTACTGGAAAACGCCGCCAGCACCTTCAAAGGCCTGCTGACCGAAGGCGCCTTCATGCGCCGTGGCGAAGGCGAAAAAGCCAAGGAAATCGCCGTACAAGACTTCCACCAGGCCATGCTGTGGCTGCGCGACGAAGCCGAACGCGGCGTCAGCAAGCAACGCTATAAAGGACTGGGCGAAATGAACCCAAGCCAACTCTGGGAAACCACCATGGACCCCACAGTCCGCCGCTTGCTCAAAGTACAAATCGAAGACGCCATCGCCGCCGACCAGATCTTTACAACACTAATGGGCGACGACGTGGAACCACGCCGGGCGTTTATTGAATCGAATGCGTTGAGGGCGGGGAATATTGACGTTTGATTTTTGGTGGCGGAGGCGTTCAAAGTTAGTGCAATCAAAGCCTAATTTTTGCAATCAAAAAATCGGAGTTAGTGCAATCAGCCTCGTTTGTTTAATCAAATTAATGTAACGGATCTCAGATTCTCATACAGAAATTAGACTTCGCTATGAGTTGCCAAGAACTTCTCAGGCAAAACGCCAGCCACATAGGCTGGCGTTTTTTAACCTACCAAAATTTTGCTCTTAGGTTTATTTCCTATCTTCTCGCTTAGTTACACACCAGTACTAGGGGCTGTTAACATTCAATAAATCCAAAGGTAAGCAAATACAAGATTGATGAAGGAAAGGAAGTTTCTATCCAATTTTTCATACCGTGTTGCAAGCCTGCGGAATTGCTTTATGCGATTGAAAA